>OKRF01000197.1:2220-42490 GCA_900290315.1 Candidatus Sulfopaludibacter sp. SbA3 | reverse complement strand
TGCTGTTCGAGATCAAACCTACCGACCCGATCACGTTTGGCGTCCTCACGGCGCTGCTCGTATCGGTGGCGCTATTGGCGTGTCTTATTCCCGCACGGAGGGCCAGCCGCGTTGACCCGCTCGTGGCGCTGCGACATGAGTGACGATCAAGGCGTGACGTCTTTACCGGTCATCAGCCGGAATAATGCAGAACACTATGCCTGGGGAACCGGCTGCGACGGCTGGCATCTGGTCAGGGATTCCGACTTAAGCGTCATTGAGGAATACATGCCTGCCGGTGCTTCAGAAGTGTCTCATTGCCACCGGAAATCCCGCCAGTTTTTCTACATTCTGAGCGGTCAAGCCGTTATGGAGACCGGTTTTTCTACATTCTGAGCGGTCAAGCCGTTATGGAGACCGGTGGCGGGCCGATTTCTTTATCCGTGGGCCAGGGCGTAGAGATGCCGCCTGGCACGCACCACCGATTTTGCAATGTGTCGAATGAGCCGGTGCTGTTCCTGGTGATCTCCCAACCGCCGAGTCATGGGGATCGGCTAACGAAGTAGCGGAAGTCATCAAGTGCCAGGGCGGTGAATGGCACCGCCTGACAATGTGAGAGAGGCCGGAATGGCGACTACTCACAATAGCCTGCGAGTGCCCGACGAATTGCGAGAACAGGCGGTGAGATCGCCGAACGGCAGGACCGAACAGCGGACGACTTGGTGACAGACGCTCTGGAGCGGTACATCGCGAAGGCTCAGATTTCATTGTGTCCGGCGATAAAGACGTTCACGGGTTGGGGCAGCACGGGAACGTGCCGGTCATCAAGGTCGCAGACATGCTGGACATCATTTCGGGGGAAAGGTTGGCGGAGGCCAGGGCCTTAATCCACCAGAGAGCGGCCGTGGAGCCTCTGAGCTCCCTGAAGTAAGATCGCCGAAATTCCGAGAATCATTGCCTCCGCATTGGACCGGCCCCGCCGGCCTACCGCGATCACCATGCTGTAGATTTTGGAAATCCTGCAGTGTCGGCGCCCACGGGAAACGAGTGACTGGCCGGCTTCGCTCCTGTCTGCCCCTGCCGCGGGCGCAGTATTCTGGAAGGCGCGGGACCGTACCGGCGTGGGGGCAGCGGATGCAGATTTTGGCAATCAAAGGCGTAAGAAAGGGGGTGGCCGCGGGATTTCGGAAAGGCCCATGTGCCTTACCCTCCATTAACACTCCATTTGGATACGGCTGAAAAACAGGTCCGCGTTTATTGGCGTTTTTCGTGCCCCGAATCAACGCTGTGCGCTTCCATGTTATTCAAAGCAAATAATGGTCCATTTTCCCAAGCTGGACGTCGCGGGTTCGAGCCCCGTCTCCCGCTCCATAACCCATTAAGATTGAATGGGTTACAGGGATCGCAAATAGCCCCGAAAAACGTACACTCTTTGCCACTACATTAACGATCTTCACGAAGCCTTCCTATTTGGCATCCGCACCACCTTCCGACCCAACATGTCATCGATCATCTGAAATCGTCCATTTCTGAACTTCGGCCGGTGTAGAGCGGCATCATTCGCGCCGCAGGCGCAATCATCCGTCCCATCAGCCTCCATTTCCAGCAGAAATTGCACGGCATCGGAAACTGCAACAATAAGACGCTGCCCAACGATTCGGGAGCTCTCAAGCCTGTCGCCTTGTTCCAGATCCCCACGGAGTTGTGCCCCGGCGAGACTGGTGTGAAGTATCGTTTAGCGGATAGTCCGGTGGTATGACGATGGCCAGGAGGATTGCAGCCGGGCTTACAGAAAAAGGCCATAGCGTCTCTAAAGTGGGCCCTGGGAGCGGCGGCGGTGCCGGATTCGCATGTCGCCTGGGTCAGGCTTGCGATAACGGTGTTCCTAGGAGTCGAGCGGCGGGAGGGTGGCTCCATTTGTTTCTATTTGATGACTTGGGAAACGTCTTCCTTTGATCGACCGGTTTTTGGGAAGAGGAGCTAAGACGCCCGATTGCGACAAACGCTGGAGTACTCTTTGCCAGGCGATCAATGATGTTCTCGGGAACATTTTCAGTGGCATCTCTGTGGTTTGGCGGACAGAAGAGGAGGACCGTCGCGCCGAGTGTCGCTAGATCTCGCCGGTAAACGCCGCGGCGCCATGGCGCCCGTGACCATTCGCCGGTTTTCGGCTTGCCTGCCGACGCCGCATCGGCCGGCAGAACGGCACTGGCCTTCTCGCTGTTCCGTTTCGGTTCCAGTTTTGCTGCCATGACATGGATCACGGCTTTCAGCTTCTGGCCTTCCGCCTCGCTCAGCGGTGCGCGCGTGCCGCGATCGATGATCTGATCCAACTCTTCCAGATCTACGTCCACCTGTTGTCTCATCTTCATAACTGGCTGAGCACCTCTCGGAAACGTCGCGTCAAGGGCAATCCCAGGATCTCTTTGATCGGGCGATTCGGCTTGTTGGTGTGGTCGTCTTTGCCGCGCCCGGTGGTGAGACCGAGCAGTTTCCAGTTCGCCGCGCGATAACAGGTTCCGCGAAAACGTCCGGGATCAATAAAGGTCTCCGCGAAGTAAACCGGATGGCCGTACATCTGCTCCCAGTCGTCGGACAGGGCTCGGGTCACCTTCCCCAGGATGTGCGATGCCAGATGTGGAACATGGACCCACGGCAGAATCAGAAAGCGCGTGTTATAGGCGATGAAGCGGATGTTCTGCCGCCGCGCTTCCGCGCTCCAGCCGATGTAGCGATCCCGACTGCCCAGATGTCGTGGCGCTGAACTCCACGCCAGGCAGGCGATGGGGCGGCCCTGCGCCGCGACGAGATACTTTAGATGCTCCCCTACTGGTTGCTCATAAGCCAGATAGTGATGATGCTCCATGAGGCTGTTGAACAGCGGCTCATCGGCGGTGCGCCGCACGGGTAGCATCTGAATCGGTCCGAGTTCGTGCAACGGCATCGCTAGCGGAGTCGTGTCGATTACAACTGCTTCCGGCCGCGGGCGCCCCGTCCGGCACTGGCCTCGGATCTGGCAGCGCACCGGCGGCAACTCAATCTCCCGGCCCTCTCCAGAGTTCGGACCAAATGCGGCACGGGATCGCGGGGCGCGCGGAGAAGGGAAGCCGGAAAGTTTCACGTTTCTGGGGTTCACCCACAGTTGTGGAAGCACCAGGCAGGGCCATTTCAAGATCCGAAGACAAACGGCGAGGAAGCGGATGGAGGAGAAACTGCAAAAGATCAAGCAGACGCTCCGCAGTCGCATGCACGAGCCGGTACCGAAGGTCGGCGGGTGGCTGAAACGTGTGCGGAACGGGCACTACCAATACTACGGCGTACCGGGGAACTGGGCGAGTTTGGGGCTGTTTCGGGAGAGGATTGCCCGGTACTGGGTGTGGGTATTACGACGGCGCTCACAAAAGGGGAAAGTCTCTGCCATCCGACTGGGTCGACTTTTCATGCGCTGGTTGCCTCGTCCCAGGGTGGTGCATCCTTACCCGGAGCAGCGCTTTGCCGTTAACCATCCAAGGTAAGAGCCGTGTGCGTCAATCGCGCTTGCACGGATCTGTGCGGGGGGTTCGGGGCGACTCGCATCCCTACCGCGACATCGCCTTGTGCCGCCTGTCTGCGGAAACGCAAGAAGACAGACGACACAAAACGATCGTCTGTCCTACAGCAGCGCCTGCAAAATCTTCGCCGCTACTTCTTTCCCGCGTTCGCCCACCTCGCCCACCGGACCGACGCAGGAGGGGCAGCCGGCATCGCACTGGCACGCAGCGAGAAGCTCAGCGGTGTGTTTCAACAGGCGCGGCGTGAGACGGAAGAGCGGCGCGCTCAGGCCCACGCCGCCCGGGTAGGCATCGTACAGATAAAGATTCGGCTCGAAGACCTGGACCCCTTCGACGTCTTCGCTGAGCGCGACTCCCAAGTCGCGCGGATCGCACATCAGGAGTAGGGCCGCCACGGTGCGCAGCGCGTTGCCCAGGCCGCTGATGCCGCTCTGACGCTCCGTGGGTGTGTAGTCGCCCAGGCCGGCCAGAAATGCCGCCGGGAAATGCAGCCAGAAGGATGTGGTATGCATCTCCTGGCCGGGCATGTTGAGTTTCCCGGCGCCGACATTTTCCATGGTGTAGAACTTGATCTTCTTGAAGCCCACAATCTGCCGGTTGACGCGCACATCGCCGTGCGCGCGCCGCGCCCCGGCCAGTGGTTCGCCCTCCAGTTCCTGCAGTACCTGCACCTGCGTGTAGTCGATGGCGTCGGTGTAATAGTCACAGTCCACGCTCTTGACGTAGGCCTTCCGCTGGTCGTAATCGAAGCGCTCCACATGATACTGGCGCGCCTCGTGCAGATAGATGGCCTTCTCGTGGAGAGTGGTGAGCGCGGTGGGGAAGGAGACTTCAGCGATCACGTTGGCCTCTCCGGTCACATCGATCACCACGAAATTGTCGCTGGTGACGGAGCGCAGACTGGTGGCGTCCGCCGGGTAGGTGTCGCTGGTCCAGTGCCAGGCTTCCCCGCTGTGGTGCAGAAAACCCGTCTCTTCCAGGAAGCGGCAGATCTCGGCAATATCGTGGGCGCCGAATTTCTCGCCTTCACGGATGGGCAGCTCGAAGGCCGCGCATTTCAGGTGCGCCAGCAGGATCTCCAGATTGTCGGGATTGATGTAGGCATGCTCCGGCGAGCGGCCGAAGAAATAATCGGGATGCTCGATGATGTACTGATCCAGGGGCGCGCTGGAGGCCACCAGCACCGTGGCCGAGGTGCCTTTGCGCCGTCCCGCGCGTCCGGCGCGCTGCCAGGTGGAGGCGATGGTGCCCGGATACCCCGCCATCACCACGGCATCCAGCGACCCGATGTCGATCCCCAACTCGAGTGCGTTCGTCGCCACCACGGCGCGAATCGACCCGTCGCGCAGGTGACGTTCGATTTCGCGCCGCTCGCGTGGCAGATAGCCGCCGCGATAGCCGCGGACGGTTTCGCTGGGGATCGGTTTGCGGTCGCAGGCATCCTTCAAGTAGGTGACCAGCACCTCCGTCGCCAGGCGGTTGTTGGCGAACACCAGGGTCTGCAGATTGCGCTCGATGAACTCCAGCGCCAGCCGCCGGGTCTCGTTGATGTAGCTGCGGCGGATGCCGAGTTGCCGGTTCACCACCGGCGGATTGTAGAAAATGAAAAACTTCTCTCCGCGCGGCGCCCCGTTGCGCTCTACCAGTTCGCTGCTCTGCCCGGTAAGTGCGATGGCCAGTTCCCGCGGATTGGCGATGGTGGCCGAGCAGCAGATAAACTGCGGCCGGGAGCCATAGAATTCGCAAATGCGCGCCAGTCGGCGCAGCAGATTGGCCAGGTGGCTGCCGTAAACCCCGCGATAGTAGTGCAGCTCGTCGATCACGATGTAGCGCAGGTTCTCGAAATAGCGCGCCCATTTCGTGTGGTGCGGCAGAATGCCGGAGTGCAGCATGTCCGGGTTGGTCAACACTACGTTGGCCCGCTGGCGAATGGCCTTGCGGGCGTCCTGCGGTGTATCGCCATCATAAGTGAAAGCGCGGATCTCCGAGCCCATCTCTTCCAGGGCCGCGTTGAATTCGTGGAGCTGGTCTTCGGCCAGCGCCTTGGTGGGAAACAGGTACATGGCGCGGGCTCCGGCATCGCCGAGCAGCAGGTTCAACACCGGCAGGTTGTAGCAGAGGGTCTTGCCGCTGGCCGTGGGCGTCACGATGGTAACGTTATGGCCGGCGGCGATCTGCTCGAAAGCGTCTGCCTGGTGAACGTAGAGNNGCGCATCCACCGCGGCTGGCATCTCGGCAAAGGAACCCTCCGTTGCGGCTTGGTGATGAATCGCACGGACCGGCGAATCGGGTTGCTGGTGTACCGATTGGAAGCGCGCGACTACCACTTCCAGCGATGGTTTTGAGGCGACCGATAGTTCCTGGGAGAATTCGGGAAACCCGAGCGAGAGATCCATGGGCCTTCGCCTTTTCTTTGCTAATTTAGCACGGAAAAGGATCGAAGGAGCTAGTGCTCGCGCACGAATTCGTAGCGCTCGAGGGTCGCCGCAATCTGGTAGGCGGTCGAGACATCCACGCCCGGCGCTTTTTCGGTCCGTAAGACTTTACCGATACAGCGCAGATTGACAGCCGGAGCGCTGTCCGAATTCAGCGTGATCACATACTCGATGGGCCCGCCGAGATCGGGTTCGCGCTCCGTGGTGAAGAGCACACCGCTCGAACTGATGTTGGCAGTGAGTCCTGTTAATGCGACTCGTTCAGCGCCAGCGCGTGTGATCGAGAGCGGAAGTTGCAATTTGAATCGCCTGGTTCTTCGCTGTTCCATGAATGTTACTAAATCCTAATTGGTAGGAGCCCTAAGGTCAATAGACCGTCTATCTGGAACCACTGCCCGACGTACTAGCCTTTGAGGTTCAAGAGTACCGAGGACAACTTTGGAGGAGGGCAGGCCAGGACGACCTGCCCCATCGGACGATTAGCTGACTTTCAAAACAATGACCATGGTGTAAAGCGCCAACGATTCAATCAGAATCAGACCCAAAATGAGCGCGAAACGGATGGCTGCGGAAGCTCCCGGATTCCGCGCCATACCTTCGGCGGAGGAAGCGATCGCCTTGGCTTGCGCCAGCCCGCACAGGCCCGAAGCGATCGCCATTGAAAAAGCCCCGGCAGCGCGAACGGGCCAGGTGGTGTCGCCAGTGGGGGTGGTGGCTGGAGTCTGGGCGCACAGCAGGGTGCTGGCGGCCAGCAACAGGAACAACAGAACTGCAAACTTCTTCGTCATGGTACTCTCCTCAAGAAATCGCTCTCAGGAGGTGGTTCCCGTCATCCTCTGGCAGCCGGGCTCACACTGAAAGAGCGGCAAAATGCCGGTATTAATGTTCGTGGGCGGTAGCGCCGGCCACGTACAGCATGGTCAACAACATGAAAATATAAGCCTGCAACAAGGACACAAAAACGTGGAGGCCCATGAAAATGACGGGCACACCCAGATAGGTCATAGCCAGAAACGTCATGGTCACCTGCTCGCCCGCGTACATGTTGGCGTACAGACGAAGGGTGAGCGAGAGCGGACGGGCGAGATGGCTGACCACTTCAATGGGAATCATCAAGGGCGCCATCAACGGGATGGGCCCGACGAAATGCGCCAGGTACTTGAGTATTCCGTTGGCCTGGATGCCCACGATGTTGTAATAGCAGAAAGTCGCCACGGCGCAGCCTGCCGGCACCGGAGGGCTCATGGTGGGCGATTCGAACCCGGGAATAATCCCGATCAGATTCATGAACAGGACGAAGATGAAAATAGTCCCGAAGTACCCAATGTAGTGGTGTGCCCCGTGGCCCACCTGCTCTTCTCCCTGCCCTTTCACGAAATCGTAAATCAACTCGAAGGTGTGCTGGAACTTTCCGGGATTCTGCGCCGAGAGTCGCGGGCGCAGCAAGGCGAACACCACGACGATAATCAACACCACCAGGAACTGCATGACGATGTAATTCGCCCACGGCCGCGGTTCGGGGCCGATGTTGACCAGGCCCGCCAGGGAATTCCCCAAGGAGGCCAGGTGATCATTGAAAATCTTGGTGAGCCAGAGTTCAGTTTCGTGCATACCGCAATTCGATGATGATTTCGACGATTACCGCGGCCGCTGTCACAAACAGACCCGAAAGCGCGGCCGGGCGGCTGATTTTGGAAAACCTCAATATAACATAGGCTGCGCCACCCAAAAGCAGGTAGCGCAGTCCGGCGATCACGGCGATGCCCCTGCGTATGCTCTTTCCGCCGATGGCATCGACAAGCTGATGGAGCCAGCGGAAGTTGAGCCAGGAAATCACCGCACCCAGACCGAACCCTAATCCGGCCGGCCAACCGCGCCACGCGAAAGCCGCGGCCGTGCCTCCCATGCCGAAAACGGCGATGAGCTTGCGAATGCGCGCCAGCGCTACTGCAAGGTCAGCTTCCGTCATTGCGCGAATCCCGCGTCAACTGCCTGATGAGCTGCACCACTCCGGAGACGCTGCCCAGCAGCAGAAACACGAACCTCAAAAACGTGGTGCCGAACCAGCGGTCCAGCAGGTAGCCCAGGCCATAGCCCACCACCGTTGCGACGGGCAGCAGGAGGGCCAGCGCAACATATTCTTCCACCTGGACCAGGAGATTCTTTTCGGGCCGGGGCACAAGGTTAGTTTAACCGTGCGCGCGTTCCGCCGCTTCCTTCACCAGGATTCCCATCTTGGGATGGGAGGGCTCGAAGGTGGGATGGACGTCGAACTCTTCCAGCGCCTCGGTAGTGCTGGGGCCAATGGAACCGACCAGGCATTTCCGCAGAGCCGCGAGCGCCGCGTCCTCGACTCCCTGGTCCCGGGCCACTTGCGCCAGGTTGCCAATCTGTACGGCGGTGGTAAACAGCGCCACCTGAAATTCGCCCGATGCCAGGCGCCGCGCGGCCTCCCGCAGGGGTTCAGCATCTTCCGGCAATCCATACTTGTAGACGCGCACCGCGGTGACCTCGGCGCCGCGGGCGCGCAGGGCGTCCAGCAACTCCGCGTTACTCCGGCCATATTCCTGGACGGCAATGCGGCGCTCCTTGGAGCCTGGGATGACCTTCACCAGTTCGCGCCACGTGTTGGGCTCGGGTGCCACGGCGGCGGGCGTCACACCCATTTCCCGCAGCGCCGCCACCGGCTTGGGACCGCGCGCCACTACCACCAGTTTGCGCAGAGCATCGGCGAGAGCCGTCTCTCCGTAGCGGGCCGCCAGCAGTCGATTGAGTTGGCGGGTGCCCACGCCCGTCAGCAGAATCATCATTTCGAATTCGCCCGCGAAGAGGCGGTCGGCAAAGCGGAAGACGTCCGCGTGCTCTTCGATGGGGACTTCGCGCATGGCAGGTGCCACGAAGGGCTCGCCGCCCTGCCGGCGAATCAGTTCCGCCATTTCCACACCGCGGCGGCTCTCCAGTGCCAGAACGCGCATTCCGCTGAAGGGCATTCCCAATTTTATCGTAAAATTTTCTGCAAAGCGCTTTATAATACAGAGATGAAACTCCTGCTCCCTCTCCTCTGCTTCGCCGCGATTGTGCAGGCGCAGACACCTACCGATTCCCAACTGCTGCTGAATGAAGTACGCCTGCTGCGGCAGGATCTGGCAGCCGCCAGTTTGAGCGCGCAGCGGACGCAAATCCTGCTATACCGCCTGCAATTGGAAGAGTCTGCCATGAGCCGCGCCACCCAGCGAGTCGATCAGGCAAAGGCGCAACTCACTGGCATCCAGCAACGCCGCGCGAATCAGGCCAACGACGTCCGGGGCTTCGAGGAAGAGCTGACCCGCACCCAGGACCCGGCCCAGAAGACCAGACTCCCTCTCATGATCACCGGTCTCAAGAAGGAAATCGAAGACTGGGCGACCTACGAGCAAAATGCCCAGGCGAAGGTCATCGAAGCCGAGACGCAGTTGCGCGCCGAGCAAGCCAAGCGTGACGGGCTAGAAGCTGCGCTGGACAAACTCGATAAAGAGCTAGAAACTGCCGCTCGCCGGTGACTCGCAAAGGAAAACTGAGTTTCTTTGCGTTCTTGGCGGCTTTGCGCCTTTGCGAGAAAACTCAAATCGAAACGGCAGATGCCGTCCCAATCCGGTGGCGCCCCGCATCCAACTCAAGATTCACGCAGCGTGCGAGGACGTAGGCAAAGAGCTTTCTCGCAAAGACGCTAAGGCGCAAAGCTCGCAAAGGAAAACTGAGTTTCTTTGCGTTCCTTGCGGCTTTGCGCCTTTGCGAGAAGTCTCAAATCGAAACGGCAGATGCTGTCCCAATCCGGTGGCGCCCCGCATCCAACTCAAGATTCACGTTGCGTGCGAGGACGTAGGCAAAGAGCTTTCTCGCAAAGACGCTAAGGCGCAAAGCTCGCAAAGGAGATCTCGGTCTCTTTGCGTTCTTGGCGAGACCGAAGGTGTTTACTGCCCCCCACTCAAGCGCTGCAGCTCCGTCTTGTCGCGCTCCAGGTAGGGGACGCCTTTCTCCATCCAGTCGGGAGCCGGCGCGCCTTTCAGATAGTGATCGAAGAACTGCTGCATGCGGATGGTGTAGTCCTTCTGATTGGGGCGCTTATTGATGTGGTGCGGCTCTCCGTTGTAGTTGAACAGGTAGACCTCCTTGCCCAGGCGGCGTAGCGCCAGGAAGTACTCGATGCCCTGATACCACGGCACCGCGTCGTCGCCATCATTCTGCAGAATCATGAGCGGCGTCTGCACGCGATCGGCCCAGAAGATGGGGGAATTCTCGATGAAGCGCGTGGGGAACTGCCAGATGGAGCCGCCGATGCGGCTCTGCGTGTGCTCGTATTGGAACTGGCGGGGGATCCCGGTGCCCCAGCGGATTCCGTCATAGGCGCTGATCATGTCGGCCACCGGTGCTCCGGCCTCGGCGGCGCGGAAGCGGTTGGTCTGGGTCACCATGTAAGCGATCTGATAGCCGCCCCAACTGTGTCCCTGAATGCCGATGGCCTTCTCATTGACGAAGCCCTTGTCCACCACCGCCTGAATCGCCGGCAGCACGCATTTGAGCGCGCTCTGCCCCGGATACCCCACGGTGTAGACGATATCGGGAGTCAGCACCAGGTACCCGTTGCTCACGTAATACGTGATGTTGATGGAGTGGCCCGGCGCCGGATTCACAAAGTGATTCACGTTCTGCGTCAGCCTCTCGTAGATGTAAACGATCATGGGGTACTGCTTCTTGGGATCGAAGTTTTCCGGCTTGTAGAGCGCGGCAGAGAGCGGCACGCCGTCGGCATTCTTGAAAGCCACCAGTTCGGACGTTCCCCAATTGAGCTGCGCTTTCTGCGGATTCAGGTCGCTCACTTTGCGGAGTTCCTTGAAGGCGCCGTCAGTGACAAAGAGGTCCGGAAACTGGTTGAAATTCTGTTCAGTGAGCAAGTAGACGTCGGCATCCTTGGCCTTCACGGGGGCCGAGAAGCTCTTATTCGCCATGACGAGTTGCTTCGGTTGGACGCCATCCAGCGTACCGCGGAAGAAGCCGCTCTCCCACGTCTTCAGATTGTCCGCCTGCAGCAGCAAGGGCTGCGCCGGGTCGATCCAGCGCTCCCGCGGATCGGTCTCGGTGCGCAGCATCCGGAAGCGCAAATTGTGCGCGCGGCCATATCCGGCGGTGATATTCCTCGCCCCCGACCCATCCGGCGCAATACGCCAGATATCGTACTCGTCGGAAAGCAGAATCGATTTTCCATCCTTGGTCCAGTTGGCCTGGCCGTAGGCGCCGGGCGTGCTGGGGGTATCCGTTTCCTCATTCCAGAACTTGACCGGCAGATTGGCGGTCAGGTTCACGGTCTTGCCATCCGGTACCGAGATGGTGTTCCAATCCTTGCCATCGAAGCTGAGCAGGTAGCGGCCGGAAGGCGACCAGGTCATCTGCCCGCGCGCCTTTGTCGAGATCAGCTTGCGTGCACCCGTGGCGCCATCCACCAGGTAGGCGTCGCTGTACCGCTCGTCGTAATCCTGCGCCCGGCGATAGGGGCGATCGTCGCTGCCCAACACGAATTGCGGATTCTCCGATGGGGTGACGGTCTCCAGTTCGGCGTCGGCAAGCTGCAGCAGCTTGCGGCCCGGAATAGAGTAGACGGCGGTATAGGTGCGGTCCCGGTCGCGTGTCGCGCGGACCTTTTGAATCGGCTGGATGTAGTCGTCTTTATACGACCAGAGGTCCACCACCGCTTTGTCGTCGGTGGAGGCATCGGGGTTGTCGGCCTTTTCGGGGGCGGGGACCGCGACTCCGAAGGAGAGATGCGTGCCGTCTTTGGAGAAGCTCAGGTTGCCCTTGTCGCTGATGGCGAATCCGCTGCGCAATCCCGGAGTATCGGCGGAGACCAACTCGGCGACCGCCGGCGACTGGCGATCCCAGCGATACAGCTTCCATTTCGGCTGCTTGGCCGCCGCGTCGTCATGGCTGCTCAGGAAGGCGATTTCCGTCTGCTTCTCGTCCCAGGTGAGCTTGAGGTATTTGCCCTTGCCGGCCAGCAGCGCGGCGGGCGCGTCGGCCACGCCGGGGCGGACGGCGCTGACCCCGTTCTTGGCGGTATCGCGCGCGGAAACCGCATAGACGATCTGCTTGCCATCGTCGCTGAAAGAGAATTCGACCACGTCGGAGAAGGTCCGCTCGGCCGCGTCGGTCAGATTGCGCAGCACCATGTCCGTGCCAAACTCGGGGCGCGCGCCGCGGCCGGCGCCAGCGGCGCCTGCACCGCCACGGCCGCCACGCCCGCCTTGCTGATCGCTGTCACCGTTCCCGGTGGCTGGCGCGGCGGCGGCGGGAACTCCCTCGGGCGCCTCTTTCAGATACGCCATGTAGCCCGCGGCATTCTCAGGCAGGACGAATCGCTTGACACGCGGGATGGGAGTGGACTGCCCGGAGGCGAGATCCACGATGACCATGCCGTCCTTCGGCATCTGGTCGGGCGTCTTCTTTTCCTTCTTCCCCTTGTCGGTGTCGCCCTTCGAAGGGAAGGTGGAGAAGACCAGCGTCCGGCTGTTGGAAGAGAACAGGATAGTGGCGCCGCGCGCTTCCACCGCCGGCGCCTCTTCAGAACCCGCCGCGGGCGCAGGCCGCGCACCCGCCGGGTAACGCGTCTCCTTCCCGGTGACCAGGTTGCGAAGAATCAGTTCCCCATCGCCCTCTTGCGGGAACGCCGCATAAGCCAGGAATTTTCCGTCGGGCGAAAGACGCTGCCCGGCGATAGCACGCCAGCTATCGTAATCCTGATGGTTCAAGGGACGTTTGCCCTGGGCGAAGGCAGAGCAGACCAGCAGAGACACCACGGCGCTGTAGGACAAGATACGGTGAAACATGGAGGTATTCTATCGCGACGACAGGGCTACCATAAGGAAAGAGGTGGACTGTCTTGCGAATTGCCCTGATTTTCGTACTTGCCGGCGTGGCCGTTTGTGCCGATGACCGGGTCCTGGTGGATCGCGTAGGGACCACCGGATTCGTCCAGTTGCAGGCGGAAAGCTTCAAGGCTCTCTCGCCGCAACAGCAGATGCTGGCGTACTATCTAAGCCAGGCTTCCATCGCGGCCGACCCGATCAACTACGATCAGAACTCGCGCTTCGGACTGCGCCAGAAGCGGCTCCTGGAAACGCTGATGAACCTGCCGCCCGATGGACGCATGCAGTTCGCGAAGTTCACCAAGCTGTTCTGGGCCAACCGCGGCAATCACAACGAAATGACGGCGCAGAAATTCCTTCCGGAATTTTCCTACGAGGCAATGAAGGCCGCCGCCGCGCAGGCGCTGAAGGCGGGCCTCTTCCAAGGCACGCCCTACGGCACCCCGGCCATCAAAACGCTAGCGGACCTGGACCAGGAACTGGAAGCGCTGCGGCCCTCGCTGTTCGACCCGAATTTCGAGCCCCTGATCACCGCCAAGAGTCCGCAGGGCGGCAAAGACATTCTGCAATCCAGCGCTAACAATTTTTACCTCAACGTGAGCATGGCGGACGTAGCGAACTTCCACGACGTCCACCCTCTCAACTCGCGCCTGGTCAAAGGCAAGGACGGCAAGCTGGTAGAAGAGGTATATCGCGCGGGCACGCCCGGTGGCAAGGTGCCGCCCGGCATGTACGCGCCGTTCCTCCGCAAAACCAACGAGTTTCTGGAAAAGGCGCGGCCGTACGCCGAACCGGGCCAGGACCAAGTGATCGCCGCGCTGATCCGCTACTACCAGACCGGCGACCCGGCGGACTGGATTCAGTTCGGCATCGCCTGGGTGCAGAACAACCCCAGCGTCGACTTCGCCAACGGCTTTATCGAGGTGTATCGCGACGCGCGTGCCGCCAAAGCCACGTCGCAGAGCTTCGTCAGCATCACCGACCAGAAGATGAACAGCTTGATGGTGAAGCTGGCGCAGAATGCCCAGTATTTCGAGGACAACGCACCGTGGGCGCCGCAGTACAAGAAGCAGGGCGTGAAGCCGCCATTGGCGAAGGCCGTGGAGACCGCGATCGAAACGGGCGATTTCCACGTGACCACGGTGGGCGACAACCTGCCGAACGAAAACGAAATCCGCGAGAAGTACGGCAGCAAGAGCTTCCTGTTCACCGGCAGTTCCCGCACCCTCCGCGAGGCGCAGGGCAGTGGCGTGCTCGAGGAGTTCACCGCCTCGCCAGAGGAGATCGCGATCTGCAAAAAGTATGGCGAGGAAGCTTCCGACATGATGACCTCTCTGCATGAAGTGATCGGCCACGGCAGCGGCAAACTGAGCCCGCGGCTGCAGCAGAGCGGGGCCGAAGCATATCTGAAAGAGTATTTCTCCACCATGGAAGAAGCGCGGGCAGACCTGATGGCGTTGTGGAGCGTCTTCGATCCGAAGTTGCAGCAACTGGGCCTGATTTCCAGCCCGGAGGTGGGCAAGGCCATGTACTATGCCGCCGTGCGCACCGTGCTGACACAGCTCTATCGCATTCCGCAGGGCGACACCATCGAAGAAGATCACCAGCGCAATCGGCAGTTGATTGTCAATTACGTGCAGGACAAGACCGGCGCAATTGCGAAGGTTGAGCGGAACGGCAAGACTTACCTGGCTCTGCAGGATTTCAATAAGATGCGCAGCGGCGTGGGCATGTTGCTGGCCGAACTGATGCGCATCAAAGCGGAAGGCGACTACGCAGCCATCAAGGCGCTGGTGGATCAATACGGCGTTCACTTCGACCCCAAGCTGCGTGACCAGGTGGTGGCACGCTATCAAAAGCTGAACCTTCCGAGCTACTGGTGCGGCGTCAATGCGGACCTGCAGCGTGTGGGGGACAAAGTTTCGATGTCGTATCCGCGCGACGTGGTAAAGCAGCAATTGGGATACGCAGCGATGTACGCGATACAATAGCAGGCAACTGGATGGCAGCGCGGTTAAATCCCGCTCCTTTGGGCGTTTCGCCGCCTATCGTAGATCTGCGGACCGTCGGTGCCGCTGCGTTGGAGCCCATTTTGCAGGAGGAAACCGCGGCATGGCGGGCCGAACTGGATTGGGACTTCGACAAATCCGCCGATCTGGTCCGCCGCTTCGTGGATTTGCGCGCTCTGAATGGCAGCGCCCTGATCGAACACGGCGAAGTAACCGGATACCTCTACTACGTGCTGGAGGAAAGCAAAGGCTTGGTGGGCGATCTCTACGTGCGGCACGCAGTACGAACGCGGGAGCGGGAAAACCTGCTGCTGGAATCGGCCATCGACAGCATCACCGCAAACCACCACATCCACCGGGTGGAATCGCAGTTGATGATGCTGAGTTACGACCCCCGGCGCACGCTGCCGGCGTCTGGCGCGGCCAGCAGTTACGACCGCAACTTCATGCGCGTGAAACTGCCGGCGGCCGACCTGGGCGAAGGCCGGGTGCGGCGTCCCATGTATATCGAAAGGTGGAGCGACCTCTACCAGGACGATGCCGCGCAGTTGATCGCCAAAGCCTATGCGGGACATGTGGACAGCCGCATTAACGATCAATACCGCAGCATCCTGGGCGCCCGCCGCTTTCTGCACAACATTGTGGAGTATCCGGGATGCGGAACGTTCTTCCGTACCGCGTCCTTTGCGGCGTTCGAAGCCGCGACCGGGCGCATGTGCGGCATCTCGCTGGCCAGCCTCGTGGCCACGGATTGCGGCCACATCACACAGATCTGCGTATCTCCGCAGGTGCGCGGTACGGGCATCGGCCACGCCCTGTTGCGGCGTTCGCTTCTGACTCTGCGCGAAGTAGGGTGCCGCGCGGCGAGTCTCACGGTCACGAGTTCCAACGAAGGCGCGGTGGAGTTGTACGAGCGGGTGGGCTTCACGACGATTCGCAAGTTCTCGGCGTTCGCCTGGGAAGGGCTGTAGTTTTTTTGGGGACAGGCGCTTTCGCCTGCCAACCGGCCGTAGCGCAAGAAGACACCCTCGCAAACCCCGAGCCGTGTGTCCGCCGCAAATCCGTGCCAGGCTCGAAAATCGCCCCCAATCGCCCGGAGGTGGCCGGCGCGGGCCAGGTCCATTGACAGGCGGCTCATGAGGCGAAGCTTCACCCGCTCGGATGAGAATTCGTTAGCCCCGTGGGACAGACGATCGTTTTTTGTCGTCTGTTTGAATGTATAAGGGCACGCGAATCTTCGTGCCTGGCTCGAATTTGCCCCTTCGCGAAATCCCGACGCGTTTTCCAGCCATTTTCATACCTATCGTTGCCCGCGTGCGGGCGCCCCAACAGGGTCGAAAAACCGGTCGAGCGACTGGGTAACGCCGGCGATCTAGTCGCCGGTCGGCCAGTGCAACCGGCGGCAAGACCGCCCGTGTTACCAACGCCGGTTTTTCATCCCGTTTTGCGGGTGGTCCGCCCCTAATTGACAGACGACGAAAGGCGATCGTCTGTCCTACTCGCTCCGCAGCGCCAGCGCAGGATCCACCGACGCCGCCCGCTTTGCCGGCAGCCAGGCGGAAACAAGTGCCAGGACGACGAGGAACACGGCCGCTCCGCCGATCGAGATGGGGTCGACAGGGGAGAGCTGGTAGACAAAAGTCTTCATCACTCTGGCGAAGGCGAGCGAAAAAACCAGGCCCACGATCAATCCCGGGACAGCGAGCGCGAGGGACTCGCGCAGGATCATGGCGACTAACTCTCCCGGGGCGGCGCCGATGGCGGCCCGCACTCCGAATTCGCGCAGCCGCGCGTTGACGGATTGAGCCAACAATCCGTAGATGCCCGCCACCGTCAGGCAGGCCGCCATGCCCGCGAAGATGGCGAGCAGAATCAGCGCAAAGCGCCGCCGGGCCATCGACTCCGCTACGTTTTGCTGGAGAGGCTGAATTCTGGGAATGGGAATCTCGGGATCCACCCGGTGAATCGCCTCTTCCAGCGCCGGCGCGATCGGGATGGACCCGGACGTGGTCTTCACCAGCAGCGTCATGACTGGACTGGTGTCGATGCCATACAGCGTGGGCTCCACTTCCTGGTCTAACCCCATATCGCGCACGTCCGCCACTACGCCTGCGATCTCCTGGGCAAACGGTTTCGGATCCATCACGCCGACCAGGATGCGCTTGCCGACGGCATCCTGATTCGGAAAGAAGCGGCGCGCCAGGGTTTCATTGATCAGGATGAGGGGCTTCTGGCGATCCGCTTCGCTGAGCCAGCGGCCGCTTCGCAGAGTAATCCCGAGCACCTGAAAATACTCCGGCGAAGCCCACCTGTTTTGTGCCACCGGGTAACTGCCTGGGTCGAAGGTCCTCCCCTCAATGCCAAATCGTGTCGCGAAGCGGCTGTGGTCGGTGGACGAAAGACTCATGGGAGCGGCGTTCACGGCCGCGACGCCGAGCACTCCCGGCACACGGCTCAGCGCCGGCGCCAGGCGGGTCATCAGAAAAGGCGCAAATTGGCCGCCATCGCCGTGGAGCGGAAGATTCGGGATGGTCCACACCTGGTCCGCGCGAAAGCCCGCCTCTTCGCGCAGCAGCGCCCCGAAGCTGCGCATCAGCAGGGCCGCACCCGCGAGCACCAGAAGCGCCATGGCCACCTGTCCCGTCACCAGAATCGCGCCCAGGCGGCTCCGCCCACGCGTCACAGACCGGCCGGCCTCGGCCAGGTGCAGCCGCGGCCGCATCGCCTGCCAGCAGGCGGGCAATCCGAACAACACGGCGCCGATCAGCGAAATCGCAGCGGCGAAGATCCAGACGGGTCCTTCGAATCCCGCCCATTCGAACCGGGGAATCTGGTTCGCCGCGAGCTTCCGCAGCAGTTGACTGGTCCAGGCAGCCGACGCGATTCCCACCCCTCCGCCAATCGCCGCCACCAGGAAGGCTTCGCTCATCACTTGGCGCACCAACCGCCACGGGCCGGCGCCCAACGCTTCGCGAATACTCATCTCGTGATGCCGCTCGATGATGCGCGCGAGAAAAAGATGCGCCAGATTAGCGCACGCCATGAGCAGAATCAGTCCGACCGCGGCCCACGCCAGCAACAGCGATGGCCGCACCGCACCGGTGATCTCCTGCGCCAGCGGAATCACGTACGCGCCCACAGTCGCATTCGTCTCCGGATGCGCCTGGGCCAGGTGGCGGGCGATGGTCTGCATTTCACCGTGCGCCTGCTCCGGCCGCACACCCGGCTTCAGGCGGGCGATCACTTCGAGCGGATGAAACTTCCGCCGATTCCGCAGGTCCGGCTCGATGAGCGAGAGAGGCATCCAGAGATCGGCCCATTCCGGAAATGCCTGCCTCTGCGGCACGACACCGACCACATGAAAGGACTGCCCGTCGATCCGGACCTGCCGGCCGACAACGGCGGGGGCCGCGCCCAACGGCGGGGTCCGCGCCAAACTTGCGCCGCCAGAGGGACTCACTGAGCAGCGCTACCTTCTGCCCCGCGCCTTCTTCGGCATCGCTGAAGGCCCGGCCCACCAGCGGCTGGATTCCCATGGTCGAAAACAGATTGCTGCCCGCCATCGTGGCGTGGACCACTTCCGGGACGCCCTGTCCCAGCAGGGTTCCGCGGTTCATTGCTGACAGAGTATAGGCCGCCATTTGCTGAAAGCTATGGGCCTGCCCGCGCCAATCCTGAAAGTCCGGAACCGTCACCTGCAACTGCGGCAAAGCCGGGTGAGTCTGCCAGATCTGCACCAGTCTCCCGGGATCGCGGAACGGCAGGGGTTGAATGAGGACGGTATAGATGACGCCGAAGAGGGCCGTATTGGCTCCTACTCCCAGCGCGATAGTCAGAATGGCGGCCGCGGCGAATACGGGCTTCCGCCAGAGGGAACGGAGGGCAATTCGCATGCCTTACAGCATACTCCGGGCTCCCCGACACATCTGTTACTTCACTCCCGACATCAGCCGCACGGTAGGCCTGATCAGCAGCGTGAGCACCACGGCGGCGCCGATGCTGAAAGCGGCCACCGATCCGAACAAAGTCGGCAGCGGCATGGAACTGTAGAGCGACGCGGCCTTTCCGGCCATCCAGTTTCCGATGCTGGTGGAGAGGAACCAGATGCCCATCATGAATCCCGCAGCGCGTTCGGGCGCGAGTTTCGTCATAGCGCTGAGACCCACCGGACTCAGGCAAAGCTCACCCATCGTCTGCAGGAAGTAGGTGGTAACAAGCCACCACTGCGCCACCTGCGCACCGTTTTGGGCCATCATCGCCGCGGGCACCAGAATCGCGAACGCCAGGCCGCCGAAGAGCAATCCCAGGGCGAACTTGGCGGGGCTGGAAGGTTCCCGCTTCGTCAGTGCCAGCCACAGCCAGGCGTACACCGGGGCGAACGCAATCACGAAGAACGGCTGCACGAATTGAAACCAGCTTGCCGGATAGTCATACCCGAACAGACTGCGGTGCGTGCTGCGCTCACCGAACAGGCTCAGGGAAGAGCCGGCCTGCTCGAAAGCCGCCCAGAACAGCGCAGAGGCTATGAACAGGACCAGAATCGCGGCCGAACGTTTACGCTCTATGGGCGTCCATCCCTTCCCCAACAGAAGCCAGGAGAAGACCACCACGACTATCCCTAGCAGAGCCCAGCCTTCTATGTTATCGATGCCCTCGGCCGTCATCTGAAATACGCCCGCCGCGCCGAGTAAAGCGATCAAGCCGAAAACCGCGAGGCCGCCGCCCACCGCCAGGGCGGCATTGCGCTTCTGGCGCTGGTCTTTCACCGGATCTCCGGTGCTGGCCGGATGCAATCCGGCGGAACCCAGATGTCTGCCGCCGAGCACGTACTGAATCAACCCGGCGAGCATGCCAACGCCGGCGATTGCGAAGCCCATGCGCCAGCCATAGTTGTGACCGACCCAGCCGCAAATGAGCGGCGAGATCAGCGCGCCAATGTTGATGCCCATATAGAAGATGGAAAATCCCGAATCGCGCCGCGGGTCGCCCTGCTGATAGAGTTGGCCGACGATGGTGCTCACGTTGCCCTTCAGCATCCCCGTGCCCATCATCAGGAGGACCAGTCCCGCATAGAACGAGACTTCGCTGGGCATGGCCAGGCAGAATTCGCCGGCCGCGATGAAGACGCCGCCAATTAGAACGGCGCGGCGCTGGCCGGTAATGCGGTCGGCCACCCAGCCGCCGCCCAGGCACAACAGATACACCATGGAGGCGTAGAGGCCGTAGACCGCTCCAGCCTTGGAATCGGTGAAGCCCAGCCCTCCCTTGCCGATCGTGTCCGTCAGGAAGTAAATGAGGATGGCGCGCATGCCATAGTAGCTGAACCGCTCCCACATTTCCGTGAAGAACAGTGTGGCCAGGCCGCGTGGATGGCCGAAGAAGCTACGGTCTTCGCGAGCGAGCTTCAGCGATTGGGCGTGATCGGTTTGGGATGCCATAGGCAACGCCAGTGTATACGGTTGCGAAGCCTGATGGCAATGGGATCCAGGAGCCGAGAGTTGGCGTCAGCCATCGTTTTGACTTCTAGCCTGTGACTCCTGTGAAACCTGGTAACGCCGGCGGTCTTGCCGCCGATAAAGCTCGCGATGCGCCTGAGTCACATCCCGTTCCATCCGACGCCGCCGGTGGCGTTGCTGACTTCTGTCCCGGCGCCGTAAGCGCCTAGAACTTCTTCAGTTCGAGAATGAGAGCGTCGACGCCCTTGGTGACATAGAGGTTGCTGAGGCGCTGCTCTTCGGCGGACGGGGGCATCACCTTGTCGAGAAGCAATTTCGCCAGCCCCTCGCGATTGGGAACCCAGACCTTGCCGTCGGCGAACTCCACCTGGCTCACGAAGCCGGTCATGCCCTGAATGTTCACCGGCTTCTTCTCGCGGGTGAATGTGAGTTGGGTATCCTGACCCATTTGGGCGCTCTTGCCCGCCGGCAGAAACAGGTTGGCATCGGAGGCCGGAAGGGACGCGGCCATGTACTGTTTGCCAGCCTGGTCGCGCACCAGCCATCCCAGTTCCACATACTTCACGGCTTTGGACGAAGTATTCCTGACTTCGATGCGCGGAGCGCGCGCCTCATTACCAGAGACCATGGCCCAGCCACTCACCGGCTGTACGGGCGAATCGGGCATTTGCAGAAAAGCGAATTGCTCCGCCCGTTCCGGCGTGGCCGTTGCCGCCGATGTCACCGCGGAACCGTGGGGAATTACGCGTACACCCAGGCGCGGTTCGGCCTGCTGATTCAGGCTGGCGATCATGGCCTGCTTCAGCGCCGCCGGACCCTGCGCCAGAATGCGCTTGAAGTATTCCCGGTCGCGCTGCGCTTCCCTTTCCATCGCGGTCATGGTGCGGCGGGAATTGAGCAGATCGGGTCCAAAGAAGGAGAGATCCTGGAACAGCACGCCATCCAGGCTCACTTCGACCAGCGGACCACCGGCCATCTGGGTGGGACGCATCAAACGCGCATCGATGTGCTCCGCAAAAACCTCGTCCGGGCCGATATTCAGACTCGGCCACGCGACGGAAGCCTTGCCGCCCAGGGTCACTTCCTGCGATACCACCTTCAAAGTGATGCCGTGGATGCGCTTGGCGCTGATATTGCGCAGGGTGAGCGACATGTGGAAGTCCACGCGGACTGCCGCGCCTACCAGGCTGGTACGCGATTGATCCGTGCTGTAACTCATCAACGCCACGGGCGAATTGTCGGGCATGGTGAAGCTCACCGAGCCCTTGGCCAGGGGAGCGTCCTGAGCCGCCAGGCTGGCCGCGCTCAGAATGCCCACTACCGCCAGGCGCATTTGTCTTTTACTGGCCATATACCGTATTCACCGTAATCCCGCCCGTACTGTCCGCGTAGCTGGCACTCATGGCACCTTCTGCATTCGGTACGTAGCTGACATTCTGGACGCCGCGGTTCATCAAGCCCATCGCGGTCCCGCCAGAGCTGAGTTGAATTCCGTTGGCGGTGCTTTCCACCGTGGGGGTCTGGGCGAAAACTATCGGCGGTTGGGGACGCCGCAGAACCACACCAGTAACGATGAGGGCCGCGACGCCGGTGCAGGCCACGGCAAGTCGTACACCGGAGAACCAACGAGTGTCGCGCAGTGGCGTTTCTCCGGTGCGTACACAATCGCCGGCGGCCAGCCCCAGCCGGATGTTCGCCTTCATTTCCGCCGCCAGTTGGTTCCAGGGCAGGTCGGGGACTTCGCTCAAATCCGCTACCGCCTCGCGCACATCTTCGAACGCGGCCACTTCTCCAGCGCAAGCATCGCATTTTGCCAGGTGGCGTTCCAGCTTCCAACGCGCTAATTTTCCCAGGTCGCCACCCGCGTGCAGCGCCAATGTCGCCTGATTTGGATGCCTCATTCCGTTACCGTTTCCTTCGTTCCATGTACCGCCGCATCTTGGTTCGCGCATTCGCGATGTGGGAACGTACGGTGGCCTTGGAACAACTCATATGCTGCGCCACTTCTTCCGCCGCCAGACCCTCCACGTCGCGCAACAGCAGCGCTGTCCGCTCGCGTGGGCTCAGCAGGCGCAAGCCATCTTCCAGGTATTCCCTGTGCTCGCTGCGCAACAGGGCCTGTTCAGGACTTTCCGAGTGACTTTCGGGCGCTTCATCGATCTCGCAAAAGGTGGCGCGGCTGCTGCGGCGGAGAAAATCGATCGCTGTATTTGTAGCGATTCTCGACAGCCAGTGGGCTGCTTTCTGCTCGTCCTTGAGCTGTTCCTGGTGCTGGAGCGCCTTAATAAAGGCCTCCTGGGCCAGATCCTGAGCGTCTGAGACATTTCCCACAATCCGGTAGATCTGGATGAAGATCCGCCGTAAGTGCTCTGAAACAAAGCGGTTCTGTCGTTCTGCCAACTCCAGGCCCGGCTCGATTACTTCGCTCATCTCGATGTAAACAGCAGTTCTCACGGTTCCTTAATGAGAATGACGATACAACCGTGAAAACGTGGATACTATGTGCGGATTCGGTTCCGCTTTCGTCCAGTGTAGCGCGACGCCGGTAGCGCCGGCGATTTCGTCGCCGGTTGGCCATGACACCCCATCTTTCAGCTATGTCGAAAGATGGCCTCGGCTGCGGAAACCGGGGTGGGATAATGAAGCCCACCCATGCTGCGCTTGGAACGGATCTGGGAAGCGGGGAACCGCACTCGGATCCTGATGGTGAGCGGTGCAATCATCCTCGTGATCGCTCTGGTGGACTGGCGGACGGAGCCCTATGTGTCGCTGGGGTTCTTGTATCTCTTTCCCATCATGCGGCAGCCGGCTTCCTGCCTCGTTGGGTGGTCGCCTGCCTGGGTTTGTGCTGCGCGGTACTGAGCGCGCTTTTTAGTTCTCTGAGCCTGTCATTCATCCGCCTGACGTTCGAGTCTCTGGCGCTCGCGGGCTGCGGACTGTTCGTGGGGGAACTGCTGCGGAATCGACGGCTCAGCCTGGAAGCGCAGGAGCGCCTGCGGATACTGGTGGAGACGAGCCCGGCCGCCATTGTTACCGTGGACGAGCATGGCTTCATCGAATTGGCCAACCGCGCGGCGAATGAGCTGGTAGTGCCGCGCGATGGACGGCTGATCGGCAGCCCCATCGCAGCGTTCTTCCCCGAGTTGCACCACGCCCTGCGATGGGAGGAAGGGCCACAGTTCCGTACATCAATGCAATGCCGCGGCCATCGCGACAACGGCGAGTCATTCATGGCGGAAGTGTGGTTTTCCACGTACAAAGAGGGGACTTCGCCGAAGCTGGCCGCGATCATCGCGGATGTCTCCGAGGAAGCGGCAGCGGCCAGCTCTGGCGCGCCTGCCGTTACCGGGCAGGAGCGGGTCGCCCTGGGCAGCCGGGAAACGGAGGTGCTCCGCCTGCTGGTGCAAGGCTTGGCAAATAAGGAAATCGCCGCCCGGATGGAGATCTCGGAGAGTACGGTAAAGAACACTCTCCAGCAATTATTTGCCAAAACTGGCGTGCGCACCCGCGCTCAGCTTGTACGCGTGGCCCTGGAACATTATCGGGACTTCCTCTAAAGCAAGTTAATCGAAAGATTACCCAGCCGATTGTCCGTTCGATACCGCTCCGAGCGCTCCTTGTAAGGCGGCCCGCACCAGTTGGCACCGCGTCCGCACACCAGCCTTCTCAAATAATTGCTGGAGAGTGGCCTTGATGGCCGACTCCGACACGCCGGCTTTCATGCCGATTTTCCTGTTGGTCAGGCCATCCAACAACCCCTTCAGCACAACCTGCTCCCGTTCTGTAAGCCCACCCGAATTCTGATCTTCGTATTGCGGGTATCAGAATTCGCGCGCCGACTTTCAGCACCGCGGCTGATTGAGCCGCATTGATCGCTCCGGTGACCAGGAAAAACTTCCCCCGATAGCCGGACTGCCGGGCCGCGGTGATAAACGTGTCGCTGCGCTCGGCCCCGATCCTGCGCTCCAGCAGAATCATATCCACCGGAGAAGCGGCCAGAAGCGCCAACGCTTCGGCGAAGTTCGCACCCTCGCCCACCACTTCCAGGTCGGGCTCCGCCGCCAAGAGCCGCCCGAGGCTCTCGCGAAAGAGCCCGTGATCGTCCAACAGCGCCAGCTTGATTCGCCGCACTTCCGATGGTTCGTTCATTTCCCTTGGCACCCTTGCAGAGCATGTTACGGTCAATGGCTCCCCGCGCCAAGAGGGTCGGCCGTAATCTTTCGATGACTGAACGGACAAGGGAATTCACCGAACGATAATCGAACGACACGACGGTTGGAAACAAGATCATTAGCTTCACGCGCGGGAGCAGTCTAGAGTCGAACCTTATGGAGTGGAGACGATTCCCTGCCGCGCGCCGGACGATCCTGATGGCCAGCCTGATGCCGGTGGGCGTTTTAGCACAGAACGCTTTCACCTGGCAGCAGATCAAAGACAAGTTCGAAGCTACCAATCCGACTCTTCAGGCGGCGCGTGGCAATATCGACGAATCCCGGGCGAGTGAAATCACCGCGTATCAGCGGCCCAACCCGGATTTCAGTTTCTCCACCGATGGAACGCAACTCTCGCGGTACCTGGGAGTCTGGCGCCCGTTCTCCGGCACCCAGTACACCACCGGCTTCAGTTATTTACACGAACGCGATCACAAACGGGAGTTACGGCTGGGCGCCGCAAAACAATCGACCACCGTGGCCGAATCGACCTACGCCGATCAGGAGCGGGGCCTCCTTTTCAACCTGCGAAGCGGGTTCGTGCAAGTCCTGCAGGCGAAGGCTGTGCTCCAGAATGCCAGAGAGAACCTGGACTACTGGGATCGCGAACTCAATGTGAATCGCCGGCGTTTCAGTGCGGGCGACCTGGCGCAGGTAGACCTCAATCGCCTGGAACTGCAGCGTGTGCAGTTCGAAGCGGATTTCGAAACGGCCATGGTCAATCTCCGCACCGCCAAGATTCAGCTTCTGATGCTGCTGATCGATCGCACGCCGCTTGAGCAGTTCGATGTCACCGGGCCCTACGAATTCAACGAGGGGCTGCTACCGCTGGAGGAATTCAGGAACCGCGCGCTGGCGATGCGTCCGGATCTGAGGGCAGCCCTGCAATCCGTGGAGCTGGCGAAGATCAATCGCCAGCTCGCCATTGCCAACGGTTCCACCGATCCCACCTTCAGCGCGTGGTGGACCCACAACCCTTCGTTCAACAACCCGTATGACAACAACACGCTCGGCGCCAGCGTCACCATTCCCCTGCGCATCTTCGACCGCAACCAGGGCGAGAAAGCCCGCACCCAGATCGATATCGCCCGCAACGAACGATTGCAGCAAGCGGCGCAGGCGCAAGTGCTCAGCGATGTCGATTCGGCGTACTGGACACTGGTGCAGGCGCTGAATCTTCTGAAACCTTATAAGGCAAAGTATCTACCGTTGGCCACGGATGTGCGCGACAAGACTTCGTTTTCCTACCAGCACGGAGGCGCTTCTCTGCTGGACTTCCTGGATGCCGAAAAAGCTTACCGCGATACCCGCCTGGCTTACTTGAATCTGATTGGTTCTTACTTGACGGCCGCGGCCCAGATGAACATGGCCGCGGGCCAGGAGGTTCTGCCATGAATCGCATATTCCTTTTCGAAATGGGTCTCTGTGTGGGTTTGATGATCTTCTCCGCCGGGTGCGAGAGGAAGGTGACGGCACAGGCGGCCACGGCGGACGGGACGGGTCCCGTTCCCACCAAAGTGGAGCCTGACATGGACCCTAACAACTTCAAGGTGGACCATCCGGAACAGTTTCCGCTGGCGGCCGCCGGCGAACACATCGCCACACCCGAGCTCAATGCCACAGGCGCGGTCAATCCGGACGTGTCCCGCCAGGTGCCCGTGCCCTCCCTGGCTTCGGGACGTGTAGTAGAGGTGGACGCCCGTCTGGGCGACGAAGTGAAAAAAGGCCAGCTTCTGTTTAAGGTCCGCAGTTCGGATATCGCGGGCGCGTTCTCCGACTATCGCAAGGCGGTCAAGAACGAGGAACTGGCGAAGATTCAGCTCGACCGCGCCAAGCTGCTCTACGACAATGGAGCCATCCCCAGGAGCGCCCTTGAGATCGCCCAGAACGCCGAGGATAATGCCAAAGTCGATCTGGAGACCACTACCGAGCATCTCCATTTGCTGGGCTCCGACCTCGATCATCCTACCGGAATTGTGGAAGTACCCGCTCCGGTTTCAGGCGTGATCACAGACCAGCAAATCACCACCGCCTCGGGCGTACAGGCCCTGACTCCGCCGAATCCCTTTACCATCTCCGATGTCTCACACGTCTGGATTATCTGCGACGTCTACGAGAACAACTTGCCGCAGGTGCATCTCGGTGAGTACGCGGACATCCATCTGAATGCTTACCCCGGCCGTGTACTGAAGGGGCGGATCGGCAACATCGGCCAGGTCATGGACCCCAGCATTCGGACAGCTAAGGTTCGCCTCGAAGTGGAAAACCCCGGCCTGTTGCGCCTCGGTATGTTTGTGACCGCCACCTTTCATGGCCTGAGCGCGGAGAAACATGCCGTAGTTCCAGCCACGGCCGTACTGCACTTGCACGACCGGGAGTTTGTCTACACCCCATCGGGAAACGGCAGGTTCCAACGCCTGGAAGTGACCACCGGGAACCTGCTGCCGGACAACATGCAGGAGATCGTTCGGGGACTGAAGCCCGGCATTCAGGTGGTGTCCGATGCCCTGGTATTCCAGAACACGGTGGAGCAGTAGATGATTCGCAGGCTAGTCGATTTTGCCCTGGAGAACCGATTGTTGGTGGTGGCGGCCGCGCTGCTGCTGTTCGCCTGGGGCGCGGTTTCCTTCCATCAGCTTCCCGTGGAGGCGTATCCGGACGTGGCCAACAACTACGTCGAGATCATCACGCAATGGCCGGGCATCAGTGCGGAACAAATCGAGCAGCAGGTGACCATTCCGCTCGAAGTGGCCATGAACGGGATCCCCGGGGTGGAACATCTGCGATCGTTCTCACTGTTCGGTCTCTCCGATCTGAAACTGATCTTTGACGATACTGAGGAAAACGCCTGGAACCGGGAAAGAGTGCTGGAGCGGCTCGGACAAGTCACCCTGCCTCCCGGCGTGACACCACAAATGGGCACTTTACTTCTTCACCCTGCAGAGCACGAATCCGCAGTACGACGTCATGGAGTTGAAATCGCTCGAAGACTGGGTGGTGGAGAAGAATTTCAAGGCCGTCCATAACGTGGTGGACGTGGCCAGCTTCGGCGGCCCCACGCGCGAATACCAGGTTCGCGTGGATCCCAACATGCTCGTCTCCTACGGACTGAGCCTGGCGCAAGTAGAGCAACAGCTCACCAACAACAACGCCAATGCGGGAGGCAGCTTCATTGAAGCCGGCCTGCAGCAGATCAACATTCGGGAAGTGGGCCTGGTCAGGAACACCCACGATATCGAAAACACGGTGCTCATGACCAAGAGCGGCACACCGCTCCGCGTAAAGGATATCGCCGTAGTGGCGCAAGGGCCGAAAATCCGTCTCGGCCAATTCGCGCGCGCGATCCGGCACGACAGCGGGACGCTCGTGGACAACGACGATGTCGTTTCCGGAATCGTGCTCTTGCGGAAAGGCGCGGATGCGGATGGAGTCCTGAAGGATATTCACGACAAGGTAAACGAACTGAACACCACCATCCTGCCCGCCGGCGTGAAAGTGGTTCCCTTCATCGATCGCAGCGACCTGGTGGGCCTCACCACGCACACTGTCCTGCACAATTTGCGCGATGGCATTCTTCTGGTAGTCATCATCCTGCTGCTGTTCCTGGGCAATGCCCGCGGCGCCATCATCGTGGCGCTGACTATTCCGTTTTCGCTCCTGTTCGCCGCCACCTGCCTGAAGCTGAAGGGCATCCCCGCCAACCTTCTCTCCCTGGGAGCGCTGGACTTTGGCATGGTGGTGGATGGCGCGGTGGTGATGGTGGAGAACATCGTCCGCCACCTCAGCCACCAACGCGATGGCGACACGCGGACGCCAAAGGAGAAGATCTTCGAAGCCGCTCACGAGGTGCAGCGCCCGGTATTTTACGCCATCGGCATCATTATCACCGCCTATCTGCCCATCTTCACCCTGCAGGCCGTGGAAGGGCGCCTGTTCAAGCCCATGGCGTGGACTGTGGCCTTCGCCCTCTTGGGCGCCCTGATCTTCTCCATGCTGATCGCCCCCGTGCTGGCCAGTTTCTTTTATCCCAAAGGAACGCGTGAGTGGCATAACCCGGTGATGAACTGGTTGATCGTGGTGTACCGGCGCGCCCTGCGGATGGCGATTCGGCTTCGCTTCCTCACCGTGGCAGGCGGCGTGGCAGGCCTCGGGGTGGCGCTGTATCTGTGGCTCGGCGGAGTGATCGGCTCTGAATTCCTGCCGCATCTGGACGAAGGCGCTCTGTGGGTGCGGGGAACCCTGGCGCCGAGCACGGGGCAGACCGAAGGCACCCGCGTGGCGAACCAGGTTCGCGTCCTCCTGTGCTCCTTTCCGGAGGTCCGTCAGTGCACCAGCCAGGTGGGACGTCCGGATGACGGCACCGATACCACCGGATTCTTCAATACCGAGTACTTCGTGGATCTGAAACCCAAAGAGGAGTGGCGCCCCGCATTTCACCAGAACAAGGAAGAAGTCATCGCCGCCATGAACGCCGAGGTGAACAAAATACCGGGCGCCATCTGGAACTTCTCGCAGCCCATCGCCGACAACATGGAGGAAGCGGTCAGCGGAGTCAAGGGGCAACTGGCCACCAAAGTCTATGGCAACGATTTGAAAAACCTGGAAGAAAAGGCGGATCAGATTGTGGGCATCATGCGCCGCACCCGGGGAATCGAGGATCTGGGTGTGTTCCGCGTCCTGGGGCAGCCCAACGACAACTTCGAAGTGGATCGCCAGCAAGCCGCGCGCTACCAGATCAACGTGGCCGACGTGCAGGACGCCATCCAGACCGCCGCCGGAGGCAATCCGCTCACCCAGGTATTGCAGGACGAAGCACGCTACGACCTGGTATTGCGGTACCTGCCGGAGTATCGCAACACCAAACAGGCCATCGAACAGATCCGCCTGCTTTCTCCCACCGGAGAGCGGGTTTCGCTCGCGCAACTCTGCAAAGTGGAAGAGCGCGACGAGGCCTCCGAAATTTATCGCGAAGGCAACCAGCGCTATATCGCCATCAAGTACAGCGTCCGCGGCCGGGACCTGGGCGGCGCCGTGAAAGAGGCCATCGACCAAGTCACCGCAAAAGTGCAATTGCCGCGCGGCTATCACATCGATTGGGAAGGGGAATACAAAAGTGAATTGCACGCTGAAGCGCGCCTGCTGCTGATTGTGCCGCTGACCATCCTGCTGATCTTCATGATTCTGTACACCATGTTTCACTCCTTCAAGTGGGCCGTGCTGATTCTGGTGAACGTGATGCTGGCGCGTATCGGCGGTTTGCTGGCGCTGCTCATCACCCACACGAACTTCAGCGTCTCCTCCGGGGTGGGCTTTCTGGCGCTCTTTGGAGTCTCCGTGCAGACGGGAGTCATCATGCTGGAATACATCAATCAGCTCCGTGTGCGGGGCCACAGCATCGAGGACTCCGCAGTGGAGGGTGCGGTGCTGCGGCTTCGTCCCATCATGATGACCATGCTGGTGGCCACCCTGGGCCTGCTGCCGGCAGCGATGTCGCATGGCATTGGCTCCGACTCGCAGCGGCCGTTCGCCATCGTCATCGTGGGAGGCCTGATCTCCGACCTGGTGATGAGCATCTTCCTGCTGCCCACCCTCTACGTGTGGATGGCGGGCGAGCACGATGTGCTGCCAGCGGTGGAAGGAGAAGCGGACGTCTGATCTGATGCTGCAAAGCGGTGGCAGGCGATTAATTCGCCGCCTTTGCGAAATCTGTTTCCTCTCTCGAAAATGCCCGAGTCGTGTGTCCGCTGCAAACCGTGCCAGGCTCGAAATTCGCCGCCTTTTGGCGAATCTTCGTGCCTGGCTCGAGTTTGCCCCACCACGAAATTCCGACGCGTTTTCTCCCCCATTTTCATCCTTGCGGGTGAGGCACCGCCTCATGAGCCGCCTCTCTCGAAAATGCCGCGTGGCGCCGAAGCAGACAGACGACAAAAAACGATCGTCTGTCCCACGGACTACCGAATTTTCATCACCGGGCGAGGCAACGCCTCATGAGGGTCCCCCATTCATCACGCTGCAAAGACCCGTCCGCAGCCGATCCCGACCTCCCATCCGGTAGGCCTTGATCTTGCCGGCAACCGGCAATTAAAGTCGAAGCATGATTCCATTGATTCGGGGTGTCACGCCAGAAGACATCGCAGGGATCGGGTTGATCCATGACGAGCCCTCGGTTGTGATGGGCACGCTGCCCGCCACGGGATGGGAGCAGTTAAGTCTGCTCCAGCGCTGGAAACGACTGGCGCCGATCAATCTCGGTGCGGCCGTGGTCGCCACTTTAGCAGTTGCCGCCTGGTTCCGCTTGCGACAGCCGTCCCAGATCGCAACGGCCTTCGCTTACACGCTTGTCTATGCCAACTTCATGGGCGGGCTGATTGCCGCCGGTCTCATCCGATTTGGGCGGCGCATGTACTTCCGCCCTTTCCCGCAAAACTGGATCCTGATCGCGGGCGCCATTCTGGCTGCGACCGTCACAGGCAGCCTGTCGGCGAATCTGATCTTTCTGGCCTTCAATTATCTGCCGGAGCGCACCTTCTGGGCGTCGTTTTGGGAGGCAAACGAGTTCGCCGTCCTGATCGCGCTCCTGTTCGGCATCAGCGGATTCGTGCATGAGATTCTGCGCACCAGTGTCGCAGTGGCCGCTGCCGAAATGCACACCAGGCAACTTCATGAGGAGCGGGCTCGCAAGTTCGCACTGGAAGCCCAACTCGCTTCGCTGGAGTCCCAAGTCCGGCCGCACTTCCTGTTCAACGCGCTGAATACCATCAGTTCGTTGATCCACGACGATCCCAAGCTCGCCGAGAACCTGGTGGGCCGGTTGTCAGCCCTGCTGCGATCCTCCCTCGATTCCGGCCATCAGCGGCTGGCCTCTCTCGGCTCCGAACTGAAGATTGCGAAAGATTACCTGGAGATCGAGCGCGCCCGCTTCGGCGATCGACTTCGCTACGAAATCGATGTGCCGCCAGAAGCGCATTCCTTCCAGTTGCCCGCATTCTCTCTGCAGACCCTGGTGGAGAACAGCGTGAAATACGCCGTGGCCACGCGCACCGATGGCGGCGCCATTCGCATCGTTTCGCGAGTTGAGAAAGGAGAGGTGTGCGTCGAAGTGTGGGATGACGGACCGGGCTTCACCGCCGGCGACATGCGGCCGGGGCACGGTCTCGATAATCTCCAGAGCCGCATGGCGGTTCTATATGGTCCCGAGGCCAGGCTCGAGATAGAGAGAAGGGCTGGCGGCACCGTTGTGCGTCTGCGGGCAAAATGAGCGGCAAGCTGCGGGCCTATCTGGTCGACGATGAACTGCCGGCTTTGAAGCGGCTCAGCCGCATGCTGGCAGATACCGGACGCGTAGACGTCGTCGGCAGCACCACAAATCCCGAGCAGGCCCTGCGGTTTCTGGCCACCGAAGAACCCGATGTTCTGTTTCTCGACATTCAGATGCCGGTCCTGAACGGATTCGATCTTCTGTCGCGTCTCGACCGGCAGCCCGTTGTCATCTTCGTTACGGCATACGACCAGTACGCGCTGCAAGCCTTCCAGGTGAACTCGATCGATTACCTGTTGAAGCCGGTAGAACCGGAACAACTGGAACGCGCCCTGACGAAACTGGCGCTCTTGCGCGGCGGACAACAGCCGCCATTCCAGGAGCGTCCGGAGTTCCGTGCGCTGATTCAGGAGCTATCCCGCGCGATAAGCAGTCCGCAACCTAAGTTCCCGGAGCGCATGCCGGTGCGCATCGGAGAACGAACACAGTTCCTTGATATTGCGCGCATCACTCACTTCTTCTCGGAGGACCGGCTGACCTATGCCGCTACGGAGGCGAGGAAATACTGCGTGGATTGGCCCATTGCCGAACTGGAGCAGAAGCTGGACCCCGCCGTCTTCGTCCGCATCCATCGCGCGGTGCTCCTGAATCTGCACTGGGTCGAGGAACTGACTCCGCTTTTCGCCGGCCGTCTGGTGGTGCGGCTGAAGGACCAGAAGCGCACCGAATTGACCGTGGCTCGCGACCGCGCACGATCCCTGAAAACGCACCTCGGCCTGTGAAATCGCGGCCGGTAGCGCCGGCGGTCTTTGCGGCCGGTAACGCCGGCGGTCTTGCCGCCGGTAGGGCTGATTGACCGGCGACAAGATCGCCGGCGTTACCGAACAGAGAAACCTATGCACATATCACAATCGTTCGCCATAGTCCTGCTGATGACCGCCCAGGCCGTCGGCCAAAACGCCCAAGCCCCGCTCCGGTTTGAAGTCGCCGACATCCAGCGGTCCAAAGCGGGCAGCCCGATCAAGGCGGATTTCCTGCCCGGCGGCCGCTTCGACGTCCGCAACGTTCCCCTGAGATGGATCATCGCCGCCGCTTACAAGACGCCCGCCAGCCTTGTCGTGGGACCGGGTTGGCTGGGATCCACCAACTTCGACATCGTCGCGAAAGCCGTGCCCACAGCTACCCGCGACCAACTCTTCCAGATGACGCAAACGCTGCTGGCCGAGCGGTTCCGGATGGTGATGCACAAGGATACGAAAGTCATCCCGGTCTGGGCCCTGGTCGCGGCGAAGAAGACTACCAGGCTCACGCCTTCCCAAGACTCCGCCAAGTTCGAATGCCCGGCCGCCGCTATCGAGGCCGGCCCAAAGGAGCCCGCGGGCGTCATCCACAGAGTGTGCAAGGGAGCGGCCATGTCCGACCTGGCCGGCATTCTGCCCTTGATGGCCTCCAGCTACCTGGAAGGCTTGCCCGTAGTAGACCTCACCGGGATCGAAGGGAAATTCGATTTTCCGCTGGACTGGATGATCCGTGCGGCCTATGACGAAGCTGTCGCCAACAAAGGTCTCGCATCGAACGACGGATTCACGCTTTCGATCTTCGACGCATTAGAGCGCCTCGGACTGCGGCTGGAGAACCGCAAACACCCGATGGACAGCGTCGTAGTGGATAGCATCGAGCGCATCCCTATGGAGAACTGACCCTACCTCGGAATCCGCGGGCCGATCGGCGGCACCCTGGGACCCGTCGGATCGGGACCAGTGCCGTTGCTGGCCGAAACGTGCGGCGGCTGGTAGTTGCCGAAGTTCAAGTCGCTTTCGCTGAAGCTGATCTCCCGGTCGAGCACCATTTCGACGCTGCTGCCGCGTGCCAGCACCGCATCCGGGCCGCGCGATACCAGGACCGCGATGATGCCCGCGGCGGCTCCGGCCGCGGCCCCCAGGGCCACGCCTTTAACGGCATGACCGGAATCCGCTCCTATTGCTCCACCTACCCCCGCGCCTTGAGCAGTGGTCATGGCGATCGTGGCGAGGTCGCCCAACTTGTGGCCATCGCCGGTCACCTTGCCTTCGTTGCGATCTACCGAGCTGGACCCCGTCCCATCCATCCCGCCCATGCGGGCCCGGAAGTCCCGCATCACGCCGTTGGGGAGAATCAGGGAATCGAAGCGCACATACAGTTCGGCGCGGCCTTTGACGCGGCCCGGCTTCTTGAGCTCCGTCACCGTGCCCTCCACGTAACTGCCCACCGGAATCACAATGCGTCCGCCGGCGAGAACCGGAAAAGAGGTCTCCAGGTACACCCGGTCACCCGGCAGGGAATGCTTGGTGCTGATACTGTTGATCAGGCTCAGGGGCACCACCGTGCCGGTGCTGAGGGAGTATTGGGCAGGCACCGCAGCTTCGGCAACGGGCGGAGCGGCGGACGCCGGCGCGGGAGGCACATCCTGCGCAGCAAGGACGCCCAACCCTAAGAGGAAAACCGGAAGGGAGCGCAGTACCGGCATAAAACTCCTTAGATCATTTTGGCCTGTATGTTTAACGCGCCCGGCCGGCGGAAAGTTTCAGCTTTACCGCACCGCCAGCATCAATCCCGGCTGGCTGGATTGGCCCCCTAAGCTGATTTGGATGGCCGGGTCAGTTCCGGCATTAGAGGGAAGCAGCAAGTTGACCTGGTACAGACCGCCGCATCCCGGCGTCAATCCGGCGTACTTGATGAGCGTGGGGTCCACCGGAGTGCCATTCAACAGCACCGTGAGATTGGACGGATTGACGATGGACGTCGCCAGAGCCGGAATATCGTACACGCCCTGCGCCACCTGCACCGCGCCCAATCCGGCGACGAACAGGACGACGGTATCGCCAGCGTGCGCCGGCGCATCCGGCGTGATGAGGGCATTGGCGTTGTTCCAGTCCTCCGCGATCACATACCCGGCGGTCAACGGAAACAGGGTCGGGGCGGCGCTCACCAGGGTGAGATTGATGATCGGCCCTGCGACTCCCTGACGCACCACCAGCATCGGCGCCGTCCCCGCAATCTCATCCGAAGGTATCAGGAAATTGATCTGGCCCTGCGACACCATCAGCAGGGGAGCCAGGTGGTTGTCCACATACACGCTGACGGCATCCAACTGGGTGGGCAGCGCAGTGGTGCTGGACGCCGTGAAAATGCCCGGATCCCAGCACAGATTGGTCCCGAATATCGTGACCACGGAGTTCGGCGCAAACGGCCCCGCGCCATACCCCACCGCATTGACAATACTGGCGGCGGAGTAGGAAGGCGCCTGTCCCCTGGCCACGCCGCAAGTCAGCACAGCCAGTGCCAGCCAAGCACGATGCACTGTCCCTAAATTATACCGCCCCTCATGTAGTTCCGGTNNCTTTTGCCGCCGGTAGTCCGGGTGCCAGTTCCTGCCGCGGGTAACGCCGGGTGCCCGCTTCCTGCCGCCGGTAACGCCGGGTGCGCGCTTTCTGCCGGTAGCGCCGGGTGCCCGCTTCCTGCCGCCGGTAACGCCGGGTGCCCGCTTCCTGCCGCCGGTGTCTGGAACTCGCTGATTCTGCTGCCCTGGTACACTGAGAGTGACCCCGCGTCCCGGCACGTCTCGACTTTTAGGGGGCGCACTGCGTCTACAGACAAGGAGCCAGATAATTTGATCTTTCGGGCGGTTGAAGATGCCGACCTGATCCGGCAAGCGGCACGCGGCAGCGTGGAAGCCTATAACCTTCTCGTCTCCCGATGGGAGAAACGTGTCTATAACTATCTGCTGCGCATCACCGCCAACCGGGAAGATGCTCTGGACTTGACGCAGGATGTGTTCTTGAAGGCCTATCAAAATCTCCGCAGGCTCGATAATCACGAGCGGTTCGCCCCGTGGCTCTACCGCATTGCGCACAACGAAGCCTACTCCATGTTCCGCAAGAGAAGGCCCGAGGTGGATGTGGACGAGCTTGAGCCCGAGGGCACCGAAATGGGCATCACAGTGGGCGGAAGTTCCGTCTTCCCCATCGAGCTGAGCCTGGCCGTGGGCAGCGCGCTGGAGCGGCTTTCGCCGGAACAGCGCGAGGCGGTAGTTCTGAAGATTTATCAGGGCTTCAAATTCGAAGAGATGTCGGAAATCCTCGAATGCCCCGTTTCCACCGTCAAGAGCCGCCTGTATACAGCGCTCGAATTGCTCAAACTGGAACTGGCTCCCATTAAGGCAAGAGGTTTGTCATGAGTTGCTCGCCATTCGATTTGAGGGACTACTTCCTGAAGGAGCTGGCTGAAGAGCAGCGCCGGGAAGTGGAAGCCCACGCAAAAGTCTGCCCGCAGTGCCAGGAAGAGCTGGACCGTCTGCGGCTCACGGAAGCGGCCCTTTTCACGCTGCGCGACGAAGAGATTCCGCAACGCATCGCTTTCGTTTCCGACAAAGTTTTCGAACCATCCCCGTGGCGGCGCTGGCTGGCCGCGTTCTGGGGTTCCACCGCCCGATTGGGCTTCGTTTCGGCGGCCATGCTTTCCGTCGCTCTCATCGTGTTCGCGGCCACGCGTCCGGCTTCCACGAACGCGGAGATCGAACGGCGCGTCCAGGCCGCGGCGCTCCAGGCGGCGCAGGCGATCGAAGCCCGCTATGCCGCCAAGACCGAGCAGTTGGTGAAAGCCATCCGGCAGCGCGACATGGACGAGCGCAAAATGATGATGGCGTCCTATGACGTCCAGGCCACATACCTTCAGCACAAGCTGACCGCGTCGCAACTGGACAACCTCAAGCTGATCAATGCGGTCAACTCGCCTGGAGATATGCAATGAGATACGCCGGTTTGCTGGCCGTCCTGGTCTCGATCCCCGCCTGGAGCCAGGCGGTGAAACCCACCCCTGGAGCCCTGACTCCCGCAAGCGTCGCCCCGCCAGCACCCGCCGCGGCGGCGCCCACCTCCGGCTCGATTCCCAAAAGCGCGAATAATCTGGACGTCGTCAAGAGGCTGGAAGGCGGATTCGATCTTCGCTTGAAGATGGCCGACGCGCGCGACCCGATCCAGGTTTATGGCCCGACACACGGTGTGTACCTGCCAGGTTTCGGAATCGTCTTCACCACGGAAATCGACCTGGCACAGAACACCGTCCTACCCATGTTCCAGCGCGGCGATATGGCAGCAGACCGAAAGAGCGCGCACGAGCGCAAACTCAAGCACCTGGAGCTGCTGCGCACCCAAATGCGAAACACGATCGCGGAATGCGCCAAGGGTATGGATTTTCTGGGCCAGAACGAGCAGGTAGTGGTGTCCGTACGCCTGCTTTACCAGGGCTGGGAGGACAAATCCGGATTGCCCGACGAGATTCTGATGAAGGCCGACCGCCGCGCCGCACAGAGCGGCGATCCCAAAAGCATCAAGGTGGAAGTTCAATAAGTGACCCCCGCCCATCCCACTCCGGAAGCGGAAGCCGCTAGTGTACCTGGCGCGCGCCACCTGCGCCTGGGCGAAATTCTGATCGAGCGGCAGAAAATCGAAGCCGAGGACCTGGAGCGGGCGCTCGAATTGCAGAAAGAGCGCGGCGACAAGCTCGGCAAGATTCTCACGGACATGGGGCTCATCGCCCAGCGCGACGTGCTGGCGGCGCTGAGCGATCAACTGGGTATTCCGCTGGTCACGCTGGAAGCCGAACCGCCCTCCGCGCCGGAAATCGAAGGCCTCTCGCACCGCTTCCTGCGGCAATGCCGCGCCATTCCGGTGGCGCTGAAGGATTCGGTCCTGACCCTGGCGATGGCCGATCCGTTGGACTTCGAGACCATCGCCGCGGTGCGCGCCTTTTCAGGCCTGGAAGTCCACACGGCTCTGGCGGCCGAGCAGGAAGTCCTGGACGCCATCGAGAAGTTCTATGGCGAAACCGAGCGCGAAGCGTTCAATGTAGGCGAGGGCGATGCGGACGCCGCGGCCGACCTGGAACACCTGCGCGACATGGCCAGCGAAGCGCCGGTCATCCGCCTGGTGAACGCCATGATCGCCGAAGCCCTGGAGCAGCGCGCCAGCGACATTCACATCGAGCCCTTTGAGAAGGAATTCCGCGTCCGCTTCCGTGTGGATGGCGTCCTCATGAATCAGGAGACGCCGCCGCGCGAATTGAAAGCCGCCATCATCTCCCGTCTCAAGCTGATGGCCAAGCTGAATTCCCGTCTCAAGCTGATGGCCAAGCTGAATATCGCCGAACGGCGCCTGCCGCAGGATGGCCGCATCAAGATCAAAGTGCTGGGCCGCGAAGTGGACCTCCGCGTTTCCACCCTGCCCACCCTCTACGGCGAAAGCGTGGTGATGCGCCTTCTGGACCGCTCGGCGGGCGATTTCTACGATCTGCAGAAGCTCGGTTTTGACGCCCGCATGCTCGCCGCCATGGAGCATTTCACCAGCCTGCCGCATGGCATTTTCCTGGTGACGGGCCCCACCGGCAGCGGCAAATCCACCACCCTATATTCCTCACTGAAGCGCATCAATCTGCCGGACAAGAAGATCATCACCATCGAAGATCCGGTGGAGTATCAGATGGATGGCATCAACCAGATCCACGTCAATCCGCAGATCGGGCTGACGTTCGCGGCGGGNNTGAGATTCGCGATCGCGAGACGGCCGATATCGCCATCCGCGCGGCCCTCACCGGCCACCTGGTGTTTTCCACGCTCCATACCAACGATGCCCCCAGCGCCATCACGCGCCTGACCGATATGGGGATCGAAAACTATCTGTTGACCTCGTCGCTGGTGGCCGTCCTGGCGCAGCGCCTGATCCGCGTCATCTGCAGCCACTGCAAAGAGTCTGGTGGTAAGGTCCTGGCGCCGGATGGCGAGTATATTCAGACCTGGCGCGGCGCCGGCTGCCCGGAATGTCACGGCCGCGGCTACAGTTCCCGCATGGGGATTTTCGAAATGATGCAGGTGGACGACGAGATCCGCAAACTGATCATGTCCAACGCGGACGCCGGCCAACTCACCCAGGCCGCCCGCCGCAACGGCATGNNAGTCACGACCGTGGAAGAAGTTATGCGCGTGACGCAGGAGTTTTAAATGCGGGATTTGGGGGTAGGGGTTGGGGGTTGGGAAGAGGCGGCTCGCTCCGCTCACGGCTTTAAGGAAAACGCTGTGCGCCAGCGCCTCCTTCACCAACCCCTAACCCCCATCCCCAACCCCCAGTTCTTCCGGAGCGATCTCTAAATGGCCACCTTCTTCTTCCGCGCGGTGGCGTCTGACGGCAGGGTACGTACCGGGAGTTTGTCCGGAGAGAGCGAAAATGGCATCGCCCGGGAGCTGCGTAAGCAGGGGCTCACCCCGATTTATGTCGGGGTGGCGCCCAAGAGTTCGGGGATCGAAATCAAGCTGCCTTCGTTCGGCGGAGGCAGGCGCAGGGACGTCCTGTTCTTTACCCAGGAACTTTCCACGCTGCTCAATTCCAGCGTGCCTCTGGACCGGGCGATTTCGATTACCGCGGAACTGACCGAGCGGCCGGCCTTCCGCTTCGTTGTGCTGGACGTGCTGCGCATCCTCAAGGGGGGCAGAACGCTGGCCGACAGCCTGGCGGCGCACCCGGATTACTTCTCCGAGCTCTACATCAACATGGTGCGGGCGGGCGAAGCATCCGGCTCCCTGGCAGTGATTTTCGAACGACTCTCGGATTTCGAACGGACGCGCGAACTCTCGGATTTCGAACGGACGCGCGACGAACTGCGGAACTATATCGTCTCTTCCATGGTGTATCCCGCGCTGCTGGCCTGCGTGGGGCTGGCGTCGATTTTGATTCTGCTCAATTTCGTGGTGCCGCGCTTCGCCAGCATTTTCGAAGGCAGCACGCTCAAGATGCCGCTGCCCACGGAGCTGATGCTGGACGCCAGCAACATCCTTCGGACGTATTGGTGGATGGGCGCTTCGGCGTTGACTGCCTTCGCCGTCTTCTGGCGGATCTACACCGGCACCGTGGCCGGCCGTCTGTGGTGGGATGGCGCGCGGCTGCGCATTCCGCTGCTGGGCGATGCCATGCTCAAAGCCGAAACCTCACGTTTTGCGCGCGCCATGGCGACCCTGGTGTCCAATACCGTGCCGCTGGTACAATCCATCCAAATTGCCGCCGCAACGCTCAACAATAAGACGATATCGGGCGCGCTGGTGGGGGTGGCGCAGGGAGTGAAGCGCGGGGAAGGTATCGCCGTGCCGTTGCGCAAGGCCGGAGTGTTTCCACCTCTGGCAGCCCATCTGTTGACTGTGGGCGAAGAAACCGGCCGGCTGGACCAGATGTTTACCCGCATGGCCGATATTTACGAAAACGATACCCGGGCAGCCATCCGGCGGTTCACGTCCATTTTCGAGCCGCTGGTGATTCTGATTATGGGCGTAATGGTCGGCGGGTTGATTCTCAGTATGTTGCTGGCCATTACCAGCATCAATGACGTGGCGGTGTAAATCATGCGGAAAAGCAGAATACGGAACAACAGGCGGGGACAGGCGGGCGTCACCCT
>OKRF01000197.1:0-2210 GCA_900290315.1 Candidatus Sulfopaludibacter sp. SbA3 | reverse complement strand
GGCGTCACCCTGATCGAAATGCTGGTGGTGGTCACCATCATCGGGCTGTTTGTCGCGCTCGTCGGCCCGGCCCTGTTCAGGAAGGCAGACGCCGCCAGAGTCACGGCGGCACGCACGCAAATCGACAATTTCATGACGGCGCTGGGATCCTACAAACTCGATACCGGTATGTTTCCCACCACCGAGCAGGGCCTGAAGGCGCTGCGCGAAAAACCGGCCGATGTCAATCAATGGGCCGGGCCGTACATGCCCAAGGACATCCCCAAGGATCCCTGGGAGCACGACTACGTGTACAAGTACCCGGGGGAGCACGGCGATGAGCCGGATATTGTGTCTATGGGCAGGGATGGCCAGCCGGGCGGCGAAGGGGTTGATGCCGATATCGTCAGTTGGAAAAACAAATAACCGGCACTCCGCTCGCTCACGGTCGCGGCTCGGATCGGAGCCGCGCGCGTTAGCAAGCGGTTGCCTCCGGCGCGGTGTCACGCTGATCGAAATGGTGGTGGTGGTGGCCATTGTGGGCCTCATCGTGGCCGTTTCGCTGCCTTCGGCCACCGCGGGCATCGATAGCGTTCGCCTGACCTCGGCATCCAGGTCCATCGCCAGCTTTCTGAACGCGGCGGTGAACCGGGCAGAGCGCCGGCAACAGCCCATCGAGGTGCTCATCACCCCTAAGGAGAATCTCCTGGCGCTCTACTCCAATGAGCCGGGCTACACGCGCGAGCTCAAAATGCCCGGCGGCATCACCATCGAGGCCGTTCTGGCGGGAAGGCCGGACCCGTCCGATGGTGAGAACGCCCCCTACCGGCTGCTGCTGATTCCCGGCGCGGCCACGCCCGGAATCGGTATTCAAATCGCGAACAGCCACGGCTCGCCCGGAATCGGTATTCAAATCGCGAACAGCCACGGCTCGCGGCGCATCATCCGGCTCGATCCCATGACCGGCTTTCCGCGCGTGGAAGCCGTCACACCCAACAGATGAGGCGCAATCGCGGATTTACGCTGCTGGAGGTGATGGTGGCCGCGCTCATCATGGCCGTCGCCATTGTGGGCCTGCTCTCCAATATCTCCAGCGCTACACGCAATGCCGCGCGCCTGCGTGATTACGACCGCATCACGCAACTGGCTCAACTGCGCATGAACGAACTGCTGGCGGATTGGAGGACGCCGCTCAATCTCGTCCTGGAAGGCGAGTTCGATCCGGTGGTGGCTGGCGGACTGAAGGCCGGATGGCGGTCGCGCATGGCCAATTTCGAAGCCCCGCCCCAACCCGCCGCGGGATCGATGGTGCTCGACCGGCTGGAGTTGCAGGTGTGGTGGATGAGCGGAGCGCAGCGGAAATCGATCACCCTGGAAGGGTTTCGCCAGCGCTACCTGCAGGCGAAGGATATCCCTCCGGCGGTGCCGCAATGAGACCCGTGAGGAAACGGCGCGATGCCGGCTTGACTCTGCTGGAGGTCCTGGTGGCGGTGACGCTTCTGACGCTCCTCATGGTAGGGATGTCGATCGCTCTGCGGGTGGGCCTTTCCGCTTTCAGCCGCACCACCAATCGGCTGATGGACGATCGCCGCGTCGTCGGCGCCCAGCGCATCGTTCAGTCGGAGTTGGACGGCCTGATTCCGGTAACGCCGGCCTGTCTGGGCGCGGAAGGCGCCAGTTCGAACCACTTCGTCTTCTTTCAGGCCGAGTCGCAATACATGCGCATGGTGTCGACCTTTTCCCTGCAACAGGGATGGCGCGGCGAACCGCAGATTCTGGAGTTTTTCGTGATTCCGGGAGACCAGGGACGCGGGGTCCGGCTGGTGGTGAACGAGATCCCTTATACGCCGTACGGAGCCGGAAGCTTCTGCCTGGGCACCATGCAGGACCCTACGTTCAATGTCACGGTTCCGCGCTTCCCCCCACCGCCCCAGGCCTCACCCACCTCCTTCGTACTGGGCGACAACCTGGCTTCCTGCCGCTTTACCTACTACACGCGAGGCCCGGACCCGACTATCCCCGACCCGCAGTGGATGACCAGAGCCACAGGTCTGGGTTACCCCCTGGCCATCCGCATCGATATGGCGCCCCTGGAGCCCGATCTGGCCCGCCTCCAACCCATCAGCGTAGTGGCCTGGATTCACCTGCTGCGCACCCCTTTCTTGATATATGCAGACAACTAGAGATGCCTACCGCTCCCTCACGGTCGCGGCTCAGCCGCGTCCGAGCCG
>OKRF01000058.1:172-6736 GCA_900290315.1 Candidatus Sulfopaludibacter sp. SbA3 | reverse complement strand
GATCAGGTTGGAGATCATCAGGGGCACAATGATGGAGTAGTCGCGCGTCACCTCGAAAATCATGATCACGGAAGCCAGCGGCACGCGCACAATGCCGGCGAACGCCGTGCCCATTCCCACCAATGCGTAAGCGCCTATGCCGCCCGTATAATCCGGCAGGAGTGTGTGAACGCCGGCGCCGAACGCGCCGCCCAGCATCGCGCCAATGAACAGGCTCGGGCCAAAGATGCCACCGGCGTTGCCGGAAGCATAGCAGGTGGAAGTGGCAACCACCTTGAGCAGCACCAGGAGCGCCATCATGCCTAGAACCATCTGCCCGTTCAGGGCCTTGCTGACGTAGCCGTAACCGACTCCCAACACCTCCGGGATGAACCAGCCTAGAATGCCGACAAGCAACCCGCCCGCCACCGGCTGAATCCATTGACTGGATTTGGGAAGACGCAAGAACTGCTTGCGCTGCCACAGCAGGAGTTTGACAAAGGCTACCGACACCAACCCGCCCGCGACGCCGAGGACCGCGTACAAACCGAACTCAAGCGGATGTACCAACTGATAAGCGGGGACATGGAATAGGGGTTCGTCACCCAGTACCAGGTGAAGCACAATCCATGAAGTGGCGGAACTCAACACGATTGACCCCAGCACGCGCGCATGAAGGTCCCCCATGACCTCCTCCAGCGTGAAAAGGACGGCCGCAATGGGCGTATTGAACGCAGCGGCGAGTGCCGCCGCGGCCCCAATCGGCACCAGCGCCTTCACATTGGCATCGCTGAGACCTAGCCGGCGTCCCAGTGAGGAGGCAATACCAGCGCCGACCTGCACCGAGGGTCCTTCACGCCCCAAGGCGATGCCAGTCGCCAGCGACACGGAGGAACAAAAGAATTTGCCCACGGCCGTCCGAAAATGAATCACCCCGTTGTTAATGAAAAGTGCTGTCTTGGTTTGTGGAATCCCGCTGCCGCGAGCATTGGGAAAGTACCGTTTCAGCAAAAAGCCGGTGATCAGAGCGCCCCCTACGGGGATAACCAGGCGCCGCCATGCCGCGCCTCCCGCCGGGTACATGCGGGCACCGAGGTTCTCCGTCACCAGAATGAAGGCAACCACAATCAAGCCGACAACGGCTCCAATGATTAAGGTCAGGACCAGCAGAACTTTATCTTCGTGGTTCTGGAGTGTCTCTGTATCCGCCCAACTCTTCAATTGGGTCCAAAACGAAGCAGAGCGGGACTCGCCTTGGGCGTGGGGTGTCATTTCTGGAGGGGCCAGCTTCCATAATACCGTCCCCATCGCGGAAGATTATTTTTGAGAATCCGGTGCTAACGCCGCCACTACTCCTGCTACATCCAATGATTCGCACATGGTTGCTGCTGCTCAGCGGCCTTATTCTCTCCCTGGCGATTCCGGCGGCAGAGCCGGGCGTCCGGACGCAGTTCGTGGGCGGCACGCTGCCCGAAATCAAGGCGAAATCCAAGGCGCGGCTGGATATCACCGGAGCGGAGGCGCTGGTCTTTGCGTCGGATCGAGTCGAAATCCGCATCCCTTACGCCAGAATCAGCACGCTGGAGTATGGCCAAAAGGTGAGCCGGCGGTATGCCGCGGCGATCCTGATCTCGCCGGTGTTGCTGCTCAGCAAGTCGCACCAGCACTTCGTCACGCTGGGGTATGAAGACGCTGCGGGCCAGCAGCAGGCGCTGGTGTTCCGTGTGGAGAAGGGCGATATTCGCAGCGTGCTGGCGAGTCTTGAGGCGCGCAGCGGGCGTCGCGTGGAGTATCAGGACGATGACGCACGAAAGGCAGGGCAATGAAACAGTTTACGGTGTGGGTACTTGCTGCCGCGGCCACCGCCGGTGCGGCAGACGGGCCGCCTGCGGCAAGCGTGCTGCAAGACGCCAACCTTCGGCAGTTGCGAACGGTCCACCGGGTCTTCGTGGATCGGCTCACCGGCGGGGAAACCGCCGCGCAGATGCGCGACATCCTGATCAGCAGCCTGGCCGGCGCGGACATGTTCATCCTCACGGAGAACCAGGAACGGGCCGACTGCATCCTGCGCGGCGCGTCGGAAGACCTGGTGTTCACCGAGGTGCACCAGTCCTCGGACGGTATCAACGCCCACGCCAACCTGGGAACGGGAACCCGCAGCAGCGGTTATGGCAGCGGCAGTAGTAGCAGAAACAATTCCGCCGGCATCGGTGTGGGTGAAAACGAATCGGACCATTCCGCCGAGCGCCGGCACGAAGCCATCGCGGCCGTGCGGCTGGTGAATAAGGATGGCGACGTGATTTGGTCCACCACGCAAGAGAGCCTGGGAGCGAAGTTCCACGGGGCCAGCGCGGACGTCGCGGAGAAGATCACAGCCAGGCTCAAGGAAGACTTCGAGAAAGCCCGCAAGCTGCCGTAGACTGCTGTTACCATTGCGTTGATGACGCCTTCACCCGGCCGGCTGGCGCGTGCCTGGCCCCCTGTCCTGCTTGTTTTCAGCGTGATCACGGTCTTCTGGAAACTGGCGCTCACCAAGCAGTACACCTTCCTGGAGAGCCCCGATAATGCCAACCAGGTGATGCCTTGGCTGCAGGCGCAGGTGTATGCCATCCGCCACTGGAGCGTGCTCATCTGGGACCCCTACGAATGGTTCGGGCAGTCGCTGATCGGGCAGGTGCAACCGGGCGTGGCCAGTCCCTTCACGTTTCTGTTGGCGCTGGCGCCCCTGCACGATGGGCACATCCAGCCGTTTTACGTGTGCCTGTGGTTCGTGCTGATGCATTGTGTGGCGGCGCTGTTCGCATACTGGTTCCTGCAGGATTTGAAACTGGCGGTGTGGCCGTCGCTGGTGGGGGCCCTGCTTTACGCTACGGCGGGCGGCCCTGCTTTACGCTACGGCGGGCTTCTGCGGCAATACCGAATGGCCGCAGCAACTGGCTCCCGGCATCTGGGCTCCGGTGGTGTTCCTCTTTCTGCTGCGCTCGCTGCGCGGACGCGCGCCGTTGAAGAGTGCGGCGTGGGCCGGTGTGCTGCTGGGTGTTTCCTGGCTCTGTGGGCATCATGAGCCGGCCTTCGTGCTCACTCTCGCAGTGATGGGGACGGGAGGAGCGGCGTTCGCACAAAGTAACGGCCGCAAGGCGGTCGCGCTGCGGCTGGCCATTGTCTTCGGCATCATGGCGCTGGTCAGCGCGGTGCAGGTGCTGCCTGCCATGGAGTACGGCAAACAGGCCAAGCGCTGGACTACCACCGGGCCGCTCACCTGGAAAATGAAGGTAGGAATTCCGGAGCATGAAGACAGCGGGTTGCCGGCGCGCGAACTGATCCATGTAGCACTGCCGGGAGGCAACGGATTGCGCACCGATCCGTTTCTGGGCGTGGTGGGGCTGAGCCTCGCCGCCATCGCGCTCTGCGGTGCGTTCAAAAGGCGCGAGGTAAGTCTGTTCGCGGTGATGGCGCTGTGCGCACTGCTGTACGCCATATCGCGCAACAATCCGCTGTATGGGCTGCTGTACGTGTTCCTGCCGCTGGTGGAGAAATCGCGCGCGCCCATCATGGCGCTGAGCGTCTTCCACTTCGCGGTGACCACGCTCGCGGCCATCGGCGCCGATCTGCTTTTCGCGCGTGCTGAGTGGGCGCGGGAAAGCCGCGTGCTGAAGGCGCTGCCCTGGTTCGCCGGCGCGCTGCTGGCGCTGATGCTCTTCAAACCGGATTTCGATGCCCGCTGGATGATGATCGCGCTCATCGCGCTGCTGCTGGCGGCGCTCCATTACGCCTGGATCAACGGCTATGTCAGGCGCGAATGGGCGCTGGCGCTGGTGGGTCTGCTGGTGGTGCTGGAGCAGAGCAACGAAGTGGGCTGGGGCTGGACCAATGTCCACGATGAGAAGCGGACCGTCTTTTTGAAGCCCTTGCTGGAGACGCAGGACGTGGGCCGATACCTGCAATGGTTCCCGGGCATCAAGCGCGTGGGCGTGAACGACAACGATCTCAAGTTCACCTTCGGCGACTGGTACCGTCTGGACGCCGCCCACGCCTTCACCGCCAGCATGCTGACTTCGACTTCGGAACTGGGCTGGTGGCAGGACCGGCTGGTGCAGATGTACGGGATCAACTTCTTCGTGAGCCGCACGCCCACGCGTCCGGCGCAGCAACAGGAGATGTTCCAGGGATCGTCAGGTATCAAGGTGTATGCCAATCTCGACGTGTTCCCACGCGCATGGACGGTCCACGAATTGCTAGTGGCGCCCAACGAATGGAACGGCGCGACCATGGTCCGCGACGGCGATTTCGACCTGCGCAAAATCGCCGTAATGGTCAAGGAAACGCCGCGCCTTAACCTGTGCGATGCCGCCGACAATGTCACCGGCATCGTGGACCAGCCGCGCCTGGTCCAGGTCCATGTGGAGATGGCCTGCAAGGGCCTGGTGGTGGTGAGCGACAACTGGTATCCGGGGTGGGACGCGTGGGTCGACGGCAAGTCAGCGAAAATCTGGAAGGTCAACACCGTGATTCGCGGCGTGGTGGTGGACGCGGGCAGGCACCAGGTAGTGATGAAGTATCGCCCCTTCACGGTGAACTTCGGCTTCGCGTGCCTGTTGGTGGGTCTGGCGGTCGCCGTGGTCTTGCAGCGGCGGAGGGAAGAGGACGTGCCTTGATTGGCATGCGAACATTCGGTCGCAGCACACGCCGCAAAACCGTGCCTGGCTCGGCTTTGCCCCTTTTATGAAACCCAAGGCGTTGCTTCCTCCTCTGATGACGAATCCTACATTGGACCGCATCACCGTCGAGCCGGATCAGTGCCAGCGGCAAACCCTCGCTCCTGTTTTGCTACAAGTGAGTTGGGCGGGAGGGTAGACCTCCTAGCTTCCCGCTGCCGCGCCGTTGGCGGTAACGATCTGGGAGTTTGCCGAGGCCCAGATGCCGTTGACGGCCGGCCGGCCGGCGCCGATGAATATGGCGCAGGAAATCGCGATTAACGCGATCAGGAGCGAGTATTCCACCAGATCCTGTCCGTGTTCGTCGCACCACAAGTCATGAACGTACTGAACCATCTATACCTCCTCGCGTATTAGAGCCTTAATCGTAATGTTTTGCAAGGGTTAGCTGCTGAAGGTTAGTATCGCCAGGCCGAGAATGCACGCGAATTGCTGACTTCGGAGGATAGGAAGCCGCTGTCGCCTGCTTACTGAAGTAAGCAATGTACTACACTCATACTATCATCGTGTTTCGGACAGGAGCTGGAGTGTAAAAAGGGTGGTGTGGAGCGCACCACTCGGCCGTGCCGACCCCCGTGATTGACCCACGTTTGTAAACGGGGTGGGCGTCCACCGAGCGCCTTTAGGCTTCTCCCTTGCAAGACCATGAGGCGCCTAGCCAGGAGCTTGCACACCAGCGCATTGTGATCGAGTCGGACTCCCTATTTTGATAATGTTGGATCAAAATAGGTGGACCAGCACCTGCATCGCAGACGCGCTCCGTTTTTATTCTACTCGATCATCTGCGGATGAGAAAACAAAAAGTGATCGAAATAGTAGTGCATCAGCAAAACGCTCAGGAATAGTAGTGCATCAGCAAAACGCTCAGCACCACCACGAAATAGCTGCGGTCCGGGGACAGATTGGTGAGCGCCCGCACAATCAGCGTAAGAATCACCATGAAGCCGGTAGCTGCCAGAAAACAAAGGTAGTAAGCTCCCATGCTGTCGCGGCGCACGAGGCGGCGGACGAAGCCGTCCGCCAGTTCGCCCCGCTGCTCGCGCAGACGATTGATGAGCCACAGCAGAAACAGATACTGAAACGAGTGCCAGGTGTTATAGCCCTGAAAGAGGACGTCCAGATTCGACCCCATGGGCAGCAGGAAAGAGACCACGGTGGTGACTCCGATGAGCAGAGTCTTGGGCAGGCTGGCGCGGCCCTGTCTGAACTCGATGACGGTCTTGCCAATCCACAGGGTCAGAAACACGGCGAACACGGCACCGGCGATTTCGGCCAGCGGGATGGCGCGGAGCCAGTCCGGATACGGCAGCACCACTCCGCCCACGAAGAACTGCCGTAGCGAGAGTTTGTAAATCCCCAGGGGGTAAAGGGCCGTCAGGATCAATCCGTAATCCACCATGCGCGACCACGTGGCTTCGCGGACGCGGCTGCGGGCGCGATAGCAATCCGTCAGGTAAATCACCTGGTGCAGCACATGCAGTGAAGCCCAACTGAAAAAGAACGTGATCAGAAATTCATAATGGTAAATTCCCAGGCACACCACCAGAACCGGCAGGATAAACGCCAGGTTGCTGTACCAGCGATAGCGGGCACGGAAGCGCGGATCCAGGAACGTGAAGGTCACCGTGGAGAAGAGATGGGGGCCTCCCACCAGGGTGGCTACGCTGATGTTGATGAGGTCAATGGCTTGCTGCGGCTTCATCCAACCCGAAACCTGGGCCAGCCACGCAACCAGAAAAGGAAACGGAACCAGAACCGCGCTGAAGATGAGCAGGGGCAAATCCCAGGAGGGCTTGTAGATCCATCCCGTCTCTCTTTCGGAAATCAGGCTCGCGGAGCCTGCCAAGGCAGCCATAGGGAGCATCATACC
>OKRF01000058.1:0-162 GCA_900290315.1 Candidatus Sulfopaludibacter sp. SbA3 | reverse complement strand
CCTGCCAAGGCAGCCATAGGGAGCATCATACCTTCATCCGAGCCAGGGGTTCAATCGGATATGTAGGACAGACGGAGCGCCGGGATGAACCGGCATGCAAGAAGGAATGAAAGAGTCCGACAGGAAAGGAGCAGCGAATCCATCCTGACCCCAAGTCCTGCG
>OKRF01000056.1:11010-26265 GCA_900290315.1 Candidatus Sulfopaludibacter sp. SbA3 | reverse complement strand
TTGAAGCTGAGCCTGGAGAATCAGCCGCCCAACGAATCGCAGGGCCAGCACGCCATTCAGGTGCCGCCCAACGAACTGGATGGGTCCGACATGGTTCCCGTCTTCAACCAGTATGTGGGCTTCGGAGACATCGTGGCTGCCAATGAGGTCACCGCTATGATGGCGCGCAAATCCAAGAACGTCCGTTTGCGGATGGCCAGCAGCATCGACTTCGCGGACCTGCGCAAAGCGCCCACTCTGCTTATCGGCGGCATCACGAATCGCTGGACCGAATCGCTGGACGCAGGAGCTGCAACAGAATTGGCGATTCCGCTTCGTGCGCACGCCGGAGATCCGGGTGGTGATTGCGGACACGCAGACTGGTGAGCAGTGGTCGATTCCCGCGAAGGACGATGGCTCCGCCCCGGAAGATTACATTCTGGCTTCCCGCATTCGCAACTCGGTCACTGGAGGCACCCTGATGGTGGCTGCCGGCCTCAAGCAATTCGGCACCGAAGCGGCTGGGCACCTGCTGACGGACGCCGACCAGCTCGGCCTCATTCTCCGCAGGCTGCCGCGTGGATGGGAAACGAAGAACCTCCAGGTAGTCCTGCACGTCCGCGTGATCGGCAACACGCCTGCGCAGCCCGAGGTGGTAGCCGCGCACGTCTGGTGAGCCTGCTGGACCGCTTTCGGTGGCAGCCGCTCATGACCCGGTGCCTCACCCAGTGGGGTGAAAATGGCGGGGAAAAGGCGTCGCAAGTTCGCGAAGGGGCAAATTCGAGCCAGGCAACGATGGAAATGAAAATGGACGATTAGGTTGAAGAAGACAGACGACAAAAAACGATCGTCTGTCCCACGGGGCTAACGCATCTTCATCCGGGCGGGTGAAGCTTCGCCTCATGAGCCGCCCGTCAATGGACTTGGCCCGCGCCGGCCACCTCCGAGCGATTGGGGGGCGATTTTCGAGTGGCGCCACTCTCTAGTTTGCTGTAGGCACCTTTTCCAGGTGCTCGATGACCAGCATTTCCACTGGCAGCTTGCGCGATTCCAGTTTCAGACCTAGATTCTGGAGCGATGAGACGACGGAATTGCCGAAGCTATCGGAAGCCGCATCCGCCGGCCTGTTTGCGTCGCTGCCGCCACCAGACCCGCCCGCCCCCAGACCGAGAGATTTTTGTACTGCTATTATGTCCGCCATGCTGATGTCCATCGAGGCATTGTAATCGCCCTTAAGCTCCGTCATATCTATGATTGGGCGGCCCACGAAACGGAAGAGCCCATCGCACAGCATGCCCATAGGTACTTTGCGGAATTCAATGTGGAGGTTCTTGCCATCGGGCGACGGGGTGACCGTCTGCTGTAATCCGGTGCCATCGGAGACTGTTTGCTTCCCGGCACTCTGTTTGATGGTAGCCTCGTTGCTGCCGGTGACGGCGCCGTTCGCCGCCGGGTCCGTTTCCGGGTCCGGTTTGTACAGCTCCAGCTTGGATCCGCCCTTGGCGATTACGAGGGCATATACCGGTTGTTCCTTTTTATCGCGACGGAGGGTCATCTTAAACCGGTCCGCCAACAGCGCCTGTAGCATTTGGGGCACCTGCTCTTTGGTGGCGCCTGCCGGCATTTTGGCCACGATGTCGTAGGGCGTGGTGAGGATCCAATCAGGGCCTTGAATTTGGAATTGCTTGACGTCGTATGCCTTCTGGATCAACTGCATCATGCTCATCAAGCCGATATCCACACGGGCGTTGTCGATCTTCATGCCGGCGTGGATCTTCCCGGATGCGACCATCGCCGGAGTCGGTAGCTCGGCTTGTTTGACGGATGCGACTTCAAACTCCAGTCTGCCGGCCGGAGCCTGAGCCAATGAGACGCCCGCGAACGCCAGGCAGGCGGTGGTTGTCGTTAGGATGCGTTTGAACATAATTCCTCGTACCTGTCTATTTAGACACCACAGACAGGCATTTTCTTACAGAAAATCTTACGAGGATCTGCTTCGAAATGTTCCGGCCGGCCAGCCCCGGATTTCCGGCAAAGTCGCCAGTTCCCGGTGCGAAGAAGACAGACGACAAAAAAACGATCGTCTGTCCCACACCGCCTTCGTGCTTGAGTGCCGCCTGGCACGCATCGGCTTGCCGATTATTTCTTGCGGATTTCCTCCAGGCGTTTCTTGAGATACTCGTCGTACTCTTTGCGCAGGGCAGGGTCGCGCGGCGCATTGTAGATGTCACTCGATTTGTATTTGCCCTCGTCGAATTTCTTGCGCGTCCATTCGTCGTGGATGTGAGTGGTGTCGGCACTATCCACAGCCTGTTGAACCAATTGTGGGGGCACGAAGTAAACGCCCTCGGGATCGCCCACCACCAGGTCACCCGGCATGACGATCGCGTTGCCGATCCGCACCGGCACGTTGATGCCGGTGAGCGTAACATTGGTCAGGTAGCTGGGGTGCGACTTGCGGAAGTAGGCGGGCATATCCATTTCCAAGATGCCCTCCAGATCGCGAATGCCGCCATCGCACACAATGCCGCCGGCTTTGGCCACCTTCATCAGGTAGTAGAAGAGATTGTCGCCGACGATGGTGCCGTCGGAGACTTTGCCGAAGAGGTCCACCACCAGCACATCGCCTGGCTGCACCATGTCGATGGCGGTCTGGTTGTTGATGCGATTGCCAAGCCCCGCCGCCTGGGCTTTGCCGTTGACGTAAGTATCCAGGTCGGGGCGTGACGGCATGAATTGCACCGTGAACGCGCGGCCCACCAGCTTCTTGTTCGGGTGCAGCACGGTGAAGCCATCTTCGTATTGATTGCGGAATCCACTGCGGCCGGGAACTACCGCGAAGACTTCCTCGGCGGACATACCGCGCGCCCGCTCGATCAGGTTGTCGGGCACTTTCGGCCGTCCATCCGGGAACCGGTCGAATGGATTCTGCGCCGTCAGTTTGATCATCTCGTCTTTGCTCAAGGTGAACAGTTGAGCATGCGAGAGCGCGGGCATCAGCAGCGCAGCAGCGAGGGTAAGACTTGTGAGTCGGTTCATGGATGAGTCCTTTTTAACTCCACCAGCGGTCGTTGGTGCGATCGATATTCCATTGCGTGGTCGGCTCGAAATAGCCGTTGTCCTGGGGATTCAGGTGCTGCTTGACCACCTCTTCGTTGAGCGTCACACCCAGTCCGGGCTTATCCGGGACGGTGATGAAGCCTTTGTTGACGATGGGTTTTTCCACGCCATTCACCAGGTCGCCCCACCAGGGGACTTCCACCGAATGGTTCTCCATCACCAGGAAGTTCTCCGTGGCGGCGGCACAGTGCACGTTTGCCATGCAGGAGACCGGCGTGCCCGCGAAATGCATCGCCATGGGCAGGCCCAGTTCCTGTGCAGCATCGCCGATCTTCTTGGTTTCCAGTATGCCGCCGGATGTGGCCAGGTCGGGATGGATGATATCCACGGCGTGGGCGCGGCACAGCTCGATGAAACTCTCTTTGAGGTAGATATCCTCGCCGGTCAGGATGGGGATATCGACGGCGTCGTTGATCTTCTTGAGCAGATCCGTGTACTGCCAGGGGATCATGTCTTCCAGCCACGCCATATTGTGTTTTTCCAGGGCTTTGCCCAGCCGGATGCAGCTATTCACACCGATGTGGCCGAAGTGGTCGGCGGAAAGGGGCACGTCCATGCCCACCTGTTCGCGCACCGCGGCCACGTAGTCGCTCATGAGGGCGGCGCCTTTTTCGGTGATCTCCATGCCGGTAAACATATGCTGCGTGGTATCGCCAAACGCGAAGCTGGTGCCCGCCGGACGGGTGACCGCGCCGGGGGTGTTGGCCACCATTTCCACGCCCAGATCCATCTTGAGCCAGGTGAAACCCTGGTCCATGCGGCCCTTCAGCCGCTGCCCGAACACCTTGGGGTCGGGCGATTCGGTGGTATCGGCGTAGATGCGAATCCTGTCGCGGAATTTGCCGCCCAACATCTGATACACCGGAACGCCATAGGCCTTGCCGGCAAGGTCCCACAGCGCCATCTCGACGCCGGAGACTCCCCCGCCCTGCCGGGAGTGATTGCCGAACTGCTTGATGCGGCGGAAGAGGCGGTCCACGTTGCAGGGGTTTTGATTCAGCAGCTTACTTTTGAGCATCAGCGCATAATTCTTACTGGCGCCGTCGCGGACCTCACCCAGGCCGTAGATGCCCTGGTTTGTATCGATGCGGATGACGGGGCAGGTCATCGGCGCCCGCGCCACCACGGCGATGCGCAGGTCCGTGATTCTCAAGTCGGAAGGCTTGGAATTGGTGTTGGTATTCTGCGGCAGGGCGTCGAGGGTTTCGTGCCGCCAGCAGCCCCGCGCCTTTCAGGAACGATCGGCGCGCCGATCGAGCCGTCGATTTCATAGCAAACTCCTCCTTCGAAACGCTAAGTACTCATTGTGTCATCCACGCAGGCCCATGGGAGGCGCCGGAGAGGTGCGGCGCTTTTTGCGGATGGCGGCGAAGTCGAAGCGTGCCTCGGCGATCGGTGCGCCGGCCAGTTCGATGCGGGCCAGATCTCGTGTGCCGATCCCGGCCTCTTCCGCCAGCTTCAGCATGCTGTCGCACGCCTCAAAGGGCGGTGTACCGCGGTCCGCCATGGGGTCGAAGCCCATCACGCTCATGCACACCGCGTCGGTGTTGACCGGGTTGAGACCCGCCACGATTACTCCCGGGGCGGCCGGTTGCAGATCGCCGCGGATCCACGGGCCTTCGCCGCCCGTCATGGTGCGGATGCCTTCCACGATGGCCAGATGGATGGGGCGCGCTGCGATCAGGTCCACCACCGTGCGGGGCACCCGGTACGTATCCTGGCGCGGCGTGGTGCGGTCTCTCTCCTGCGGAGCGCTCTTCGAAGGCTGGCGATCGCCTGCGTGGACCAGGCTGCGGCCGCCCTTGGGAACAATCGAAGGTTCGTCCGTGCCCGCGCCGCTCCCGTAGATGGTGCACGGCGTGAGGCCGAAGCAGTTCTTCATGGAGAGCGTCACTCCGGTGGTGGCGTGTTCCTTGAGCTTGGCCAAACTGACAAAAACATCGCAGTCTTCGTAGGAGTGATTCAGATCGAAAGCCGGAAAGATATAGCCGCCAAACGGCACCGGCATGCGCGAGTACTGCTTACCCTGGCCCAGGTAATTGGTATTCTCGAACTCTACGTTGGGCGCGGCGCTCAGTATGTCGCGCGGTTCCCAGTTGGCGCGGTACAGGTACTCTTCCACGGGATCGGCGGTAGACCAGGGGCTTTCCAGAATGCGGATGCGGCGCGCGCCGGCCTGCGCCATCAGGTGTGCCGTGGCCGCAATCACGTGGGGATGGGTGTAGTGCGTNNCGGTGAGGTTGATCTTGATGGCCACGGTCTTGTTCTTCACCAGGCGGCCCAGACCGCCGAGTTGATCGAACATCTTCTGCAGAGTGGGCACCAATTCCGCCGAGTCATACGTCTTACAGCGGGCGACGGCCACCGGGCCTGCCGGCGCCGCGGCCCGCATCAGAGCCGGCGCTCCCAGACAAGCCGCGGAGGCTCCCGCGAGAAAGTGTCTACGAGTTGGTAGCGCCGAGAGTCGGTCTCTGCCGCTGGTGATTTCGCTTCTCATAATCCTAAGACTCCAGTTGTAGTGCGACATACTGCGATACCAGGGGCAAGTGAACCTCCATCGCTTCTTTCTGCGATTGGACTTCCAGATTCGTCACTTCAGGGTGTTCCACGGTGGCTGCGCGGGCGGAACGAAAACGGCCGGCCACGCGCACCGTGGCCGAATCCGGCCCTCGCATGGAATAGAACAGCAGGTGGACCACGGTCTGCTTCCGCTCCGGCGACGTGCTGACGAAGGAGCCTGTCGCTCCGCCGTTCCAGAAGCGCACCAGGTCGTAGCGATGGCTCAACATCACCACCGCGTCATTGGCCCATACGTAGGGGTCGTCCGCCTGGCGCTTCTCGGAAGTCATCAGCACCCCGCCACCCTTGACGAACGTTTCCATCTGGCGGCGCACCGAGGCGGAAGGCGGCGCCGCATCGGGATACAGGATGGCCCGCAATCCCTGCAGCGAACCGGCAGACAGGTTCGCAAGGGGGACGGGCCTGGCATGGGCGCCGGCGCGTGCCAGCAGGTTGAGGAGCTCCTGGCCGAAAAACTCATTCGGGCCGGTGAAATCGGAAATCACTCCCAGGTTGGCTACCGGCGCATAAACCGACCACATTTTCCGAGCCGCGAAAAAGGCGGTCGTTTCGAGAATCCGCTTCCATGGCTTCTGCGCTTCGGCCTTTCCGGCGGCCAGTGAGGCAGCGAGCGGCGCATCCAGCGAGACAATCCAGCGGCCGCCATGGGCTGCGCTATCGGCGATGGCGATCAGGTAGGAATCGGCCGTGACGAAGGTGCCCGCCACCGGCGAAGCATCCACCCACACGGCAGCTTCCGGATTGAGCGCCATTGCCAGCCGCACCGCCCAGCCGTTGGAATTCACCCACGGCACGCCCGTAGGACCCGCACCGCCTCCGCCACGCCCCAGCTTTACTCCGGGCCACTCTCCTTTGATGACCGTGACGGCGGGCGGCGCCGCCAGTTCGTAACCATCATGCTGTGCGCGTATGCGCACCGGCCCCAGCTCTTCGCCCGGCCCGATCAGGAGGCAATCGATCGCCGTCCCTTTCAGCAGATCCAACAACGTGGGATCTTTCCATGCATCGGGCCAGCGCATCGGCGTCCATCGAGCTTCCATTCCTTCTCCCGGCCTACCAGACTATCTTGATGGTGAGGTTCATCATGGGCACGCCACCATCGGCCACGGATGTGGCCTCATTTCCTGACGGAATCTTACCAAACAGGTTAGCGGATGTTTCCGTGGATGTTCCAGGCACCACATTCTTGAGATCGACAGTGGTGACCATGTTGCCCCAGTTGTACCACTTGAAGGGATTCTGGAAATCGAAGCGGAACTGCAGCTTCAGCCGCTCCTTAAGCTGCCATTCCTTGCGGGCCGAAAAGCTGAAGCCAATTCCCCGCTGCGTGTAAAAGGTGTCCTTGCCTGCGTTGCCGAAAGTGTATGCCGCCGGATACGCGAAATCGGACAAGCTGTTGATGGTGGGGTTCTGATTGCCTTCGTTGAAACGGTCGCCACCCAGATCCTGCCAGCCGTCGCGCAGACCCGGCGTGCCGGTCAGGTTGGGCCGTCCGCCAATGCCGATGAAGCTCGGCATGTAGTTATACGGGCTGTTGGTGAAGCCCCAGGTGGCGGGGTTGCCGCTGTAGATGTCGTAGGTGGAGACGAACGTGTAGCCGCCGATGATCTTATCGAGAACGCCGCCATTGGTCAGCAGCGCGCGGCCTTTGCCGATCGGAATGTCGTAACTGAAATTGCCTACCAAGCGATGACGCCGGTCGAAGGAGGAAGGTCCTTTATACAGATTGGAAGCGACATCGACGTTGCCGACGCCTGTGCCATCCAGGCTCTTGGAGAAGGTGTAGAAGCCATCGAACAGCAAGCCGCTGGAGTAACGCTTGGTGATGTGGACGGTCCCCGAATGGTAAGTGGCGTGGCTGATGTTATCGCGGAAGGTGATGGTCCCATAGTTGGGGAAGGGCCGGAAGGGCTGCGAGTTTCCGACAAAAGTTGCCAGCGCCGTGGGATTGTTGGCGTCGTAATTCTCCGGCAGGGTGTTATATTGCGGCGTTTCGATCAACCCCGTGCTGCCAGAGCCATCGTAACTCAGTTGCAACAGGTAGTTACTCTTCAACTGGTACTGTAAGTTCATGTTCCAGGTCACCACGTAGGGGTTGTGCAGATTGGGGTCGGTCCAGGTGGTGTTGCGCGACGAGCAAGTGGTCACAGCGCCGGTGATGCCCGAAACGGTCGTGCTGGTGCAGCCCTGGAACGGTTGCGTTCCGTTGGACTGGAGCGCGGGGTAGACAATCGCGTTCGGTCCATGGCTGATCTGGTAAAGCGGCGTGGGATTCCCGGATACCTGACTCTGCGTGGTGGCGATGCTGTACTCGTCGAGCTGGCTGGGCGCCAGGCCAAGATCCACATGCATCATGGAGAAGCCGCCGCGCACTACCAGCTTGGAGGACGGGTGCCAGGCGAAGCCGAAGCGTGGCTCGAAATTGTTGTTGTCCCGCCTGGTGATATTGCCGCCGGGATGGGTGATGGCGCCCACGTCGCCGGAAATCAAGGGATCCGGCAGGAACGGGTTGAACTGCGAGAATTGCCCGTACTTGGTGTGCCAGGGACTCTCATTCATGTAGCGCACACCGATGTTCAACGTGAGGTTCGGCGTAACTCGCCAATCGTCCTGGAAATAAGCGCCGCTGATATTGTCGCGCGGGAGCCAGCTTGCCGTGGGAATGGAAAACGAAGCGGAACTGACCGAGCCGAGCATGAAAGAGGCCAGGCTGATCCCGCCCGTATTGGCGATGGTTTGCGTTCCGTTGCCGCTCAGTCCGGCGGCTCCGTCAAAGGAGAAGCTGCCGCTCGGGCTGCCCAGGTTGTAGTTGTTCTGCCGCATGTGCAGCAGGTCGTAACCGAACTTGAAGCTATGGTTCCCTTTCACCTTGGTCACGTCATCGCGGACCGTGAAGTTTTCAATGATGTTGGTAGTGGGGCCGCCCACACTGAGCGGCAGTCCGCCAGGCAAAAGAGTGCACGCCACGTTCGGAATCCCCAGCATTTGGCCCAGGCACTTGTTGGTATCCGGCGCCTCAATCCGCGGCTCGAAGCGATAATAGCCCACGCGGAATTCGTTGATCAGGGTGGGGCTGATGATCTTCGTGGCGCCAAGGGTGGCGGTGCTCTGGTAGTCGTGCTCGGCAACATAGCTGGAATCGAAGAGCGGGTTGGCGAGTTGGGGGTTGGGTTGCCGCTGGTAGCGGGAGTTGTACTGCCAGTTGGCGAAGATCTTGAAGCTGTCGCTGAATTGCTGATCGATGCGGCCGGTATAGTTTTCCCAGAAGACTTTCTTCAGATAGGTGCCCTGGAAATTGTTGTTGGGTCCGGTGTTGCTATAGGTCCCCGTGGTGTCGGGAAGGGCGTAGGGGGTCAGGCTGAAGAACTTGGCGGCTACCGGGTCGATCCGCGATTGCGGAATGAGGTTGCCGGGGATGGGCGTGCGAGTCCATTGGCCATTAGAAAGCTGCGTGGTGCTCAGGGGATCGTAAAGCTGGTTGGCGCTGACGCCATGTCCGGCAAAACTGAAGTTACCGGCCAGTTCGGACGCATCCGGCACCGTGTACGCCTGCTGCTTGGCCTGCTTTTCGATCAGGCGCTCCACGGCGAACACAAAGAACGTCTTGTTCTTCCCGTTATAAATTTTGGGGATGTAGACCGGTCCGTGGATGGTCGCGTTGGGCTGTTGGAATAGCTCCGAAGGAGTCGCCACCTGGCCCGGCTGGATCTGGCCGAAGTGGTACAGATCGAAATACTTCCGGTGCTGCAAGGCGCTGGCGCGCCCAAACTCGGAGACTTCACCGTGCAGGGTGTTGGTGCCCGTTCGCTGGACGGAGGTCATCGCGCCGCCGGCCGAGTGGCCGTATTCCGCAGGCAGCGTGCTGCCGAGCACCTTCACTTCCTCCACAGTGCTCTGGATGGGATCGGTGGTGTAAATGGTGCCGTTGTTGTTGCCCACCGCGTACGTCCCGTCCTGGAAATAGCCGATCTTGGAATCCTGCAAGCCGTCGATGTGGAAGCCCTGCAGGTTGCCGGAGTAGCCGAAGCCGGCGATGTCCACGTTGGGCATCAGGTAGAACGTAGCCTTCACGTTGCGCTGGTACAGCGGCAGCGCCTGCAGGTAAGCGCCCTCCGCCACCATGCCGCTGGCCGAAGTCTCGGTCTGCAATTGCGCCGCTTCGCCCGTCACGGAGACGGTTTCCGTGACGCCGCCCACTTCCAAGGCCACATCCAGCGCCAGATTGTCGCCCACCTTCAAATCGAGCCCATTCCGGATGTAAGTCTTAAAACCCTGGGCTTTGATTTGCACCCGGTATGGCCCGGGACGCAGGGAAGGCACTCGGAAAAGACCGTCGGCATTCGTGACCGACTGGTTTTCGAAATTGGTCTCGGCATCGATCACCGTGATCTGTGCCGCGGCGATTACGGCACCGCTGGAATCGGTGATCCGGCCGGAAACTGTGGCCGTATCGAGTTGAGAGAAAGCCGGGATTACGCAAAGTAAACCCAGAGTAAGCAACAAGATCGTCATGGATCTGGCGCGCGGCATTGTTAACCCCTCCGCTATTGATGGATGGGTAGATGCTAGGCCCAATCGCCAGCATAGTCAAGGAGAATACCGTTGCCTGTACCGTGTATCACCGTGAAATCCAGCGGTGCTGCATAGAGTCCGTGACCTGACCGGCAAAGCAGATAGCGATCGCCGAGCGCTTTGGGCGGCGACAGCCGGGAACCGAACGGGTTGTGGCCCGGAAGGCCACGGCGAGTCAAACGCCTCCGGTTGGAATTCGACTCGTGAATCCTGTAGCACCGGTCGTAGACCTTGCAGGCATCGCGCTACATTCGAAGGTGGGCATGCGCGCTTTTGCAGCGATCCTCTTCGACGTGGATGGCACACTCCTGGATGACGACCAGGCTGTGGACGCCGCTCTGGTGGCGTTCCATTCCGTCTACGGAGACGCCTTGGGCATGTCGCTGGCTAACCTTACTTTCCGCTGGAGAGCGTTGCTGAACATCCACTTCTGGCGATATCTGACCGGTGAGATTTCCATGCAGGAACAGCGCCGGGCGCGGGTGCAGGATCTCTTCGGGTCGCGCCTGCGGACGTCCGCCGATGAGATCTTCGCCGTTTACGAACGGTGCTACCGCGCTTCGTGGGTGGCGTTTCCCGATGTGCCGGCCGCGCTTTCGGCCCTCAACGGATTCCAGCTTGCTGTCCTGACCAATGGCGAGCTATCCCAACAGACGCAAAAGCTGCGCGCGGCGGGGGTGGAGGATCGCTTCAGTCGCATCTTCGCTTCGAGCGAAATTGGCGCCGCAAAGCCGCGGCCGGAAGCATTCCTGACGGCGTGCGCGCGCCTTGGGTTCGATCCGGGGCGCTGCGTGTACGTGGGCGACAACCTGGAAGTGGACGCTCTTGGGAGTGCCACTGCCGGACTGACGGGTGTCTGGCTCGATCGCCACGGGTCGGGGATTGATCCTGCGGGCGGGATTCGAGTGATTCGAAGTCTCGGGGAGCTTCCGGACTTGATCGGAAGAAGACAGACGACAAAAGACGATCGTCTGTCCTACTGACTTAATTTCAGCACCCACATTGGCTGCGCCAGAAGATCCTGAGGCAAGTCCGGCAAGTCGATGGTCACCGCGCCTCCCGTGGCCTTCCAGTGCACCGGCGCAGTGCAGCCGAGCAGCGCGACTGCCTTCGGTTGCAGAGCGCCCTCCTTGATCCTGAACTGGCGGCCCGGCCAGCGTGGAAGAATCGCATAGACGTCCTTCCCCTTGGCAGTGAAAAACGCTTCGATGCGGGCCTTGCCGACCGCTGGATCGATCAACGTGGCAACGTCGTAGGCGCTTTCGAATTCTTTGTTGTAATCCACCTTGGCGGCTTCTCCGGCGCTCCACTGTCGGGTGCTCTTCCAGGGTCTGGTTCCGTAGATCGCTTCGCCGTTGACCTCGAGCCACGATCCCATTTGCAGCAGCCGCTCTTCCATAATCACCGGGATGGTGCCATCGGCCGCCGGTCCGATATCCAGCAGCAGGTTTCCGCCGCGGCTCACCAGGTCCACCAGAATGGCCACCAGTTGCCGGCCCGTATGATAATGCTCCACCCTTTCTGCGCGATTGTAACCATACGAGAAGCCCATGCCGCGGCTCTCTTCCCAGGGGTGATCCATGCCGCTCATGCCGGCGGTGTATTCCGTGGTCCAGTATCCGCCATGCTTGTGGCGGGTGTCCTTGCCCCAGCGGTCGTCGATGACCACTTCATTCTTCACGGGCGAATCGTTGAACAGCCAGGCCAGCAGTTCGGGGGTGTGCCACTCGGCCGACGTCAGGTCCCACTCTCCGTCGCTGAAGATGATGGAGGGCTGGTAGCGCGTCACCGCGTCCTTGAACTGCGGAAACATGTGATCACGAATGTAGCGCGGCTTGTCAGTGAGCCAGAGCGGGTTGTACCACTCGTACAGCGAATAGTAGAAGCCCATCCTCACGTTGTGGCGGCGCACCGCGGCGGTGAGATCGCCCAGCAAATCGCGCTTGGGGCCCGTCTCCACGGCGTTCCAGGGTCTGCCCCACGTGGCCGACGCCTCTTTACTGGGCCACAACGCAAATCCTTCGTGATGTTTTGAAGTCAGGACCACGTATTTCGCGCCGCTCCGCTGGAAGATATCGGCCCATTGGTCCGGGTCGAAAAGCTCGGCGCGGAACTGTGCGGCGAAGTTCTCATACGGAAAATCGGCGCCGAAGCGGAGTTGGTGATAGGCCCACGTTCCGGTCTGTACTGGATCTTTGGCGCCTGGCTTCCGGCCGTTGGTCATGGCGTTCCAATACCACTCCGCATACGCCAGTTTGCCCGGAATCACTGGCGCGTAGGCAGGCACCGAATAGGTGCCCCAATGGATGAAGATGCCGAACTTGGCATCGGTGAACCAGCCCGGCGTGGCACGCCGGTCCAGCGACTCCCAGGTGGCGTCGTAGTGCTGCGCCTGTAGCAGCGTGGCCGCGGCAAACAGAATGAGGGCTCGCATGAACGATTAGCTTATCGTATTGGCAGGCCGCTGGAAGTCAGGAGGAGTGCTAGCGGAAACTGAAGCGGCGTGCGCGGAAGATGAAGCCCAGCAGGCAGGTAACGAAGGCCAGAGGTAAGGTGGCGGGCTCCGGTACAGCCCCAACTTCAGTCGCACCCGAGATGGCGAATGCATAATTGCCGTTCCGAGGCGTGCCGAGGGCTGTTGTGACGTCGCAAAAATTGCCCGACAGGCCAAACTCGGCGCAAGTGAATCCTGGATTCCCATCCTGCCTAAAACCGTCGGACTGGGCCCCGTTCGACACATTGTCCCACTCGACGATCGCCAGCGTGTAAAAGCCCGCAGGCAAGGTCTCCTGGAAATAGGGATCGTCGCAATTACCCGTAGTCGAATCGGCGACGGTAATTCCGCAATGCCCACCATTGTCACTGGTGATTTCGTTGCCCGCTCCATCGAACAGATAAGCGTTGGGCGCAAAGCCGCCAGACGGGATGATGGTTGGAGTGGGCAATGTGGGGACGATTCCGCCAGCGTAGCCGTAGGATTGAACTGTCACAAGTTGTGTGCCGGTGACGGAAAATGGAATTAGGGCGGAGCTGGAATCGTCCGCAAACGTGCCCTGGACGAGCGCCAAGCCAGCCCAACCCGGCATGGCGGCGAATCCTGCGATCAGCGCTAACCTTAGGACTGCTCTCATGACTCCTCCGAGAATCCAGCCCCTCAACCACGGTCCGGACAGCCATATTAGACTGCTCTGTACTGGGGGCATTATACGCGTGCTATCGTGCCAGTCGTACGGTACCAGAAAACCCTTAAAGTTGCAATTGCACCTTTGGTCTACTTGGTCTACTACCGTGACCTTTGACTGATATTTCCAAGAAAACGGATCCTGTTCTGTGCTGATTCACACGGCTCGCAGCGGGGATTGGGGTGTGTTAGACTCGCTCTTCTCTTATGCGTTCCACACAACTCGCCAGGATCCTTCTCTGTAGTGCGGCGCTCGCCGGTATGTTGGCGGGCGCGAGTCCCCAACCTGCCAAAGGGGGGTGGTTGGCCTACATCGGGACATACACGCGGCAGAAAAGCAAGGGCATCTACGTCTACCGATTCGACCCCAAGAGCGGGAAACTCACCGGCGGCACTCTCGCCGCCGAGACCAGCAACCCCTCCTTTCTCGCGGTGCATCCCAATCAGAAGTACCTGTACGCTGCGAATGAAAATGGCGCCGGAACGGTGAGCGCTTTCGCCATCGACCCCGCGACCGGCCAGTTGAAGTTGCTGAACTCGGTCTCTTCCAAGGGCTCCGGGCCGTGTCACGTGGCGGTGGACAAGACCGGCAAATGGGTCTTCGCCGCCAACTACAACAACGGCAGCGCGGCGGCCTTCCCGGTGAAACCCGACGGTTCGCTGGGCGAAGCCATCTGGAGCGTTCAGGACACCGGCAGCAGCGCCGACAGGCAGCGTCAGGCCGGGCCGCATGCGCACTCCGCCAACCTTTCGCCGGACAACAAATTCATGCTGCTGGCAGACCTGGGGCTCGACCAGGTGCTGGTATTCAAGTTGGATGCGGACAAGGGCGCCGTGACGCCCAACGTTCCGCCCTTCGCCAAAGTGGCGCCGGGCTCGGGACCGCGTCACTTGACGTTCAGCACGAACGGCAAGTTCGTCTACGTGATCGACGAAATGCTCGCCACGGTCACGGCCTTCCGGTGGGACGCCGCCCATGGTGCACTTAGCGAGTTACAGACCATCTCCACCTTGCCCGCCGATTACGCCGGAGCGAAAAGCACCGCCGAGATCGCCGCGCANNGCAGTTTCGCCATCGATCCAACAGGCGCATACCTGTTTGCCGCGCACCAGGACTCCGACAATATCGCAGGCTTCCGAATCGACGCGAAGACCGGGCGGCTGACGCCGACAGGAGACGTGCTCGAAGTGGGAGCGCCCGTCTGCGTGGTGTTCGCTCGGGCTCAATAAATGCCGCCCGTTAGGGGGTGACTCGATGAACCAGCCGTGGCTGCAGAATTTCGATCCATTGGGAAATCCCTGGCTGTCCACGCTGGCAGCGGCAGTCCCGGTCTGTACTCTCTTCTTCTTCCTGGCGGTGCGCCGCGCCCCGGCGTGGCGGGCGGCGGTGTACGCCTTCGTGGCCGCGGTGGCCATCGCTCTGGCAGTTTTCCGCATGCCTCCCGTGATGGTGGCTGGAGCGGTGGCCGACGGACTGGTATTCGGCTGGTTCCGCATCGCCTGGATCGTAGTGGCCGCGGTCTTCGTTTACGACGTCTCGGTGGATTCCGGACAGTTCGAGATCGTCAAGCAATCCATCGGCGACATCTCTGACGACCGCCGCCTCCAGGTGCTGTTGGTCGCCTTCGCTTTCGGTGCGCTGCTGGAAGGCGCGGGCGGAGGCGGCGCCCCGGTGGCAGTGAGCGGCGCCATGATGATCGGGTTGGGGTTCCCGCCGTTTCAAACGGCGCTGCTGTGCCTCATCGCCAACTCGGCTCCGGTGGCTTACGGCGGGCTGGGGAACCCGGTGCGCACTCTGGTGGCTGTGACGGGCTTGAGTGAAA
>OKRF01000056.1:0-11000 GCA_900290315.1 Candidatus Sulfopaludibacter sp. SbA3 | reverse complement strand
GCTGTGACGGGCTTGAGTGAAGCCGATTTCAGCGCGATGATCGGCCGCATTCTGCCGCTGACCACCCTGGTGCTGCCCTATTGGCTGGTGCGCGTGTTGTGCAACCGGCGCGATACGCGGGCCGTCTGGCCCGGGTTGCTGGCGTGCGGCATCTCCTTCGGCGGCATCCAGTTCTTCTGGTCCAACTACATGAATGCCTCGCTGGTGGACATCATGGGCGGGATCGGGACGCTGCTGCTGCTGGCCGTCTTTTTCAAGTTCGTGTGGAGCCCCAAAACTTCGTGGCGCTACGAGGGTGAAGCCGCGGCGCTGAAGAAGCAGAAGCACGAGCAACTGACCTTCGGCCGCATTCTGCTGGCCTGGTCGCCGTTCCTGCTGCTGGCGGGCTTCGTGGTGCTGTGGGGCATACCTTCGGTCATCAAGATCCTGGACAAGGTATCCTACCGGCAGCCAGTGCCGGGGCTGCACATGTTGGTCGTGCGGACTCCTCCGGTGGTCGCCAAAGCGTACGCCGAGCCCGCCCTGTTCGACATATCGTGGCTCTCCACCGCGGGCACTGGCACGTTCTTCGCGGGGCTCATCGCCGGGCCGCTCGCGGGACTTTCCCTCAAGCGCACGTTGCGCGTTTTTGGCGGGTCGCTGGCACGGCTGAAGCTTAGCCTTGTGGCGATCATGGCGATGCTGGGCGTGGGTTACGTTACACGTTACTGCGGCATGGACGCTACCATGGGGATGGCTATGTCGCATACGGGGGTGCTGTTTCCCTTCTTCGGCACGGTGATCGGGTGGTTGGGTGTATCGCTAAGCGGGACCGATGCCGGCTCCAATGCCTTGTTCGGCAGCCTGCAGGTCATCACGGCAAATAAGCTGGGGTTGAGTCCCATTCTGATGGGCGCGGCGAATAGTGCGGGCGGGGTGATGGGGAAGATGGTGGCAGCGCAATCGTTGGTCATTGGCTGCGCGGTGACTGGTCAGCAGGGCCAGGAGGGATTGTTGTTCCGCGCTGTGCTGAAACATAGCCTCGCTCTGTTGGTCCTGGTGGGGCTGATTGTACTAATGTACGCATATGTGTTCCCCGGTGCGATTCCGAACGGTCATCAATTCTGGAAGTAGAGGTGACTTATGAAACGAACGGTATGGATGCTGGTAGTAGCTTTGGCCGCTGCCGGTGTTTGGCTGGCCACGCGTCTGATGGCACAGCCGGCAGGCGATCCGCTGATGGAGAGCTTTCGCATGGTGGAAGTGGCTTCGGTGGCCGATGCGATGGAGCAACTGTATGGCCAGAAGATATACATGTCTCATGAAATGCGGCCGCTCCAGGTTACTAAGTTCGCGGGTCCGGCGGTCACCGTACTCCTCAAGAAGGAAGAGCACAAGGAGGGCAGCAAGGCATCGGAGGGTATGTTGGATGCCATTGACAATGCCAAGCCAGGCTCGGTGTACGTGATGGTTCTGGAGGATGGCGCCGACTATGCAGGCATCGGCGGCCTGATGGCTACGGCGATGAAATACCGGGGCTTCGCCGGCGCCGTGATCGATGGCGGAGTGCGCGATACCCCGCAGATCCGCAAACTGCAATTCCCGGTTTTCAGCCGGGGAGTAGTTCCCTCCACCACCATCAATCATTACCGCTTCGCCGGAGTCAACGTGCCGGTAACTTGCGCCGGAGTGAGGGTGAATGCGGGAGATATCATCACCGCCGACGAAGATGGCGTCGCGGTCGTGCCCAGGGCTCGCGCGGCAGAGGTTCTGAAGAAGGCCGAGGACCTGGATAATACGGAACACAGCATGATTCCATTCATCGAGAAGTATAGGTCCATCAAAGAGGCAGTGGCGAAGTTCGGCCGAATTTGAGTTTCGCAGATCAGGCAAAGAGCTATCAGTCAAAAATCCGATTGACATTTTTGTCTTGACGTGAGGCTCGTTTTGCTCTACACTTTTCTGCAATAGCAAACTACGGTCGATGCCTTCACCTCGCCGAAGAGAAGGTAAATCTTCTTTTCTCCTACCTGAATGCGTCTACTCAATTTGCAGCGAGGGATTTTCGCGCACTTATGAGAGGACGGTTCTAATATCATCTAAGTTTTTGTTTTGGGGTCGGAACGTACATGGGTGTCCCGACTCCGCATGGGCGTGACCTCCGCCTGTCTCCTCCGAATAGGCGGGCCGGTTCACGCCCATGATTATGAGCCCGGCAGCAGAACAGAGGGGTAGGTGCTTGATGCCGAATAATAGGGGTGTGATCTCTATCGGGCGAGACCCTGTCATATCGGATGTCGACAGAGAGATCGCCGATTTTGCTTACATGCTGTGGGTTTCCACTGCTTTTCGCGGTGGCTCACCCGAACAGGCGCTTTTGACCGCCACGCAAATGTTGCGAGTGCAAAAACCGATGGGTCCTTTCTTGGTGTCGAGGCGTCCATGAAAACCCTCCTCGTGCTGGAAGATGAATCCGCTGTCATGAAGCTGCTGCAGCTTATGCTGAAGCAATACAGCGTGGTTGAAGCTGCGACTGCGGACCAGGCTCTTGAGTTATTCACTCACAGGCTTCGTCCCATCGATCTGCTGCTGGCCGATGTGAGCTTGCCAAAAAGTTCGGGGATACAGGTGGCGCTGCTACTTCGCGCACAGGCTCCGGATTTGCCGGTCATTCTGACATCCGGGTATCCCGTCAGCGGGTGGAGCGCCCGGGATGTCGTCGATCTGGAAAGACTGGGCTCGGACTCAGTGACGATTGTCCGAAAGCCTTTTCAGGCTCAGGCGCTCAGAGAGGCAGTTCGTGAAATGCTGCCGGAAATCGCGCGAACCGCCTCATCCTAGAATCAGTTCCCAAGTCTGTCCCACCAGGTCGTGACCGAAGCTGTGGTGCGGCTCTTCTTTGACCAGATGGAAACCTTCCTGCTCGTAGATGTGGCGGGCGGCGTGCAGGTTCTTATTGGTCCATAAAGTGAGCCGGCGATACCCACACTGGCGGGCGAAATCGATGCATTCGGTGACCAGGCGCTTGCCGATACCGTGGCCTCGGGCGGATGGTTCCACCAGCAGGAGGCGCAGCTTCGCGACTTTGGCCGACTGCTGCACCAGGAAGATGCAACCGGCGATGGCGCCCCGCCGCTCAGCGATCCAGCAGCGCTCGCGCCTGGCATCGAAGTGTTCCATGAACTGGGCCACGACGCCGGCAACCAGAGCCTCGAATGACTCATCCCAGTGATACTCCTGGGCGTAGAGCGCGCCATGGCGGTGGATCACCCAACCCATGTCGCCGGGGCGGGGCGGACGCAGTACATAAGGGGGCTCTGAGGTGTCGGCCGGGGCCAAAAGGAATTCAATCGCCGTCATGGCTTCCACCAGGCGGGTCTGCTCAGTCGGGGCGAGCGGGGCGAGCATGGCGCTGACTTCGCGGCCGGATTGCCGGTCGAGCGGCTGGAATGCCGCCTTGCCTTTGCCAGTGAGGCCGAGATGCGACTGGCGGGCGTCGGTCTTCGACGGGACTCGCGTCAAGTAGGCGCGCTTCTGAAATCCCGCCAGGATGCGGCTGAGGTACCCGGCATCGAGGTCGAGATCCCTGGCCAGTTCTCCGGCGGTGACGGCGGGCCGGTGGGCCAGTTCGTACAGCACGCGAGCTTGGGCGAGCGAAAACGGGCTTTCCGAGAGGTGCTCGCGAAGGACGCCGATCTGGCGGGTGTAGAAACGGTTGAACTGGCGAACGGCGGCTACGGCATTCATTATTGACATGGTCAACTAAATGATTGCCAAAGTCAACTACTGGCACTAGCAAGCCAAGAGACGGGGTCGAGAAACAGGGGCCGGGGTTGTGTGCGGCTCGCTTCGCTCGCCGTACCGGCGACAAGATCGCCGGCGTTACCGCCGGTTTTCATGAAGTTTCGCGGGCGGAAGGCCCATCCCAACAGGGTCGAAAAACCGGCCCGGCGACGGTTTTCATGAAGTTTCGCGGGCGGAACGCCCATCCCGACAGACGACACAAAACGATCGTCTGTCCTACGGGAGCCTTGATTCGCCCATCAGGTAGGTGTCGATTCCGCGGGCGGCTTTGCGGCCTTCGGCGATGGCCCACACCACCAGGGATTGGCCGCGGCGCATGTCTCCGGCGGCGAAGACACCCTCGACAGACGACATGTGATGGGCGTCCGTGGCGATATTGCCGCGCCCGTCCAGGTTGACGGGGAGCTGCTCCAGCAGACCGTGCTTGACGGGACCGAGGAAGCCCATGGCCAGCAGGACCAGGTCCGCGTCCAGGGTGAACTCGGTGCCGGGTTGCGGCTCGAACTTCGGCGCTGGGCCTACGCGAATGGCATGCAACTGCTTGACGTTGCCATGCTCGTCGCCGGTGAACTTCACGGTACTGACGCTCCAATCGCGCGTGCCGCCTTCCTCGTGCGAGCTTTCCACGCGCAACGGCAGCGGCCACAAGGGCCAGGGTGTGGAGGCGCTACGCTCATCGGGCGGCTTGGGCAGCAGTTCGAACTGGGTCACCGAAAGGGCGCCCTGCCGGTGGCTGGTGCCGAGGCAATCGGCTCCGGTATCGCCGCCGCCAATGATGACGACACGCTTGTCGGTCGCAAGAATCTGGCCGGTCACGTGATCGCCTTCGCAGACGCGATTCTGTTGCGGCAGAAACTCCATGGCAAAGTGGATGCCTCTGAGTTCCCTTCCGGGCACCTTCAGATCGCGCGGATTTTCGGCGCCGCCGGCCAGCAGGATGGCATCGAATTTCCGCCGCAGTTCGTCCGCCGAAATCGTCACGCCCACATGCACGTTGGTCTGGAACTTGACGCCCTCAGCGCGCATTTGATCGAGGCGCCGGTCGATGAGGTGTTTCTCCATTTTGAAGTTGGGGATGCCGTAACGCAGCAGCCCGCCGATACGGTCGTTCTTTTCGAAGACCGTGACCTCGTGCCCTGCGCGTGCCAGTTGCTGCGCCGCGGCCAGTCCCGCGGGACCCGACCCCACGACAGCCACGCGCCGTCCGGTTTTGTTGGCGGCCGGTTCGGGCTTGATCAAACCTTCGTCAAACGCCCGATCGATGATGGTCTTTTCAATCTGCTTGATGGTGACCGGCGGCTCGTTGATGCCCAAGACGCAGGAAGCTTCGCAGGGCGCCGGGCAGATGCGCCCGGTGAATTCGGGGAAGTTGTTGGTAGCGTGCAACTGGCGCACGGCATCACGCCAGTGCCCGCGCCACGCCTGGTCATTCCAATCCGGAATCAGATTGGTGAGCGGGCAGCCAGTGTGGCAGAACGGTACGCCGCAATCCATGCAACGAGCCGCCTGGTTGGTGAGGCTGGCATCCGGGAACGGCTGGTAGATCTCAAACCAATCCTTGATGCGTTCGGCCGGCGGACGGCGCTGCGGCACTTCGCGAGTGTATTCCAGGAAGCCGGTGACCTTGGCCATTTAAACCCTGCCTCCCATGACAGGTTGCATCACCACCGGAACGTCAGGCCACGAAGTGCGATGACCTGTCCCACTACCCAGCACCCTGCGATACTCTCGTGGAAACACCTTCACGAACTTCTCGAGCATCTGGTCCCAGCTTTCCAGCACCCAGTGGCCGCGCGGGCTTCCCGTAGCTTCCACGTGCCTGGCGATGAGCGAACGCAGCAGCGCTGCATCCTCCGCCGGCACAGGTTCCAGATCCACGTCGCCCTGGTTGCAGCGCTTTTCGGCAAAGTCGCCCTTCTCATCCAGCACGTACGCGATACCGCCGCTCATGCCGGCGGCGAAGTTGCGGCCGCACTTGCCCAGCACCACCACCAGACCGTTCGTCATGTATTCGCAGCCGTGGTCGCCCAGCCCTTCCACCACGGCCAGGGCGCCCGAATTGCGCACCGCGAAGCGTTCGCCCGCCATGCCATTGAAAAACGCCTCGCCGCTGGTGGCTCCGTACAACGCCACGTTGCCGATCAGGATGTTCTCTTCCGGCAGGAAGGTGGATGTGCGCGGCGGATAGACCACAATGCGCCCGCCAGAGAGGCCCTTGCCCACATAATCGTTGGCGTCGCCTTCCAATTCGAGCGTGGCGCCCCTGGCCAGGAACGCGCCGAAACTCTGCCCCGCCGAGCCGGTGAAGCTGCAGTGGATGGTATCGTCCGGCAATCCGGCCGATCCATAGCGCCGCGCGATTTCGCCGGACATCATGGCTCCCACGGTGCGGTGAATGTTGCGAATGGGCAGCTTGATCTCGACCGGTGTGCCGTTTTCGATGGCCTCGCGCGCGTGATCGATCAGCTTGTAATCCAGCGCCTGGTCCAGTCCGTGGTCCTGCGCCTGCACACACCGGCGGGCTACGCGGCTGGGCACTTGCGGCTTATAAAGAATGGTGGAAAGGTCGAGCCCCTTGGCCTTGAGTGGTCCACCGCTTTGCGCGCGTCCAGCATGTCGACGCGGCCGACCATCTCATCGAACGTGCGGAAGCCCATCTGCGCCATGTATTGCCGCACCTGTTCCGCGATAAAGAAGAAAAAATTGATGACGTGTTCGGGAGTGCCCAGGAACTTGGCGCGCAACGCTGGATCCTGCGTAGCGATGCCCACCGGACAGGTGTTCAGATGGCATTTGCGCATCATGATGCAGCCCATGGCAATCAAGGGCGCGGTGGAGAAGCCGAACTCTTCGGCGCCCAGCAGCGCGGCGATGGTCACGTCGCGGCCGGTCTGGAGCTTGCCATCGGTCTGCACGCGGATGCGTCCGCGCAGATCGTTCAACACCAGGACCTGGTGCGTCTCGGCCAGGCCGAGCTCCCACGGCACACCGGCATGCTTGATGGAACTGAGCGGCGAGGCGCCGGTGCCGCCGGTATCGCCGGAGATCAAGACGACGTCGGCATGCGCTTTGGCTACGCCCGCCGCCACTGTGCCGACTCCGACCTCGGCCACCAGTTTCACCGAAATGCGCGCCTTGGGATTGGCGTTCTTCAGATCGTAGATGAGCTGGGCCAGGTCTTCGATGGAATAGATGTCGTGATGCGGCGGCGGCGAAATCAGTCCGACACCGGGAATGGAGTGGCGCACGCGCGCGATGGTGGCGTCGACTTTGTGGCCGGGAAGCTGGCCGCCCTCGCCGGGCTTGGCCCCCTGCGCCATCTTGATCTGGAGCTCGTCGGCGTTCACCAGGTAATTGGTGGTCACTCCGAAACGGCCGGAAGCCACCTGCTTGATGGCGCTGCGCCGCGGCGTGCCGAACCGCGCCTCGTCTTCCCCGCCCTCGCCGGTGTTGGATTTGCCGCCCATCGAATTCATGGCGATGGCGAGCGTTTCGTGCGCCTCCTGCGAGATGGAGCCGAAAGACATGGCGCCGGTGGCGAAGCGCTTGACGATTTCTTTGGCCGGCTCGACTTCTTCGATCGGCACCGGCTCTTCGGCCTTGCCAATCTCCAGCAGTCCACGCAGCGTGCAGAGGTGCTGCTCCTGTTTATCGATCAGGTCCGTGTATTCCTGAAAAGTCTGCGCGCTCTCGGAGCGTACGGCATGCTGCAGTTTGGCGATGGTCTGCGGGTTGTAGAGATGATACTCGCCGCGCGCGCGGTATTGATAATTGCCGCCCACCGCGAGCTCGGTATCGAACTCAGTGACGGGATGGAAGGCGTATCCGTGCTTTTGGATGGCTTCCTGCGCCAATACGTCGATCCCCACACCTTCAATGCGCGAAACAGTGCCGGTGAAGTACTTCTCGATGACGTCTGTATTGAGCCCGATGGCTTCGAACACCTGCGCGCCGCGGTACGACTGCAGGGTGGATATCCCCATCTTCGAGAAGGTCTTGAGCAGCCCCTTGTTGATGGACTTGATGAAGTTTGGCGCGCCCTGCCCCACCGATTCCAACGCCAGGTAAGGATTCACCGCGCTGGCGCCGTACCCGATCAGCAGCGCGAAGTGCATCACCTCGCGCGGCTCGCCGGATTCGATGATCAAGGCTACCTGCGTGCGCGTCTCTTCGCGCACCAGGTGATTGTGCACGGCGGCCAGAGCCAGCAGACTGGGAATGGGAGCGTACTCTTCATCCAGCCCGCGGTCTGAAAGAATCAAGAGGGTGTAGCCCGATTGAATAGCCAGGGAGGCGCGCCGGCAGAGCTGCGAGAGCGCGCGCTCCAGGCCTTTGGCGCCCTCGTCCACCGCGAACAGCATGGGCAGCGTGGTGGCCAGAAAATCGCCTTGCGATACGCGGCGCAACTTTTCCAGGTCGCGATTGGTGAGGATGGGGTGCGGTAGTTTGAGCGTATGGCAGTGCTGCGGCGTCTCGTCCAGAATGTTGCGCTCGGTGCCGATGTAGCTGGTGAGCGACATCACCATCTCTTCGCGGATGGGATCGATGGGCGGATTGGTCACCTGCGCAAAGAGCTGTTTGAAGTAGTTGAACAACGGCTGCGGCTTATCGGAAAGGCAAGCCAGCGGCGTATCGGTGCCCATGGAGCCCACCGGCTCCTGGCCGGTCTGCGCCATGGGTTCGAGGATCATGCGCACGTCTTCATCGGTGTAGCCGAAGGCGCGCTGGCGCACCAGGAGGGTGGTTGAATCGGCGGCATGCTGCCGCGGCGGATCGGCCAACTGGTCCAGAGTGATCTGGTTTTCCTTGATCCAAAGTTGATACGGATTGCGCCCGTAGAGCGAGCGCTTGAGTTCGCGGTCGGAAACGATGCGCCCTTCCACCGTGTCCACCAGCAGCATCTTGCCGGGCTGCAGGCGTCCCTTGAGCTTGACCTCTTCCGGCTTGAGCGGTAGCACACCCGTCTCCGACGACATGATCAACAAGTCGTCTTTGGTCACCAGGTAGCGTGCCGGGCGCAAGCCATTGCGATCCAGCGTGGCGCCAATTGAGCGGCCATCGGTGAAGGCGATGGCGGCGGGCCCGTCCCACGGCTCCATCAAGGAGGCGTGGTACTCGTAGAAAGCCCGCTTCTGCGGATTCATATGCTCGTTCTTGGACCACGCTTCGGGAATCAGCATGGCCATGGCATGCGCAATGCCGCGGCCCGACATCACCAGCATTTCCAGGGCGTTATCGAACGCGGCGGAATCGCTGCCATTGGGCTGGATGATGGGGAACAGCTTCTTGATATCGTCGCCGAAGAGCGGCGAGGCCAGGATGCTCTGGCGCGCATGCATCCAGTTCACGTTGCCGCGCAGCGTGTTGATCTCGCCGTTGTGGGCAATGTAGCGATAGGGATGGGCAAGCTGCCAGGTGGGAAACGTGTTGGTGGAGAACCTCTGGTGCACCAGGCACAGCGCGCTCACTACTTCCGGATCGCTCAATTCGGGATAAAAATTGGCGATCTGCGGCGCCAGCAGGAGACCTTTATATACGATGGTCCGCGCGGAGAGCGAGGGGACATAGAAGAAGCCCTTGTCGGCGATCGACGATGCGCCGATCTCCGTTTCGGCCCGCTTGCGGATCACGTAGAGCTTGCGCTCCAGTTGGTCTTCGTTCATGCCCCTGGCGCGGGCCACAAAAATCTGTTGAATGTAAGGCTGCGATCCACGCGCCACGCGGCCGATGGCCGTTCCCTCGATGGGGGTATCGCGCCATCCCAGAACGGTGAGCCCCTCCTCCCGGACAATGCGCTCGATCACGCCTTCGCATTGCAGCCGCGCGTGCCGCTCCACAGGAAGAAAAGTCATGCCCACGCCGTATTCGCCAGGCTGCGGCAGGGTGAAACCGAGTTTGGCGCATTCGCGCGCGAAGAACTTGTGAGGAATCTGGATCAACACTCCGGCACCATCGCCGGTTTCCGGATCGCAGCCGCAAGCACCGCGATGGGTCAGGTTGATCAGAACCTGGATGCCCTTCAGGATGATGTCGTGCGATTTTTGCCCCTTGATGTTGGCGACAAAGCCGATGCCGCACGCATCGTGTTCGTGGCGCGGGTCGTAGAGACCTTGCGCCTGGGGTAGGCCGGTGCTCACAACAGAGTGTTCCATAGTGGTAGTCCAGGAAATCCGCACGCCAGGGAGGGTAATCCGGGCGCAGTTTCGTTCAATCGGCGGTCGCCTTGGAAATAGTGTAACAGCGTCCACAGTATTAGGCAATAGGGAAATACTCTTCATTTAATATTAGTCATGCTTATGTTACAATGACTCCGTGGCATTCCCGGAACTCCGACTTTTCAGAGAGATAGCGGCTACGCGCAGCATGAGCAAGGGGGCGACTCATTGTGGAGTGAGCCAATCCGCTGCGAGTCAGCACGTCCAGGAGGTGGAACGTCGCCTGGGACTGCCTTTGTTTGACCGCAGCAAACGGCCCCTGGAGTTGACCCCTGCGGGAAGACTCTACGCTGAATTCTGCCGCGATGTGCTGCATCGCGAAGAGGTTTTCGGCCTTGCTCTGGAGTCTCTGAAGGGCGACATCGCGGGCACGGTCCGGGTGGCTTCCATCTACTCGATCGGTCTCAGCGAAATGAGCCGCCTGCAGGATGAATTCTCGACGCGGTATCCGGCTTCGAACCTCGCCGTCGAATACATGCGGCCCGATAAAATCTACGATTCCGTCTTGAACGATTCCTCCGACCTGGGCCTGGTGAGCTATCCCGAATCGAGCCGCGATATCGCTGCGATTCCGTGGCGCCAGGAGGAAATGCAACTGGCCGTGGCACCCGGCCATCCGCTGGCAGCACGCAGCGAAGCTTATCCGGCGGACTTGAACGGCCAGGATTATATTGCCTTCGATGAGGACCTTTCCATCCGGCGCGAACTGGATCGATTTCTGCGGGCGCAGGGGATCGAGATCCGGCCGGTGATGCACTTCGACAATATCGGCATGATCAAGGAGGCAGTGGCGCTGGGTTCCGGAGTCAGCATCCTGCCGGCGCGGACGATGCAGGCGGAGATTGCGCAAGGGCGGTTAGTGGCGGTTCCGCTGCATGCTCCGGAATTGGTACGCCCGGTCGGCGTGGTGCATCGGCGGCGGAAGAAGTTCAATCGCGCGACGCAGGCGTTTCTGGAGCTGCTGGGGTCGCAGTGAAAGAACGGGGCTTGGGGGTTGGGGGT
>OKRF01000159.1:30491-35672 GCA_900290315.1 Candidatus Sulfopaludibacter sp. SbA3 | reverse complement strand
ATGGTCGGCCCGATATCCCGAGGAGATGGTGCCATTCGTTGTCTCGATGGTCAGTCTTCCCCCATCCGGCATGGCGTCGCGTGCATTCGCGAGAAGGTTCATGAGCACCTGTTGGATCTGACCTGGATCGGCCATCACCTGTCCCAGCGGGCGGCCCAGATGAGTCACGAGTTCGATGTCTTCGCCCAACAGCGCCCCGAACATCCCGGCGGACTCCTCCACCATGCGATTGAGGTCCACCGGCCGGGGTTGCGCGATCTGCCGGCGGCTGAACGCCAGCAGTTGTTGCGTAAGTGCCGCCGCACGTGCTCCCGCTTTGCGGACCTGGTCGATCTTGGGCCGCGCAGCGTCGCCTTCGCGCAAGCTTCGGAACACGATATCGCTGTACCCGTTGATCACCGTAAGCAGGTTGTTGAAGTCGTGCGCAACCCCGCCGGCCAGCGTGCCCAGACTCTCCAGTTTCTGCGCCTGCAGATACTGCTCCTGCAGCGCACGGTGCTCGGTGACGTCCACACCCAGCGAGGCAATCGCCACAATCTGGCCTTCCGCATTGCGCAGCGCCACGTTGTTCGCCTGCAGCCAGCGCCGCTTACCGTCCTTGGTCAGGAGCAAGGGTTCCGTGAACCAATGCGAGGGCTCGCCGGAGCTTGCCAGGCCTTCATTTATGGCGCGAATGTGCTCGTGCTGCTCCGGCGGCAGGTGCTCGGTCACGTGGTGTCCGATCATCTCTTCTCGCGTCCAGCCCGTGATGGCCAGAGTGTAGTCATTTACAAAAACGTAGTTCCCTTTCAGGTCGAACATCGCGGCCGCCAATTGCACGTGCTCCAGAAGGCCGCGGAAACGCCGCTCCGATTCGCGTAGCGCCTCGTCGGCCGCCTTACGTTCCGTAATGTCGCGTTCGCTGCCCTGTATTCCGATCTGCCGGCCGGCGGCGTCGCGAATCGGGCCCCACGTAGCGGAGGCCCACTTGATGCGCCCATCCCGGGTGACTAGCCTGTACTCTTCCCCGTCATACGCATGCCCTTGAAACAGTCCTTCCCAGTAGGCCATCATACGCGCCCGATCGTCCGGATGAATCCAATTGACCAATCCACCTTTTTCCAACTCCGCGACCCGGTACCCGGTCAGCGTCTCCACCGCCGGATTGGCGAAAATAAGGCGCCGGTTCATGTCGTAGGCCAGCACCATCTCTTTCATGTTGATGGCCATCAGGCGGAGCTTCTCCTCCGTCTCGCGTAGCGCCCTCTCAGCCCGGCGCGTCCGATTTCTTTCCCTGAGAAACCTCTCAGCCCGGCGCGTCCGATTTCTTTCCCTGAGAAAGCGAATGCTCTGCCAGCATGCCACCACGAATAGAATGGCAAACAGCACGGCCGCAGCCGCCAACTGCTGGGTGTGCCGCCGGGCGGCCAGGATAGCCTCCATCGATTCGAGTTGCTGCGACGTGTATCCCCACTGGCCCAGAATAGGAGCCAATTGGCCTTCCGAGGCCATGGCGCCAATCTCATCGCGTAGTGCGTCGGCGGCCGCGCTCGATTCGAACACGGCTCCGATTCCGAAGCGGGAACGGATCTCGGGCGCGGCAATCCATCGCAGAGTCTGCTGTCCGCACGGCCCATGCTTTTCCAACAGCGTGGAAATCCCCGTGAATGCGTCCATGAACGCGGCATCGGAGCGCTGCTGGCACAGATCTTCCATCACCTGCGATCGCTGCGGACGTGTCAGTTGGTGAGCATATGGCAGGTGGCGCCCGAGGTGATAGAGGTCGATGGGTGAACTGGTCAGGCCGATGGTCGCCGCCGTCAGGTCCTGCAGCGTGGTGTGCGGGCTATCCGCGCGCACCAGCAGGCAGTATTCGGCTTCCAGGAAGGGTTCGCTGATGTGGAAGAAACGGAGCCGCTCAGGGGTGATGGCGATGAGCGGCCAAAGGTCCACGGCCTTGCGGCGCAGTGCGGCTTCGGAGCTGTCCCGCCAGTAGATCCACTGCAGTCGGATGCCGCGGCGTCGCGCCGCCGTTCGGATAAGGTCTATCGCCAGACCGGTTGGTTCGCTGCCCGATCCACGCACCTGGAACGGCGGCGAATCGGTCCAACCCATTTTGTAAACGCGGGGTGCCACCCTCGGCGGCCCAAACTGCAGCCACCCCAGAAAAGCAACCAGGATGACTGAGGCCCCAACACCCCACCATAATTTGCGCATGCGGCGGTCTTCTATTCCTATTATGAAGTCCCGCCGCAATGGACGCACGAATTCCGTGCCGGCCGTTTTAGACTAGATTTACGTCTTCGGCCTGCAGGCCCTTCGGACCCTTCTTTACCTCAAAGGACACCCGCGCGCCTTCGTCGAGCGAGCGATATCCAGCGGCGGAAATGGCGGAAAAGTGGACGAATACGTCTTCGCCGCTTTCCCGTTGGATGAAGCCAAATCCCTTGGCTGCGTTAAACCACTTTACGGTTCCTGTTTCTTTCAAAGCTGACTCCTAATGTTTAATTCATGCCTGACAAATCGATTGAGGAAGGCACAACCGACGGAATCGAAGATCCTTAGGCCGGTCCAGCGGTATTCAAAGGAAGTGCACGGGCGCTACCCTTTCAGCTTAGCACTCGAAGGGTGTGCCCTGTTTGCCAAATGACGCTCCGCCGGTCCCCTGCCTCTTCTGGTATATACTCTGGGGAACTGGGCCCATGTTGCATCGCATTCCCACAATCGCGTTTTTCCTCGCTTTGCCGCTGGCAGCGAAGACCTATCTCGTGGATGGCATCGTCGTGGCCATCGATCCGGCGGCCCGCACCATGCTGGTATCCCATCGCGCCATCGCGCACTACATGCCTGCCATGCTGATGCCGTTTGCCGCGGAGAATCCGGCGGAGTTGGCGGCGCTGCATCCCGGTGCGCACATCCGGTTTGAGCTGTCCGTGACGAAGTCAAGTACCCTGGCGCGTCACATTCAGCCGAGCGGCGAACCCGACGCCCGTACCCTGGCGCGTCACATTCAGCCGAGCGGCGAACCCGACGCCGCCATCCCCGCATCCCCCGAAAAGCTGGCACTTGGCGCCGAACTGCCGGATTTCGCGCTCACCGATCAGAACGGCCGCACCGTGCATACTGCCGGCCTTCGCGGCAAAGCGGTGGCCATCGATTTCATCTATACGCGCTGTCCGCTGCCGGACGTCTGCCCCCGCCTGTCCGCCAACTTCGCCCTGTTGCAGCGCCGCTTCTCCGCCGAGGATCTGGTGCTGCTCTCTGTGACGGTAGACCCGGATTTCGACACCCCGCCCGTCCTGGCCGATTACGCGCGCCGGTGGGCCGCCGGACCAGCGTGGCACTTCCTGACCGGAAACGTGGCTCCCCTGGCGGCGGCGCTGGGCGAGGTTTACTGGGCCGGCGAAGGCTCCATCGGCCACAACTCCACCACCACCATCGTCGGGCGCGATGGGCGGCTGGCTGCCGTTCTCGAAGGCTCGAATTTCCGCCCGGATCAACTGGCGCATGTGATTGCGCGCACCTTGGAGGATCATCCATGAAACTCTCCGTTCTGCTGACCATCGTGCTGGCCGCCGCGGCCCAAACGCCCAAAGGCGATAACTGCGCTCCGCCCCCCAGCGCGCTGGCGCCTACGCTGCCGGCCAGAATTCTGCCGGGAATGGGGACGGTACACCTGCCTATCACCACTTCCAGCGCCGAGGCGCAACAGTTTTTCGACCAGGGAGTGGCGCAGATGCACTCGTTCTGGGCGCGCGAAGCGGAGCGCAGTTTCCTGCAGGCATCCGCGCTGGATCCCGCAGCGCCCATGCCCTACTGGGGCGTCGCCATGGTGGCCGCCGGCGATTGGCGCCCGCGATTCCAGATCGACACCCTAAGCGCGTTCTTCGGCAAGCAGGTGGCCCCGGCGACTTCCCGCGCGCGCATTGCGGCCCGCAAAGCGGTGGAACTGAGCCAGGTGCCCGGCAAGGCCACCGGCCTGGAGAAGATGTACATCGCTGCCGTCGCTGCGCGCCGCGATCCCAATGCCAAGGAGCCGGAGGAAGCGTTCGTAAAGAGCCTGCGCGCCCTGCTGGCCGCGCATCCCGGCGAGGTGGAGGCGGAACTCGACCTGGCCCTGATGATCATGCGCGGCTTCACCACCCCGGACAAGAAGCCGGTGGCGCCGGGAAGCACGGAAGCAGTCGCCATCCTGCGCGGGCTCCTCCCGAAGGCGCCCGAGCATCCCGGCGTGCATCACTACATCATCCACGCGTTTGAAGGTTCCACCTTTGCCAAAGAGGCGTGGCCGAGCTGTGAGAAGTACGCCCAACTGGTGACCAACATCCCGCACGCGCTGCACATGCCGGGACACATTTATTCGCAGACCGGCCGCTGGGCCGACGCGGAGAAGGCATTTGCCGACGCCGCGAAGAACGAGCGCAAATGGATGTCGCAGGACAAACTGTATGGCGATGGACATCACGGGCACAACGTCCACTACCTGGCCACCGCTTACTCGTTTGAGGGCCGGTACGACGACGCGATCGAGGCGGCGCGGGAATTGCTCCAGTTCCACGAAAATCCCGCCCAGCAGGCGGCTGCGGATGGAGTGGGCAGCGCACGGGCGCAGGGCTGGTTCGCCATGCTGCGCACGCTGGTGCAGTTCGAAAAATGGCACGAGATCATCGCCGGCGAGATGCTGCCCGTGCTCGCCCGCCCGCGGCAGGAAGCGTGGCGCCACTGGGGACGCGCACTGGCATATGCCAACACAGGCGACGCCGCCAAGGCCCGTGAGGAGGCCGCGAAATTCGACGAGGCGCTGGCGGATTATCGCACGCGTACCCATCGCGCCAACCCCTCCGAGTTGGAAGTGGCGCGCCAGGAGATGGAGGCCCACCTGGAGCTTGCCGACGGCCGCAGCGATCGCGCCCTGAAGTTATTCGAGCAGGCCAGCAAGGCAGAGCGCCACCTGGTGTATACCGAACCGCCGTATTACCCCCGGCCGGTGGCCGAGCCTTGGGCAAGGCGAATAAGACGCAATTGAGCGCCCGGGCATTCCGCATTGCGCTGGAGCAGTACCCGAACGACGCGCATGTGCAAATAGCTGCGGTGGCGGCGCGGTAACCGGTAGTCTAAGTTTCGTGCTGCTACCGGCCAACCACTCCCTAACGGTCGTGGCTCGGAATTTCTCTAACGGTCGTGGCTCGGAATCTCTCTAAC
>OKRF01000159.1:29112-30481 GCA_900290315.1 Candidatus Sulfopaludibacter sp. SbA3 | reverse complement strand
ATCTCTCTAACGGTCGTGGCTCGGAATCGGAGCCGCGACCGTAAGGGAGCGGTCGCGGTGAGAGCGCTATTGACCCGCCTGCGTCGCTCCGCGGCCGCCTCCATTTGGCGTCGCCTTCGGGTAATCGTTGAAATGCAGGATGGCGTTGGCGAGCATGTTGAACTCGCCCAGATTCTGCCAGCGATAGGCCGGGTTGGTGGCGAAGAGCACCACGTGCCCTTGCCCCACGGGGACATCCATGATTGCGGGACGGCCCCTGGTCTCGGCGACGCCGCGCATCAGGCCGCTCAACACGGAGCTGTCGGTGCCTGGGAAGCGCATCAGGGTCCAGTTGCGACCCTCGGTGCCAGNNGCTGTCGGTGCCTGGGAAGCGCATCAGGGTCCAGTTGCGACCCTCGGTGCCAGTGGCGCGCAGCAGCGGACCATTGGCCCAACGCACGGGAATGGTGGTTTTGTCGTAGCCGTAGAAGATGGGATGCGTGGGCTTCAGAATCTCCGCTTCCACAATGGGGCCGGGGGCGTAAAAAGCGGCTGTGGTGCGGGCCGCGTCTACCGTCCGCGTGATGCCCATCTCGGCGGGGAAGAAGCTCGCCGCGCCCAGCGTCAACAGCACGCCGCCATCGTTGACGAACTTATCGAACTCGGCCACGCCCTGCAATCCCATGCCGCCGGTGATATCCGCCGATTCACCATAAGAGCCGAGCGAGGGGAATGAAGGCGTCTTCTGGTAATCGATGGCCTTGCCGCGCCCCTCGATATCGAAGATCAGGCCCTTGGCGCCGCCGCGCCCCTGGCTGGGAATCACCACCACATCGTAAGAGCCGCGCAATCCGCCCTGCTTGATGCGCTCTTTGTAAATCAGGTCGTAGGGCACCTCGAAATGATCCAGCGCATAGCGAACCCAGCCCACATCCTGAGTACTGCCCCAGGTGCTGAAGACCGCCAGGCGCGGCAGATCCACCAGGTGTTTGGTCACGTTCGGCGCCTGGGCCAGTTCCACCGCCTGCAGCCCCAGTTTTTCGATTTCCGCCTTGACGCGCGGGCTGGATTGCACCAGCAGCGTTCCCGCGGGCAATTGCGTATCGCCCACCTTAGTGGACTGCTCGATGGCTTCGAACTTGAGATCCTTCAGCCGGTAGCGCAGCGTGGCGATGTGATTCGAGCCGTTGTGCAGAATGGCGGTCACCACTCCATCGCCCTTCACCGTCCCGGTAATGTTGAGGACGTCCACCGGCTGCACCGGCACGTCGAGCACGGCTTTATCGCCGATCTCTTTCACCTCGGCGTGGCTCATCATTCCCATGGTCCAGGCAGTGTCGTCGTAGGTGTTGAGGCTGGCATCGGGGTAGTTCTGCTTCTCGAGCAGGAT
>OKRF01000159.1:0-29102 GCA_900290315.1 Candidatus Sulfopaludibacter sp. SbA3 | reverse complement strand
CCTTCAGTTTGACCTCCGCGGTGGCTCGACCCACTTCAATGCCCTGTAGCCGCAGGATGTTCACGATGAAGGCCACGCGCGTCATGTCCGGCTGCACCGGCAGCACGTACCCAAACGGAGCTTCCGTCTGGCCGCTGTTGACGGAGTTGCGGCTCTTCATGTAGAAGTTTTCCAGCACCGTCCTGGAGAACGCCGAGGTCAGTTCCAGTGCCGAAAGCACCCCCGTCTCCATGTAATTGGTGTTGTTGCGCATGCTCCATGTCAGGGTGCGCGGGGGAGGCAGAGGACGGTACCAGTCGCGCGCCGTCATTCCGCCGCCGCGGCCGCCACCGGCGCCGCCACGGCCTGCGTCGGGTGTCGCTGCCTCAGCGGCCGGAGGGCCGCCGGGCGCTTCACCACCGCCTCCGCCCCCGCCGCCCGGTCCGCCACCGCCGCCGATGGTGCGCTGCATGGTGTTGGCTCCGCCATTGCCCATGGTCTCGTACATACGCAGCATGCCGTTGTGATTGGAGGACATGAAGCCCAGGTAGCCCGGCGACCACATGTCCACGAACGCGTGGGTCCACACGCCCGGCATGCCGTAGCCAATCATCTTGGTCATTTCGAAATCGCTGAACCACGGCATCTCGGCGTACAGAATCGGGTCCAGCGTGGGGTTCTGCGGAGTCTGGCCGCTAAAGGTGTACATGAGCGGCTCGGATTCGTGCAGGTCGTGCATGATGGGCGGGTGCCACTCCAGGTAGAACTTCAGCCAGTTCCGCATGGTCACCTGGGAGTAATTGATGTCGCGATTGTTGTCGTGGAAGATGTACTTGCCCCAGTAGGGCGGCCCGGGGACGCGATCGTTCTCGCTTTCCTGCGAGAGCATGTGATGGTTGTACCAATCCACGTAGCGGTCGCGGCCATCCGGCTCCAGTGCGGCGCTCATCATCACGATGACGTTCTTGCGGATCTGGTCGAACAGCGGAGTCTCTTCGGCAGCCAGCCGGTATGCCAGTTCCATCAGCATCTCCGGCGGTCCGGTCTCGGCGCTGTGCAGGCCGCCGGTGAACATGTAGATGGGCTTGGCCTGCGCGATGATCTGCTTGGCCTGCTCGGCGGAGAGCCCACGCGGGTCGGCCAGTTTCGCCAGGTACCCTTTATACGTATCCAGATTACGGATGGTGTCTTCGTCGGACACCGCGATCACCAGGCACTCGCGGCCTTCATCGGTCTTGCCGATTTCAAAAACCTTGACGCGCTTGGACGCGGCGGCCAGCGCCTTGTAGTACTTCGCCAGTTCGGCGGTCCTGGTCAGTTTCTTGGGGGCGCCGCTGTAGTATCCCAGCACGTCCTTCACGGTGGGAATGCCAGGCGCTTTGGGTAGATGGTCTACCAGTGGACTCATGAAGTTCGGCTGGGTAGTCCATTCCTTCACCAGCTTGGCGTACTCTTCATCCTGCGGCTGCAGCTTGGTCTGCGCCACGATAGCGGCAGTAACCGCTGCGGCCAGGACGGTGACGGCGAACGAACGCGAGACTTTCACGGAACCCTCCGTTAAAAACACGACACAGTGGAATGTTTCGAATTCTACTCCATTCCACCGGATCGCGCCACCAGAGGGCGGGTCTAGCCGGGACCGCTCCCTTACGGTCGCGGCTCTGTTTCGAGAGGCGATCGCTTACAGAGCCGCGACCGTAAGGGAGCGGTCTCGGCCGATTATTGCACTGCTATAGTGAGACTTTGCTTGCTGGTGGCCTTGCCCACCTGCAAGACTACGGGCACGTTGGGGCCGCTGGGTGTGCCGTCGGGAAGTTGGAAGTTCACCTGGAGGACGCCCGCTACGTTCCCGGGGGCGCCTCCCGCATACCACACCGTGGCAGTCTGGCCGTTCACCAGCACCGAGACGGGAAGGACGGGTTGCGGCAGGTTGTCAGCCGTGACCACGCTGCCATCCGGCAGCGGAGGGTTCAGTTGTCCCGCGCCTTCGGCGTAGATGGTGACTACCGACCCTTGCGCCGCGGGATTGCCGCTGGAGTTGATGCTGTAGTCCTGATTCAACGCAGCGGCCTGTCCCGATCCGCTGCCGTCCGACGTGAAGACTCCGGGTGTAGCCGCGCTCACATTCATCGAGAATGCATTAGACGCCTGGCCGGCGTAGACTACCTGCACCTGGGTGGTCTTGTTGGCGATTCCGAACGGCACCACGGCGTTCAACTGGCTCCCCGAAGCATAAATCATGGGCGCCGGGATGCCGTCAAACAGCACCTGGGTACCGCCTATCAGAGTCAGCAGGTTGCCTGAGAAATCGAATTGCGCGCCCACCGCGTTGGCGGGGCCGACATTGTTGCCGAAGATCGTAACCAACTCACCGGGCGAAACGGAGTTGACCGCATAGCTGGCCGAATTGGCGATGCCGCCGATAGCCGGCTGTGGCTGCCCGCCGGTGTTCTGCGGCAGCAGTCCATATACCGTCACGGAGTTCGACCAGGTAGGCACATATACGTTGCCGTTGACCACGGTAGGGTTGGCGAACTTCGCGAAGGTGCCCAGAGAATCGGTGCCGCCGGTCATGTCGCTGTTCCAGACTTCGTTCGCCAGGTTTGTGGCGTCGTAGGCGTGAAGCGTGCCGGGCAGCGTCACCTGGGTGTTGTCTCCTGTGGTAGCCCATAGAATCGCCGTCCCATTCTGCGTGCCATTGGCCGAGATCGCCATGCCTTCGTACGGATCGGTGCCGCCGGTGAGGCTGACCGATACCGGTGTCTGATTGAAAGCTCCGCCGGCCACCTGATAGCACTTGAACGTGCTGTTCAACTCGGGAACGTAGACATACGCGCCATCGGGCCGGCTCCAGATCGCCATATTGAAGATCCCGCCGTTCTGCACGGCTCTCAGGATTTGTGCGGTGCCGCCAGTGCCGTGGCCCATGTTGTCGCCATCCACCAGGTACAAGTTGCCGGCTTTGTCGCCGCCAATCATCATGTGGGTCCCGGGAATCAATGCTACGCCGGCGGAAAGATCGTAATCGTTGTCGGAAAGATCCTGCCAATTGGGCGGCGTAGACCAATCCGTGATGGCGGGTTTCGTTCCGTTGAATTTCAGAAAGCTCTCGGAAAAATTCGTGATTCCGTCGTAATCGCCGTTGCCGCTGATGCCGTAAATGTTATTGGAACTATCGGCGGCCAGACCGCGGCCGGATTGCCAGATGGATCCGCCGGTTCCGTTGGGCGAGATATTCAGAATCGCCGGAGCCCTGCTCAGATCAGAAGCGCTATAAGTGAACATCCACCCATGCCAGGGACCATCGTCGCCGTGGGAGCCGAATGTGAGATACACGGTGCCGTTCAACAGCAGCAGGCCGGGCCGTTGAATGTGCCAATACGGATCGAAGGCGATAACGCCGTTCTTGGAAGCCGCTCCGCTGCCGGCAACCTGGCCTGTGATGGCAACCGGTCCGTTGAGCACTTCCTGGCCGGTGCGTAAATCGAGCGCGTGAAGCTGAAACATCGGCACGCCGTTCTGCAGCGTGTCCGAGACTACGTACATCACGCCTTGTTGCGAGTCGATGACGGGAGTGCTGAGGATTCCGATTTCCGGAGCGATGTCGCCATAGTCGCCAAAAGTAGTGCTCGGGACCGAAGGTCCGAAGTTCACCTGCCACAAAAGATTCGGGGAAGCCGCCGAATCGGCATCGTATGCATAGACCGTATCGTGCTGCGTGCAGACGAAAAGAATGTTGTACGTGCCCCGGCCCGAAATGGCTACGCCGCTGATGTAAAGAGGCTGCGCGTACACTTGTCCATCTACTGGAAAGCTCCCCAACTTTCCAAAACTGCCGGGAACCACATTTCCAGGGATCAGCTTCGCTTCGTTGAGATTCGCATTGGCGCGAGTGTTGTCATAGTTCGAGGTAAGAACATTCACCTGTGCGGACGCGGCCAACGAAAGAACAGTAACTGTAGTTATCAGTTGGGTGACGTGACGCAACATAGGGGCTTGATTGGGTTTCATTGAGTTTGTCCTCCTCCGTTTTGAACTGCCATCTAATTCCCAGCCATCCCTTAACAAACACTTGGCACGTTTGTGTCCAAACTTCCAACATCTACTGATAGAAACACCCTGCGCCTGCGCGAAGTTCCGCGCTGCAGGTAGTGATTGAGAGCCATTGTCGGTAAATTAACGTAAACTCGAAGGTGCCATGGCGCTGTTCGGACCTACTCATTTGACGCTCTTGGCCGCGATTTCGATACTGGCAATCGTTTTGGTGCAAGTCTGTCAAAAAGTGCCCACCGACCGGCACCTCGTGCGTCTCATTCTGGGCTGGGGATTGGTGATCAACGAGCTGATCTGGTGGGGATTCAGGTATTCCCACGAGGGCGTCCACATCGCCAACCTGCCGCTGCAGCTTTGCGACGTCACTCTGTGGGCCAGCGCCATCGCGTGTCTCACGGTGATTCCGACAATCGTGGAACTGGCTTATTTCGCAGGTCTGGCAGGCGCCGGCATGGCGTTACTGACGCCCGATCTGTGGTCGCGGTGGCCCACCTATCCGGCCATCTATTTCTTTGTGGCGCACGGCGGCATCGTGATCGCCTGTGCGGTGCTGGTCTTCGGCCGAATCTGCCCACTGAATGGCGGGGCGATGTGGCGGGCCTACGGTCTACTGCTGGCTTATGCCTTCCTGGCCGGAATGTTCAATAAAGTTTATGGAACCAATTACATGTACTTATGCCGCAAGCCGAAAAATGCGTCTTTATTGGATGCGTTGGGCCCGTGGCCTTGGTATCTGATTCCGGCTGCCGCAACGGCGTTAGCGTTATTCTGGCTGTTGTCGCTGCCGGCTACGAGGAGTGGTAATACGAAGGCTCGCTCCCAGGCCGCCACTTGATGTTGCAGCCCAGGCTGGGCCTTTGCAGATCGGCGATGGGCTCTCCACTCAGCAGCGCATCCAAAGCGGCACGCAGGTCAACACCTGTTACCGGAATATCTGTCTTGGGGCGGCTGCTATCCAATTGGCCGCGGTAGACCAGCCGGCGGGACTCATCGTACAGAAAAAAATCAGGAGTGCAGGCGGCCTGGTAAGCTTTAGCGATCTCCTGCGATTCGTCGTAGCAAACCGGGAATGTCAGCGCCAACTCAGACGCCATTTCGCGCAGGCTCTCCGGCGAATCATCGGGATAATCCGGGACGTAATTCGCAGAGATGGCGACGATGGCGAGGTCCTTCTCGCGGTAATCGTCTCCCAGCTTCGCCAGTTCGTGTTTGACGTGCTGCACGTACGGGCAGTGGCGGGAAATGAAGATCACCAGCAGGCCTTTCTTGCCGGCGAAGGATGCGAGGCTCACGGTGTTGCCAGAAGCTACATCGGGAAGCGTGAATTCGGGAGCGGCGGTGCCAAGACCGGCCATGACAGATTCAGTGCGTGCCATGAGTTCAGGATACCGTGACTGGAAGCCCATCGACGTTGGGCTCATGACGCGGTGCCTCACCCGCTGCCGCGGGCTTTTTACACAGGCTCGAAATTCGCCGCTTTTTGGCGAATCTCCGTGCCTGGCTCGAGTTTGCCCTTCGCGAAAATCCCGACGCGTTTTCCCGCCCATTTTCATCCGGGCCGGGTGGCATCCTGGATTTTCGAGAGAGGGGCACATAACCTCGGAATCAATTCCGAGGTTATGTAGCCTGTCACCGAACTAACTCCGAAATTTCGAGGGTGCGGACCCGCGGCTACTCGTAGCGCAGCGCCGTTTGCGGATCGATGCGCGAGGCGCGGCGGGCCGGCCACCAGAGCTGCCACGGAGCCAGCGAGCGTGGTCCAATCGAACGCCTGGACGTGGTAGAGCAGGCTGACAATCCATTTCTGGAGATACAGAGTGGCCCCGGCGCCGAGCAGCAGTCCGAAACCAGCGGCGCGCAATCCCTGGCCCAGAAACTGATGCAGGATTTGCGCGGGCCGCGCGCCCAGCGCCATCCGGACGCCGATTTCCTGCGTACGTTCCGCCACCACTTGAGCAATCACCCCATAGATCCCAATGGCGGCCAGCAGCAGGCTGATGCCGCCGAAGATGGCCAGCAGAGCGGCCAGCACGCGCCGGATGCCCAGCTTTTCGCCGATGCGTTCTTCCATGGTCTGCAGATCGTAGACCGGAACGGCGCCATTGGACCGGTGCACCGTTTCGCGAATCAGGCGCGCGGCAGGCACTTGGGAGCGCAGAACCACCCCAGCCGTGCGGAAGAGCGGGACTTGCGGTAGCGCGTAGTAGACCACGGGCCGCGTCTCCTCTTCCAAACCATCCGCACGTACCGCGGCAGTTACCCCAACAATGCGCGCGAATCCTTGATACATCGCGATCTCCTGACCGATCGGATCCTGGTTGTGGAAGAAACGGTCGGCCAGTTTGCGATCGACCAGGCAGACCAGGGGAGCGCCGGCGATATCGGTTTCCGCCAGGTTGCGGCCCGCCACGATGGGAATGTGCAGCGTCTGGAAATACTCCGGAGTCACGAAGTAAGCTTCGCCGTGCCACTCCGGCTCTCCCGCCTGCGCCTTGCGATTGCGAATCTCAAATCCGCTGGTGAGTCCGCCCTGCGTGAAGGGCACGGGATAGACCAACGCGGCAGATTCCACCCCGGGAGCATTCTGCAACGCCGTTTTGAGGCGCAGTTCGAAGCCGGGATCGTTGCGCGGTTTGGTGAAATACGCGGTGGTGACGTTGCGCGTATCGAAGCCGGGCTGGATCTGCTCCACCATCCACAAACTGCGCAGGAGCAGGCCGGTCATCACCAGCAGCACGAAAGCGCCGCCCACTTCCGCGACGACGAAGATGTCCTGAAACCAACGGCGGCGGCTGCGCGCCATCTCGGAGGTCTGGCTTTCGCGCAGCAGTTGCACGGCCGGCACCAGTCCGAACAGAATGCCGCTGGCCATGGCCAGGCCCAAGCCATAGAGAAGCATGCGATGGTCCAACTCCACCAGCGCCAGGAGTTGTTTGCCCGGCACGGAAACGCGCGTCACCAGCGGGACGGCGAACTTTGCCATGGCCAGACCTGCAAGGCCGCCGGCAACCCCCAGCAGCAGACTTTCCAGCAGCAGTTGACGCACAATCCGCCAGCGTGTGGCGCCCACGGAAAGGCGGATGGCGATTTCCCTGCGGCGTCCGGAACTGCGCGTGAGCAACAGTCCGGCCACGTTGGCGCATCCGGTGGCGAGCACCACCAAAGCCGCGGCCCACAGCAGCCAGAGAGGACTGCGCAGGTCGCCCGCCACGAAAACGGCGAAGGGATCCAGGTCCAACCCGTAGCCGAACTTCTTCAGGTCTCGGCCCTCTTCGGTATCGGCGGCCTGTTGCGCGGCGGTGAAGCGATGCACGCGGGTAGTTGCCTGGAGCGGGGTCACGCCGGCGCGCAGACGGGCCAGCACCGTGAGGTTCATGTTGTTGCCGTGCTGGCCGGCGGCGAAACGTCTGGGATCGATCAGCAGCGGGGTGTACGCCATGGCGTCGGCGGGATACCGCAGATCCGCGGGCGCCACTCCCACGATGCGATAGGGCTTACCGTCGAGCGAAAGGGCGCGGCCCAAGACGTTCGGGTCGCTGCCGAATCGCGATTGCCACATACTGTGCGACAGGACGACGACGTTGTCCCGGTCGTCCGGGGTGAAGACGCGGCCCACGGCGGGCGCAGCGTCGAAGATAGTGAAGAACTCAGGCGTCACCGCGCGTCCCAACAGCCGCACTGCCTGGCCGTCCGCATCGTAGGTCCAGACGCGTCCTTCGGCGGCAGTCACCGCGGAAAAAACGTCGCTGAGGCCGCGGACATCTTGAAAGTCCGCGGCGGAATTCTGGGCGTTCCGCATGTGGATGCGATCGATATGGACGGTCGCAGCCATCACACGCTCAGCGTGCCGCAGGCCCAGCGGGTTCAACAGCACGGTTTCCAGGATGCTCAGGATCGCCGTGTTGGCGCCGACTCCGAAGGCCACCGTCAGTACCGCGGCGGCAGTGAGCAGGGGGTGCCGCAGCATGAGGCGGCAGGCGAAACGCACATCCCTGGCCATGGCGTCGAAGCGCGGGAAGGTCCATTCGTCGCGGCTCAGGTCGGCGGCGGAAGAGCTGTTGCCGAACTGCTGCGCCACGGCGCGGCCAGCTTCGGCATGGGACATACCTTCGCGCAGGAACTCCTCTTTCAGCATTTCGCGGTGCAGGCGAATCTCATCCCTGAGTTCGCTTTCCAGGCGGTTTCCACGGGTCCGCAGACGAAAACGGTTCCAGAATCTCATTCGCTCTCCATGATTCGGGCGATGGTTGCCAAAACAAAGCCAAATTCCCGGACCTCGTCCGCAAGCTGTTTACGGCCCTCCGGCGTGATCTGGTAGACGCGCGCCTTGCGGTTGGTGTCGGTGACGCCCCATTCGGCCTGGACCCAGCCGTTGACCAGCAGACGCTGTAAGGCGGGGTAGAGGGACCCTTCCCCCACCTTGAAGGCGTCCTGGGAAGTCCGCCGGATGTGCAGGGCGATGCCGTAACCGTGGTTGGGGCTGCGGCATAAAGTCCGCAGGATCAACATGTCGAGCGTGCCCTTGAGAAATTCCGGGTTGGTAGCCATCGAAGTTCGATATATTGGACGTCGATTGGTGGCGAAAGTTAGCGCGCTCGGGTGAAATTTCAATTGAAATTTCCAATTTGCGGCGCGGCAGAACGTCCTGTAGACTAAACCCGGACAGCACAAGCTTGCGGATCGCTTTGTTCCCGAGTTCTGCCACCGGAGACCGGGAGAACGGGCGAGCCACGGCGAGAGGAAATCGAATGACGCGATGGAGTAGTCTCTGGATTCTGACCCTAGGGCTCGCTTATCCTGTAGCTCCGGCGCTGGCCAACCTTGTCAGCGACCCTGGATTTGAGAGCTGCACATTGGTCGCACAGGAGCCGCCGGACTGGGCATTGTCAGCCTATTGTAGTTTCGATCCCCATACACGTAGCTGGGGTGCCAATTTTTCCGGATCCAGTTTGTTGTCGCAGACGATATCGACGATGGCCGGCACCAGCTACGATTTCTCATTTTGGCTGGATCCTATTGCCACCAGTCCTGATTCCTTCACGGCCTCGTTCGGCGCGGATGAAGTACTCAATCTGTTGAACCAGACGCCTGGTTCATACCGAAAGGAACAGTTCACGGTATCGGCAACGGGGTGTGCGACGTGAACAGCGCTGGGCCAAACTGGCATTTCACACCGAAGGAGTGAAGTGAATCCGAGCTCCCACCCCACTCACGAAAGGCTCAGCTCGCGTTGTCCAGAATGTGGTGGACTTTTTCCAGCAGCGCCACCTGGGCTGGCGGCATGCCCAGGGCTGTCGCGATGGTGGAACGGTCGCTGCCCCGGCGGTACATGCGGAGCGCGTCTGACCGTTTTTGCAGATTCAGGGCACTCGGCGCCGCGTAGGCCTGCGGCACGGCCCGCTCGCGAGCTTCTGCCTGCAGCTCTTCCACCAGCCCTTGCAGAGCGGTGACAGTCTCACGCAGCCCAGCCGCGTCGGCCTCCCGCTTCCGCTGCTCGCGCCGCAGATCAATTTTGCCGGCGATGGCCAGCCGCAATGAGAGAAACCCCATCGCGGCCACCGCGCCGTACATCACCAGAGGATTGGCTAACCAATTCAGATTCATTTGTTCCGCCTTATTGGACCATCCCAAGCGACACAACCTTGAGCTCGGGTGGGATTTCGTTGTGAGAAAGCACGAACAGGTTGGGCATGGAGTTCTCCAGCACCTGCCGCGCAAAGTATCGCGTTGCCGCGCCGGTAAGCAACACCACCGGCGCTTCGGGTTTGCTGATGCTGCGCTCCACGCGGCCCACCACGTCGCGCAGCGCTTCCGGGGACGTATTGAGATGGCTGGTCTGCTCTGCGTGCTCCACGCCGGATTCGATGGCCCGCTCCACGTTGGTCTCCAGGAAATACGCCGGCAACTCGCCCGCCTTGTTCAGATACGGCTTCACCACCGCCCGGCGAATGGACTGGCGCACGAATTCGGTCAGCAGAACGGGATTGCGCGTACTGGCCGCCGCTTCGCCCAGCGCTTCCAAAATGGAGAGGGAGTCGCGAATGGACACCCGCTCCCGCAACAGATTCTGGAAAACTCTTTGCACGGTGGAAAGAGGCAGCAATTTCGGCACCAGATCTTCCACCACTTTGGGATTGTCCACGGCCACGCGGTCCAGCAGTTTTTTCACGTCCTGCCGCGAGAACATCTCGTGCGCGTAGCGCCTCACGAACTCGGAAATGTGCGTGCCCATCACGGTCACGGGGTCCACCACCGTATAGCCGGCCTTCTTGGCCGCTTCAATTTTCTCCACGCGGATCCACAATGCCGGAATGCCGAAGGCCGGCTCACGAGTGGCGATGCCGTCGATATTGCCGCTGGGTTTGCCTACCGCGATCGCCAGTTCGCAGCCGGGAGGCACTTCGAAACGGGAGATCTCCACGCCCTTCATGCAAATGGCGTACTCATGCGCCTTCAGGGAAAGGTTGTCGCGCATGCGCACGGCGGGCAGAATATAGCCCAGGTCTGTGACCAGTTGTTTGCGAATCGCCGCCACGCGCCGCAGCAAAGGCGAATCTCCTCCGCCTTCCACCAGCTTCACCAGTCCCAGGCCCACATCGATGGCCAGGGGATCCACCTTGAGCAGGTCTTCCACGGTCTCTTTGGCGGGCGCCAACGGGGCTTGCGTAGTCGAATCCACAGCGGCATTGGCCTTCTTCCGCATGCGCAGTGCCACCGCTCCCAAGCTGACGCCCATCACCAGGAAGGGAATCTTGGGCAGGCCGGGGAACGCCGCCAGCGCGATCAGCACGCCGGCGGAGAACAGCAGGGGCTGCGCCTTGCCGAATACCTGCATGCGGAAATCCGTTCCCAGCTTGTTGTCCGATGCGGCGCGCGTGATGATCATGGCGCCGGAGACGGAGATCATTAGCGCCGGAATCACGGTGACCAGTCCATCGCCGATCGTGAGGATGGTGTATGTCTGAATGGCGCGCTTCATATCCATGCCGTGCTGGAGCACGCCAATCAGAAAGCCCGCAATGATATTGATGGCGGTAATCAGGATGCTGGCCATGGCGTCGCGTTGGGTGAAGCGCGAGGCGCCATCCATGGCGCCGTAGAACTCCGCCTCCGCAGCCAGGTCTTTGCGCCGTTTGCGTGCCTGCGCCTCGTCGATCAGGCCCGCGTGCAGGTCAGAATCGATGGACATCTGCTTGCCCGGCAGGGCGTCCAGGGTGAAGCGCGCGGTCACTTCCGAAATGCGCACTGCTCCGTGATTGATCACGACGTACTGAATGGCGATCAGGATCAGGAAGATCACCGCGCCGATAATGTAGTTGCCACCCACCACGAAATTGCCGAAGGATTCGATCACGTCGCCCGCCGCCGAGGTGCCCGCGTTGCCGTTCAACAGGATCAGGCGAGAGGACGAAACGTTGAGGGCCAGGCGGAACAGCGTGAGGAGCAGCAGGGTGGTGGGGAACACGCTGAACTCCACTGGACGCGTCAGGTACATGGACACCATCAGCACAATCACGGAAAGCATGATGTCGATGACCAGCAGGAAGTCCAGCAGGAAGCCGGGCATGGGGGTGATGAGCGCAATGATGATGGCCAGCACCGCCAGCGGCACAGCCATTTCCGCGGCGGCAGCGGTCACTTTTCCGAAATTGCCTTGCGGCGCGGCGATTGCGTTTGCTTCTGCCATTTGCTATTTCCTGTTCATCACTTTGAAGATGTAAGCCAGAATCTCGGCCACCGCGCGGTAGAGGTTGGGTGGAATCTCCTGACCCACGTTCACGGTCTTGTACAGCGCCTGCGCCAGCGGCGGGGTTTTCATCAGCGGTATCTGGTTCTCGATGGCTCTCTGGCGGATGCGCAGCGCCAGGTAGTTCTTGCCCTTGGCCACCACCAGCGGCGCGACCATGGTCTGCGGATCGTAGCGCAGGGCGACGGCGAAGTGAGTGGGGTTCACCACCACCGCGGTGGCCGTGGGGATGGCCTGCATCATGCGCTGGCGCGCCTGGTCGCGGCGCAGGCCGCGGATCTTGGCCTTGATCTGCGGATTGCCTTCGCTCTCCTTCATTTCGTCTTTGATTTCCTGCTTGCTCATGCGCAATTCGCTCATCTGGCGCCGCTTTTCGCGGAACAGTTCCACGCAGCCAAAGACGAAGAAGAGCGCTGCGCCCTTCCACAGGAGGCCCTGCAGGCTATCGGTGACCTGGCGCACGCCGGCGGTGACGCTGGCCAGGGGCAGTGCCATGTACGTATCCAGTTGGTCGGTGACCACCGCGTAGATGGCGCCTCCGAACAGGGGTAGCAGGATCAATGCCTGCACCAGCGCCGGCAGATTCTGATGCGGCAGTTGCTTCAGTTTCGAAATGGGGCTGAGCCGCTTGAAATCGGGCGCCAGCTTTTTTATCGTGAAGCCCATCTTGGTGACGCCCAGTTGCAGCGCCAGGGTCAGCACCACCAGCAGCGCGCCAGCTTCGAGTAGCGGGAGAAAGCAGCGATAGGCCAAATTGAAGCTGACTTTGACCAGGTCCTGCGCGCTCAGTTCGGGAGAGAACGCGCGCTCCAAAAGCCGCCGCATGGCCTGCGCCGTACCCTCCAGCCAATCGTGCCCCCGTTTTTGCAGCAAAAACACAAAGACGCAGAACTGCACGCCGCCGATGAACTGCCGCGCGGAAGGATACTGACCCTCTTCGCGAGCTTTGTCCAGCCGCTTCTTTGTCGGCTGTTCGGTCTTTTGCGGATCAGCCATTGGGAAGCGGGCTCAAAGAGCTCACCGCAGAGCCACGGAGGACGCCGAGGAAGCGCAGAGAATACATTTCAGACTGCCTTCTCCGCGTTTTCTCTTTGTTCTCTGCGGCTCTGCGGTGAGTGGAGATTTTCATCGCCCCGTCACTCCTGGCAGCGCCTGGAAAAGTCGGCTGGCGTAGGCCGCGTAGACTCGCGGGAAGAGGACTGCGATGGCGGCGAGCAATGTCAGCGCGCCCATCATCTTGGCCGGGAATGCCAGCGTCAACAACTGCAATTGCGAATTGATGCGCCCCAGCAGGGCCAGAGCGAGATCCACCATCACCAGCAAGGCGACGATGGGCAGCGCCAGCCGCAGTCCGGTGGAAAAGATCGTCGATCCCAGGCGGATCACTGCGTCGGCCGTCACCGGCGAGATGGCGAACGAGCCCGGTGGCTGGCTCTGCAGGCTGCCGGCGAACGCGCGGATGACATCGCGGTGCAGCCCCAGTGCGAAGAACAGCAGCCCGCCGATGGCCTGCGAAAGCACGATGAAGATTCCCGAATCGGCTTAGCACGATGAAGATTCCCGAATCGGCTTGCGTGTTGGGGTCCACCGTGGAGGCGAAAGAATAGCCTGCCTGCAAACCCACAATCTGGCCGAACATCGCGAGCGCTTCGGAAAGGAAACCGACCACCAGCCCGATGGTGATTCCCAGCGCTGCCTCAGACAGCATCCAACCCGCCAGCAAACCGAGGCTCGGCACGGCGGTGATGGCCGGCCAAAGCGGGGCCAGCGCGATCGTGAGGCTCAGCGCCATCATGATCTTTACGGGCTCGGGGCCGGCCGAAAACCCGGGAATCGGCGCAAACACCATGGTTCCCGTCACACGCGCCAGCACCACTATGAATGCGTACAGCGTGGTCAGGGGCAGGATGGCGTTACCGTGCATAGCGGCTGAGGTTCCCCAGAATGGAGCTGGCGTATGTGGTGGCTTTGTTGAGCATCCACGGCAACGCCAGCAGGATGGCCAGCAGCACGGACGCCAGGCGCGGCACGGTGTTGAACGCGGAATCCTGAATCGACGTGACAATCTGAATCAGGCTCATCACGATGCCGATGGCGAACCCCACCATCAGGATGGGGGCGCTAAGCCAGAAGGCCATCAGCAGCGCGTCGCGGATGATGTGGACCACAAAATCGCTGCTCATTACGAATAGAAGCCTTTCATCAAGGAGCCCACCACCAGGTTCCAGCCGTCCACCAGCACGAACAGCAGCACCTTGAAAGGTGCGGAGAGCATCACCGGCGGCAGTTGCATCATGCCCATGGACACCGTAACGCTGGCCACTACCAGGTCGATCACCAGGAACGGCAGGTACAGGACGGCCCCGATCTGGAAGCCGGCTTTGAGTTCGGAAAGGATGTAGGCGGGCACCAGGATCTTCATGTCCAGCTCGGCGGGCGTGCGCGGCGCCGGAGTGTGCGTCATCTCGACGAACAGGCGGATGTCCTTTTCGCGGGCGAATCGAATCATGAAATGGTGCAGCGGCTTGATGCCCTGTTCGTAGGCAGAGGATGCGCTGAGCTTGCCCTGCTCCATGGGCTCCCAACCCTGGTGGTACATGTCTGTCGCCACCGGTTGCATCACCAGGATGGTGAGAAAGAGCGCCAGCCCGAGCAGCACCTGGTTGGAAGGAGCGGTCTGCGTTCCCAACGCCTGCCGCAGGAAGTGCAGTACCACGGCGATGCGCAGGAACGGCGTGACCGACATCACCGCGGCCGGCAGCAGCGTCAACAGCGTGAGCAGAATGACGATCTGCATAGGCGCGCTGATCGCTTGACCGCCGTCTTTCAGGTTGGCGCCAAGCAGCGGCCCGGTCTGCGCATGGGCGGCGCTCAGGAAAAGTGAAGCGGCTACCAGGAGTTTCACGGCCGTTGCTCCACGACCTTCTCCAGTTGCGTCTTTTCCAGGTAGGACCAGGGCGAACTTTCCACCACCTGGCAACCCGATGGCGAAGACGCTATGAGGATGGCGCGATCCGCCAGGCGCACCAGGTGGAGCGAGTGGGTGGGAGAGAGCGAGAGCCGTTCCACGCGCTGCAGGAGTGCGGCGGACTTGCGGCGCGGCAGTCCAGGCAAACCCGAAACCTGGGCCAGGCCGCGGCGGCGCAGCCACCACAAGGTGCCGCCCAAGAGGCCGAGCACCACCGCCACCGACACCATCTGCTGCAACATTTCCATATCAGTCGTTGTGTTTGAAGTCCGTGATGCGGATGCCGGTAGTGGTGGCTTCATTGACCACGATTTCGCCGAATCCGATGAGCGCTCCGCCGATGCGCACGTCCAGGTTCTCGCCGGCGGAGCGGTTCATGCGGATCACGTGATCCTGATCCAGGTCCAGGATCTGCCGCACCGTAAGAATTCGCCGGTCCAGTTCCACTTCGACGTCCAGCGGGACATCCAGGTAAAGCGCTACTTCTTCAATCGCAGTTTCAGCCATAGGAGTTGCCGGTACCGCCGGCGGTCTTGCCGGCGGTTCTTACCTCATCAGGTTCACCGTGTCCTGCGTGAGTTGATCGGTAGTCGTGACCACCTTGGAATTGGCATCGTAGGCGCGCTGCAGGGTGATCAGGTTGGTGAACTCGGTGGAGATATCCACGGTGGATTGCTCCAGCGAGCCGCCCAGAATCTGGCCGCGTCCACCAGTATTGGCGGTGCCGATGGTGGGAGCTCCGGTAGAGGCTGTGGTGATGTAGTTGTTGTTGCCCACGGCTACCAGAGATTGCGGATTGACGATGGCCGCCATGGCCACCTGGCCCAGCACGATGGAGTTGCCATTGGAGTATTTCGCCGTGATCTGGCCGCCATCGCCGATCGAGACACCGGTGAATTGACCCGCCTGCATGCCATCCTCGGTAGTGGCCGAAACGGCGGAGGCCTGGGAGAACTGCGTGATTTTGCTGCTGCCGTCGTTGTTGTACAGATTCCAGTTCACCGTGAGGTCCGCGGCGTTGTCGCTGAGACCCGCGATCGTAATGGGGACCAGTCCAGCCGTAGCGGCGGGGCTGGTCAGGTTGCCGTTGGCATCGAATGTCAGCACGCCCGGGGTGGAGAGCAGGTTTGTAGGAGTTCCCGGAGTGCCGCCTGTGGTGGCGTTGCCGGGGACACTCACCTGGTAATCCCACTGCAACGGAGTGGTGGCGTCCTTGGTGAAGGTCACGGTGGCGTTAATGGGGTTGCCCAAGGAATCGATCAACTGAACCGGCGTGGAGAAGGTGGCATTCGTGGAGCCGTTGGCCGCGGCGGCGTTCAGGTTCACGTCCAGGGAGAATTGCGTGGAAGCGCTCGGCTGCTGGATCTTTCCAATGGGAAGCTGAATGCCGGAAATGGCGCCGCTGGTGTTCAGTACGCCGTTGGCCGCGGTCCAGCCTTGCACATTGTCTCCCGTGGCGGTGATCAGGTTGCCGTTGGCATCCAACTGGAAGTTGCCCGCGCGCGTGTATTCCTGGGCGCCGCTAGTGTCCTGCACCACGAAGAAGCCGTTGCCCTGAATCGCGCAATCGTATGCGCCGGTACTGGTCTCAATGGAGCCCTGGCTGAATTCGCGGATGGTGAGCGGGGGAGCCGTGCCCATGCCGATCTGCTGTGAACTGTTGCCCGAGAATCCCGCCTGGGTCATCAGATCCTGGAACGACGTCTCCACGTCCTTGTAACCCGTGGTGTTGAGGTTCGCAAGGTTGTTGCCTACTACGTCGATGGCGGTCGAAGTGGCATTTAGCGCGGAAAGAGCGGTTGAAAATGAACTGAACATATTTCTCCTGAGATGTTTTGACCAGGGACCACCTCGGCCGCTTCCTAACGGCCGCGGCTCCGAAGCGCGTCAGAGCCGCGGCCGTGAGGGAGCGGTTGCATGCTCTAAGCCGCCCCCGACTGCGTCGTACTCGCCGCCGCCTGCGAGGCGTCAGTCACCAGCGTGTCGCTGTCCTGACGGATGGCGATGGTCTGTTCGAGTTGGCTGAACTGCGCGAGTTGCGCCACAAACTGCGAATTGTCCTGCGGGCTCATCGGATCCTGATTCTTGATCTGCGCGATCAGCAACTGCAGAAACATCTGCTCGGTGGGCGCTGCGCTACCCAGTCCGGTGGCGGAGGATGAGGACGAAGCGTTCGTGCCGGTGGCCGGTGGCGGCGCGGAATTGGATAAAAGGCCTAACGGTGAGGTTGCCATAAAGGAGTCCTGTTCTGGCGGCTGTCCGCCAATGAGTTATCGAATTCTTCCAGCCAGGCGGGACGCTGTCCGCGGCCCTGCTGCTGTTCTTGTTGCGATTCCTGTTGCTGCTGTTGCTGCTGGCCGCTCCCGCCATCCTGGTTGCCGGAGGGGCTATGTTGTTCGGAGAACGTGGACGAGCCGGATCGTGCAGGTGCCCACGATTCGGTGGCGAAGCCCGTCTGGCTGAGCTTGCCGGTGAGACTGCCCAGGTCTTCCCGCATGGTCCTCGCCAGCGTTTCGTCGGGAGTGCGCACGGCCACGCGGACCTCGCCGGCGCGTTCCACCAGGCGGACATCCACTTTGGTGTCGTCGCCCGATGAGATTTGCAGGGACATGCCTTGCGTGGATCGCGGGACTGGTTGAGCTTCCACTTGCAGCGGCGGGCGTGCTGTTGCAGTGACGGCTTCCGTTCTCGCAGGCTCCGGCGCCGCCGCTTTCACCACGGTGTGGGGCACCGGAAACGCCAGCGAGTCGATTCCATGAGACTGAGCCGTCACGGGCTCGGAGGCCACGAGCGCCCCGGTGCGTGGAGAGTGCTTTTCGGCCGGAGTATCGGCGTCCTGCTGCTGGTCGTCGTTCTTCGCTTGATTGTCCGATGCGCCGGCAGCAGGCTGCGGCTTCGGAGCAACGGACTGAACGGTCTCGGACTTCCCCGCGGTGGCAGGTAACGTTTCCTGTGGAGTCAGCCGCAGGGCGAATGCCAGGTCACCGGCAAAATCCTTTGCTTGCGGAAGACCTGTGCCGTTCAGTTGCGTGGTGTGTGCCGCCTCCGCGTCCGCTGCCCCAGCCTGGTCCGCATTCGCGCCTGCCTTCGCGTTGCGCAGGTCGCCTCGCGCATCGGGTTGCAGTTGCAGGCTAAGGGGCAGGCTACCGCCGGGGCCTGCGGGAGCGATCGCAGGTGCCCCGGCGGCAAAGTCGTTGCTGGATTGCGCCGGTTTAGAACGGTCTCTGGACCGGTCCGGACTTCTGGCTGGAGGTGCGGGAGGCGCGTCCGAGCTGGTATCGGACGAGTAACTATCGGAACTCTCCTGCAGTTGACTTTGAAAACTCTGCTGCGAAGAGTCGTTCTGAATTTGAGGCGCCGGTGAAGCGAACGCCGGAAGAGCCGCGAAGCCCGAGATGGCAACTGATTGCAGCAAGCCATGCGTTATGCATGTGGCGGGCCAACTGTGAGCGGCGCCGGAGATTCAATGCGGACGATGGGTAGCCTGCATCCAGGGCATCCACGCGCCGACGAAATCTCACCGGATGACACAAGTGCCGTCGAGAATTAGTCGTACAGGGTCTTCCCCGGCCTTCTTATCGGACGTTCCCCTCCTGTTTTCATGCGAATTTGTTTTGGCGTGCGGCGTGCATCGTTAACCGCGAAAATATCATGGACCCACTTACCGCAACGGCGGCCAGCGGCATGCGTGCGCGGATGGAATCGCTCGACCTGCTGGCTAACAATCTCGCCAACACCGAGACCGGTGGTTACAAAACAGACCGGGAATTCTACAACCTTTATAGTTCGCCGGAAGCGGCCGTGCAAGAAGGCGAAGACCAGGCCACGATGCCGGTAATCGAAAAGAATTGGACCGACTTTGCGCAAGGCGTGGTGTGGTGCGCCCTACTTCCAATCCTCTGGATTTCGCGCTGCAAGGCCAGGGCTTCTTCGCCGTGACGACGCCCGCCGGCAAGGCCTATACGCGCAACGGCAGCTTTCGCATCTCGACTACCGGATCGCTGGTAACGCCCGAAGGCTACACCGTCACCATCCTGGATGCGAAAGGCCAGCCTGCGCAGATCAATCCCGCAGTGCCCTTCGAGGTGGACACCGGTGGAAACATCACACAGTCCGGCCAGGCGGTAGGCCAATTTGCCACCTTCAACTTCGCGCCCGGCGACCTGGTGAAGCAGGGTAACACGCTCTTCCGGCCGGCCGATCCGAATGCCACGCCCCAGGCCTCGACCGCCGAAGTGCGCCAGGGAGCGGTGGAAAACTCCAACGTGGGCAGCTCCGAATCGGCCGTGCGCCTGGTCAGCGTGATGCGGCAGTTCGAGATGCTGCAGAAGGCCATCAACATTGGCGCGGAGATGAACAAGAAGGCCTTGGACGAAGTGGCCAAGATCTGACACAACGAAAGGGAACCCAATGATCCGAGCACTCTATAGCGCAGCCAGCGGCATGAACGCCCAGCAGATGAACGTGGATAACATCGCCAACAATCTGGCCAACGCCAATACCACCGGCTATAAGGCAAAGCGCACACAGTTTCAGGACCTCATCTATCAGAACATGGTGCAAGTGGGTTCGCAGGCGGGCCAGCAGACGGTGGTGCCGTCGGGCCTGCAAGTGGGACTGGGCACGCGCCCGGCGGCCAATGAGACCATCTTCAGTCAGGGCAGTTTTTCGGAAACCGACAATCCGCTCGACCTGGTGATTCAGGGTCGCGGCTTTTTCCAGATTCGCCAGCCCGATGGAACTCTCGCTTACACGCGCGATGGATCCTTCCAACTCGATCGCAACGGCAACATCGTCACTTCGTCGGGCAATCCCATCGATCCGCAAATCACCATTCCACCGCAGGCGCAGACCATCACCATCGCGGCCGATGGCACCGTGAGCTATACCCAACCCGGGCAGACCGCGACGCAGCTCGCGGGCCAGATCCAGTTGGCCAATTTCCAGAATCCTGCCGGACTGAACGGTATCGGGGGCAATCTGTTTACGGTCACGGATGCTTCGGGCCTACCCACGGTGGCCAACCCGGGCGGGTCGGAAGGGCTGGGCACGCTGATGCAGGGGTACCAGGAACAGTCCAACGTCAGCATCGTGAATGAGTTCATCAATCTGATCGCGGCCCAGCGCGGGTATGAAGCCAACTCCAAGGTGGTCAAGGCTGCTGATGAAATGTATCAGCAGGTGAACAACATCGCCCAATGATACTGGCACCGGCACTCTTCTACGCGGCCGCTACCACGGCGTGCCACTCGATGGAAGGCGACAAGGTTCGCGGCAGCGACCTGGCGGCGGCGTCGGCGGCGTTTGCCGCGGCTCCTCCGGATGCCGTGGCGGGGTACGCGCCCCAGCCCGGAATGCGGCGCATCTTCGATGCCGGTGAGCTCGAGCGCTTCGCCCGCGCCAACCACTTTGAGGTGGCCGGCGTGACGGCGCTGTGCTTCGAGCGCGCGGCGGCGCTGCCCGATCCGCAAAAGATGCAGGAAGCCATGCGGAAGGTATTAGGGGAAGCGCAGGTCACACTGGAAATCGTCGCGTTCAGCCAGTTCCACGTGCCGGCCGGTGAGATGGTGTTCCCGCGCGAATCCCTGAGTATGCCCGGATCGGATGGCGCGGCAGTCTGGAATGGGTACGTGGCTTACGAGGGGGGCCACTTTCCGCTGTGGGCCCGGGTCCACCTGTCGGTGCGGCAGCGCCGGCTGGTGGCCGCGGCGGAATTGAAACCAGGTCACGTTTTGGAGGCGCAGGATGTTCGCGTGGAAGAGGCCGATGAGTTTCCCTCGCGCACACCCCTGCTGGCCAGTCCGGAAGAAGCCGTGGGACGCATGCCGCGCCGGGTGCTGGCGGCAGGCACACCCCTTTCGGCGGGACTTCTGGAAGAGGCCAACGAGGTGGAGCGCGGCCAGACCCTGATTGCGGAAGCGCGTAGCGGCGCAGCCGTGGTGAAACTGGAAGTGCGCGCGGAGACGTCCGGAAAGCACGGCCAGACCATCTCGCTGCGCAATCCCTCCAGCGGCAAACTGTTTCGCGCCCGCGTGGAAGGGAAAGGGCTGGTGGTAGTCGAAGTGGAGGCACCCCAATGAAAGTGAGTCGCGTGGTAACGCCGGCGGTCTTGCCGCCGGTCCTGCGGACTTTGTCCTTTCTTCTCGCCGCCGCCCTTTGCTGCACGGCCGCCGATACCCCCGCGAAGAAGAAGGGGCCCGAACCCTCGCCGCTGGACAGGTACGCTGCCGAAGCAGCCAGGCAGGCCGCGGAAGCTAAACCCACAGCCGGATCCATCTGGACCCCCGGGGCTCAGTTTGCCGACCTGGGCCGCGACCTGAAAGCCTCCCAGGTGAACGACATTGTCACCATCGTGGTCAACGAATCGGCCTCCGCGGTTTCCACAGGCACCACTGCCACCCAGCGCAAGAGCAGCCTGAACAGCAGCGTCACGGGTCTGGCAGGCGTTCCCAAGTCCACCTCCACCCTGGCCAACCTGGCCAACATGTCCACCAACGCCCAGCTCAATGGCACCGGGACTACCAGCCGGCAGACCACCCTAACCACAACGCTGAGCGCCCGCGTGACTCGCGTGCTGCCCAACGGCTACCTGATGGTGGAAGGGACCAGGGACATCACGGTAAACTCCGAACATCAGGTGGTCACCGTGCGCGGCGTGGTCAGGCCCGCCGACCTGGCCAGCGACAACTCCGTGCCTTCCACCCGCCTGGCTCAAATGGAAATCAAGTTGAATGGCAAGGGTGTAGTGGGAGACGCCATTCGCCGCCCGTTCATCCTCTATCGAATTCTGCTGGGGCTGCTCCCCTTCTAAACTCATGCGCATCGCGATTCCACTTCTGGTATTGGCACTGGGCGCCGGACCGCTGGATGCGGCGTCCCGCCTCAAAGAGCTGGTTTCGATTGAAGGCGTGCGCGACAACCAGTTGGTCGGCTACGGCCTCGTGGTCGGACTCGCCGGCACGGGCGACCGGCAGCAAACCCTGTTCCCCGTGCAGAGTCTCACCAACATGCTGCAGCGCATGGGCGTGGCGGTGAATCCCACGCTCATCACGGTGAAGAACACCGCCGCCGTCATGGTGACCGCGACCTTGCCGCCTTACATCGAGCCGGGGGCCAAGATCGATGTCACCGCGTCTTCCATTGGCGACGCATCCAACCTGCAGGGCGGAGTGCTCGTGCTCACCAGCCTGAAAGGCGCCGATGGCCAGGTGTACGCGGTGGCTCAGGGCTCCGTGGTGACTGGCGGATTCGTGGCCTCGCGCGGCAGTTCCAACCAGACCGTGAACCACCCCACCGCCGGCCGTATTCCGGAAGGCGCAATTGTGGAGCGCCCGGCCCCTTCGCCGGAGATCACCTCGCACCTCCGGCTGCAGCTTCACGAAATGGACTTCACCACCGCCAGCCGCATCGCCGAGGAGTTGAACAAGAAATTCGGAGCCGCCGGCAAACCCGTGGCGCATGCCGACAACGGCCGCATGGTGGCGGTGGAACTTCCCGACACCTGGAGCAAGCGCGCGGCCGATTTCGTAGCCGAAATGGAAGCTCTCACGGTGGAGACAGACCGCACCTCTCGCGTGGTGGTCAACGAACGCACCGGCACCATCGTGATGGGCAAGCAGGTGCACGTCTCTCCCGTGGCCATCATGCACGGCAACCTGAACGTCGAGGTGCAGACCAGCTATATGGTGTCGCAGCCGGGTCCGCTCTCGCAGGGGACCACCGAAGTGATCCCGCAACAGAAGGTCACCGCCACCGAAGAGAAGGCCAAGAATCTCATTCTGAAAGAAGGCGCCACCGTGGAAGACCTGGTGCGTGCGCTTAACGCCATCGGCTCGACGCCGCGCGACATCATCGCCATTCTGCAGAGTCTGCGGGCCGCCGGCGCTCTGGAAGCAGAAGTGGAGGTCATGTGACGCTGACTTCCACCGCCAGTCTCACCGCCGGAGCAGTAAACCTGCCCACCAAGGCGGACACGCCCGAGAAGATCGCCGACGCCGCCAAGCAGTTCGAATCGCTATTGATCGGTCAGTTGCTCAAGACTTCGCGCGAGGCAGGCGAATCAGGTTGGATGGGCACGGATAGCGACGATGCGGGCCAGATTGGCATGGAAATGGCGGAGCAGCAGTTCGCCCGGATGCTCGCCGCGAACGGCGGGCTCGGCATGGCCAAGATGATCGGCGAAGGCCTTACTCGGTCATCAAATCCTCAGCCAACTGCAGAATCGACTGCGGCGGAATCTGCCGGATGACGTGGCGCGTGTTTTTGTCCACCAGGCGGACCACCATGTGCTTGGTTTCCCGGTCCATGGCAAAGGTCAGTTCGGAGTCCTGGCCGAACAGTTTGGCGCCGTTGACCGCCGTAACGGCCTGGGCGAGCGCCGGGTTGATATCGGTCCGAGCAAAATCGGACACGGGGGCAGTGGCGGGCATAGCGGCCGCGCCGTTGATTCGATTGACATCCATGACTATTTCACCCCAATTGCGGGTTCGCTCATTCTGCTTATCGGTCATGCCCCTTCTTCTTTCCGGAATGATTTCTGCCCAAACCACGGACCCCCAAGCGGAGAGCCGCAGAAAGATGGCGGAGTCTTTGGCGAAGCAGCGGGAGTCCATCAAGAAACAGCCTGGAGTGAAGGTGGCCGACGGATTCTTCACCCTGGCCTGGGATCCGATCGCCTTCCCGCCGGACTGCGACCCTCTGAAAGACACCGAAAGCGACCCGCTGATCGCCTCTGCGGCGACCTCTCAAAAGCTCGACCCCGCCCTGCTCCGTGCGGTAATTCATCAGGAATCGGGCTTCAAGCCGTGCGCGCAATCGGCCAAAGGCGCAATGGGTATGATGCAGCTCATGCCCGATACCGCCTCAAAATACAAAGTGGCTGATCCCTTCAACGCCGAGCAGAACATCCAGGCCGGAGCGCAATACCTCAAGGAACTCCTCGACCGCTTCAAAGGCGATCTCCCCCTGGCCCTCGCCGCCTACAATGCCGGCCCCGAACGCGTGGACGGCACACCCCCGGCCGTCCCGGACATCCCCGAGACGCAAGACTACGTCAAGCAGATTCTGAAAGCTCTAGGAAAGTAGGGGCTAGCGTCAGAAGTGCGAGTCCGTATCCTTAGCCTTCTGGTGATGCAGCTTCCGCTTCACGTCGGGCCAGAATTCCTTCAGCACGTTGGAAAACGCGTCCGTTCCGCAGGCGATCAACAGCTTCGTCACGTTGTCGCTGATATTGCGCGTATCGGGATAATACGCGTTCGAAATCGCCGTCCCGAGCGCGTTCCCGCCCCACTCCGAAAAGTTGAAGCTCGCCCGCCCCGAATCCTTCCGATCCACGAATATCCGCGNNTAGCGCGGATCCTCGTGCATCAGCGAGGGCACAATCCCCTCCGTCATCATGTTGCCGATCATCTGATCACCATACGACGTGGCCAGCCGCTTGGCGTAGCCCGCCATTCCCTGACCGAACGAAGGATTCTGATTCTCCAGTTGATACAGCGTCGCAAACAGCCCCGAGGTGGGATACACCGGCCAATCGAACGAGTCCTTATACGCAATCGTCATCTTCTGCTTGGCCGTAATCGGGTGAAACGGAATCGAGTTTTCCGTAGTCCGGTTGTTGGGCAGCACACCGAAGATGCGCTTGTCCTCCGGCGCTTGCACCGCAGGCTGTACAGGCGGAGCCGGTTGCACCGGTTGCACCGATGGTACCGGCGCGGACGGCGGATCCGGCGTCTCCTGGGCACACAGCAAGCCCCCCAGCAGGAGACACAAGAAAATGGCGCATCGCACGGAATGCATTAAGCTCACTAGATGAGCCGCGACCCGATCCGGTTACCACTCCCGGGATAGCCCTTCCGAGCTATCTACACGCTCGTCCCCGAAATCCTCACAGCTCTTTCCTTCTAGTTTATGCTATTTTGGACCGGCCCCGGTGAACACCGCGCGCTCCGGCTTCCGGCCCTGAGCCGCGAGTCCGCCGCGACTGCCCCCCTTTCGCATCTGATGTTACACTGCCAGCCATGCGCGCCCTACTCCTGCTGCTCCCCTGCCTCCTCACCGCCGGGCAGCCCTCAATCACTACGTTGATGTATCTGGTGAATCGCGCCGACGCCATCGAAGACTTCCGCACTCACGCTGAAAAGACCTCCATCATCGCGCCGCAAACCTTCTCCATGGACGCCCAGGGATTCATCATGGGCGAAGTTCCCGCTGAAGTCATGCGCATCGCCGCGGAGAAAAACGTCGCCGTCATGCCCCTGGTAGTCAATCGCGGATTTCAGCAGCCCCTCATGCACACCGTCCTCGATACCCCCGCCTCGCGCGCCCGCGCCATCCGCTACCTGCTTTATTACGCTCTTCGCGATGGATACATCGGCTTTCAGTTCGATTACGAAAACATCCACTACACCTACCGCGACAAGTTCACCGTCTTCTTCAAGGAAGCCGCGCGCACATTCCATCGCCACAAACTCCAACTCAGCGCCGCCATTGTGGGACGCTACAACGAGGCGCGCAACAGCAACAGTCCCGGAGGCTGGGACAACTGGAGCGGCGTCTACGATTACCAGGAACTGGGCAAGTACGCCGACTTCCTCAGCGTCATGGCCTACGCCGAACATGGTGCCACCGCCGATCCCGGTCCGGTAGCCGGACTGCCGTGGGTGCGCACCATCGCCGAGTATTCCGCCCACACCATTCCTGCCCGCAAAGTCTCCCTCGGCGTCCCGTTCTATGCCATGCGTTGGGATGCCGCCGACCCTGCCGATCCCGCTGCGCGAGGCCGCAAATGGCGCGGCCGTTCCGCCCGCTACCGCGATGCCGCCGCTGCCATGGCCACTACTCCCTCCGTGTGGGACGAGAAGGAAAACTCCCCCCATCTCACCTTCGATACCAACGGCCGCCAGACCCAAGTGTGGTACGAAGACGCCCGCAGCCTGGAAACTAAGATGCAACTGGCGCACAGCATGGGCTTCCAGGGAATCTCCGCGTGGACCCTGGGCCAGGAGGATCCCGCCTTCTGGAGTTCGCTGGACGCCTGGCGCATCCGGCACCCCGGCACCGCACAGGCCCGAGGCACCTTCGATCAAAGGTCGGAGAGAGCCGCACGCGCCCGGTAACGCCGGCGATCTTGTCGCCGGTACCCCGAGCGAAGCGAGCAACACATGTAATACAATGTTTCACCAAGCGAGGAGGGGACTCCATGGAAACTACGCGACGACTTTTTCTAGGCGCGGTGAGTGCTGCCGCCGTGGCCGCTGCACCGCGGCCCGCCAGGCCCGAAGGCGGTGCGTTGCCCAAACAAAGACTGTACATTGCAGCCGTCACACCCTGCGATAAACAACTCAGATTCGACGACGGCATCTACAAAGAGATGATGCCGTGGTTCAAGCAGAAAGGCGCCGATGGTGTGGTGGTGCTGGGCACTACTGGCGAATACCCGTCCTTCTCCGTCGCAGAGCGCAAAAAGGTAGCCGAGACTGCCCTCAAGCACCGCAGCGGCCTCAGCATCATCGTGCAGGTGGGCACCACCAATTTCCCCGAAACGCTCGACCTGCTGGCCCATGCCACCGCCAACGGAGCCGATGGCGCGCTCTGCATTCCGCCGTTCTATTACAAGAAGCCGCCGCTCGAAGGGCTGGTCAAGTATTACTCCATGATTCTGGAAGCCTCCAAAATTCCGGTGCACCTCTATCACATCCCCGGCACCAGCGCCGTCCCCATCACCAATGAGCTGCTGCATGCGCTGGAGAAGTATCCCAATCTCGCCGGCATCAAGGATTCCAACGGCGATGCCGCGGAGTATCAAAGCTACGTCAAAGAGTTCCCCAAGCTCAACATGATGACCGGCACCGGTAACAATCTCAAGGCCGCGCTGCAGAATGGCATGGGCGCCATCCTGGCCGAGAACATCTTCCCCGAATACGCCGCCGCGGTCTTCACCGCCGCGCGCCAGGGCAAAGATCTCGACGAGCCTTACAACAAAATGCGCGAGATGAACACGGCCATGCGGCAGGGTTCCATCGGCTCCTACGGCCCCATGAAATACGCCTTGAGCCTGCGCATGGGCACCCGCCAGACCTACCAGCGGCCACCAGCGGCCGCCGCACCTGGACGTCACCGAAGAGCAGAAGACGTTCATCAAATCCAAATTGACGGAATTGAAACTCACCGCCTGAGGGGTCGAATGCATCAATCTCATGGGTGTTGTGCTCTGGGTGGGGCAGGCGGTTTCGCCCGCCAACTTACGTGGCTTGCCGCCTGCATCGTCTGCTTATCGATGGGTGCCGCCGGCGCCGGCAAGGATGGCGAGTGGCCCACTTATGCCGCGGACCTGGCCTGCACGCGCTATCGCCCGCTGGACCAGATCAACGCCGCTAACTTCTCCAAACTCGAAGTGGCCTGGCGCTTCAAAACCGACAGCCTCGGCAACCGCCCCGAGTACAAACTCGAAGGCACCCCGCTCATGGTCAACGGCGTCATCTACGCCACCGCCGGATCGCGCCGCGCCGCCATCGCGCTGGATGCCGCCACCGGCGAACTGCTCTGGGTGCATGGCGAACATGAAGGCCCGCGCGGCGCAGCTTCGCCCCGCCAGCTTTCCGGCCGCGGCCTCGCCTATTGGACCGATGGCAAGGAGGAGCGCATCCTCTATGTCACTCCCGGTTATCGCCTCATCGCGCTCGACGCCAAGACTGGCGCCATCCTTCCCAACTTCGGCGAAAAGGGCGCGGTGGATCTCAAGCTCAATGACGACCAGACCATGCAGCCCGACCTCACCACGGGCGAGATCGGCCTGCAATCGGCGCCCGTCGTTGCCGCCAACACCATCATCATCGGCGCCGCCTTCCGCGAAGGCATGACCCCGCGCAGCATGCGCAACAACAAAGGTTACGTTCGCGGATTCGATGTGCGCACCGGCAAGCGCCTCTGGATCTTCCACACCATTCCGGTCAAAGGCGAAGCGGGCTACGACACCTGGCTCGATGGCTCCGCCGAGTACACCGGCAACACTGGTGTGTGGACCCAGATCACCGTGGATGAACAACTCGGCCTGGTCTATCTGCCCGTGGAATCGCCCACCGGCGATTACTACGGCGGACACCGCCCGGGCAACGACCTCTACGGCGAAAGCCTCGTCTGCGTCGATCTGAAGACCGGCCAGCGCAAATGGCATTTCCAGTTGGTGCACCATCCCCTCTGGGACATGGACATCTCCTCCGCCCCCATCCTGGCGGACATCAACGTCAATGGCCGCGCGGTCAAAGCCGTGGCCCAACCCACCAAGCAGGGCTTCCTCTATGTCTTCGATCGCGTCACCGGCAAGCCCGTGTGGCCTATCGAAGAACGCGCCGTCGAGAAGGGCAGCGTGCCCGGCGAGTGGTATTCCCCCACCCAGCCCTTTCCCACGCGCCCCGCCCCATACAGCCGCAACGGCATATCCGTGGACGACCTCATCGATTTCACGCCCGCCCTGCGCGACCAGGCCCTGACCCTCATCGCCAAATATAAGATCGGTCCCGTCTACACAGCCCCCGTGGAAAGCAAAGTCGGTGGACCGCTAGCCACACTCACACTCGGAACCGCCAGCGGCGGCACCAACTGGCCCGGTGCTTCCTACGATCCCGAAACCCACACTGTCTACGCCTACGCCTGCAACGCCTGTGCCACACCCATCGGCCTGGTCCCCTCCCCCAAAGAAATCTCCGACATGCGCTACATCGCCGGCACCGCCGGGCAGGAAGTCACCTTCCGCATGGGCCCTGGAGAAAATGCCGGAGCCGATTCGCCCCTCCCCACGCGCCGCGCAGGCGGTGGTGGCCGCGGCGGTGGTGGAGGCGGCGGTGGCGGACTCAACGTCCAGGGGCTGCCCCTCATCAAGCCCCCCTACAGCACCATCTCCGCAATCAATCTGGACCGTGGCGAAATCGTCTGGCAAGTCCCCCACGGCGATACCCCGGACGTAGTCCGCAACAGCCCCGCCCTGAAAGGCCTCAACATCCCCCGTACCGGACAAAGCGGCTACAACATAGGAACCCTCGTCACCAAAACGCTGGTGATCGCCGGAGACGGCCAGATCACCACCACCCCGGACCACCCAAGGGGAGCCATGCTCCGGGCCTACGACAAAGCCACCGGCAAGGAAGTCGGCACCGTCTTCATGCCCGCCCCCCAAAGCGGTTCTCCCATGACCTACATGTGGAACGGCAAACAATACCTGATAGTCGCCATCTCCGGAGGAGCCTACTCCGGAGAATACGTGGCCTACACCCTCCCCAATGACTAACCGCGAGCGAAGCGAGCGACAAAACCCCGGCCCCCGGCCCCTGGCCCCCGGCCCCCTCTTCCTGGCCCTCG
>OKRF01000275.1 GCA_900290315.1 Candidatus Sulfopaludibacter sp. SbA3 | reverse complement strand
CTGGTTGAATTCCGAAGCCGATCCATGCAACTGGTTGGTGCCGCCCTTCGTGGTCACTTCTACCGTTCCACCACCGAATCCGCCGTAAGATGCGTCCACGTTGAACGCTTCCACCTTCACGTCCACCACCGAATCCACCGGCGGACTGAAAGAGATGCGCGTAGACGCCTCGCCCAGGGTTCCGACATTGGGCACCCCATCCAGCGGCGCGGCGTTGGCCCCGGTGGGAGCGCCGCCCATGGCGAAGGTGGAAAACCCGCTGTTCTCGAAGGGGCGATTCTGGTCGCGCGTACCGGTGTTCACCACGCCATAGCCCAGCACCGCCAAGTCCATGGGCGCGCGGCCGTTCACCGGCAGGCTCTCCACTTCGCGCGTGGTGATCACCTGTCCGGCGGATGCCGTTACGCTCTCCAGTTGCGCCGCGTCCGCTGTGACGCTGATGGATTCGGTACTGGCGCCGATCGACAGCACCACGTCTTGCGCCACGCGCGTGTCGCTGCCGATTTGAATGCCCGATTGGACGTACTTTTTGAATCCGGCGGCTTCGGCCGACAATTCGTACGTTCCCGGCAGCAGGAACGGAATCGTATAGAGCCCGTCCGAGTTGGTCACGGTCTGAAAGCGGCTGTTGGTGTCGGTCTTAGTCGCGATCACTTGCACGTTGGGCACAACGGCCCCGGAAGGATCGGTGACTTTTCCGGTGAGTGTGGAGCGGAATTCCTGCGCGGAAGACAGGCAAGTAAAAAGTGCGGCGAGTGCCAGAATGCGTCGTGGCATGACTCCTCCAGAGAGGTGAAATAGATACCTTGTAACAAAGACCCTGGCCTGATTATAGGGCCGGATGAGCCCGCAGACAAGAGCGATTCATGAAAAAGATGAAAACAATGAGGAGGATAGAGCTGTTGTGTCTATGGGTTTTGGGAGATCTGCCGCAATTCCCTTCGGATTTCGGAAAACGAATTTTCATGAAATACCACGGTATGTTGTGGTATCCTCTTTCCGTGCGGCAGAAGGCCAAAAAGCCAGCCACAATCGTGGATATAGCGCTAAAAGCCGGCGTCTCGCTCGGCACGGTATCCCGCGTGCTCAATAACCGCCAGGACGTCGATGGCGAGCTGCGCCGCAAGGTCAACGAAGCGGCCCGAGCCCTGCGCTACGTCAAAACCGGCCGTGGCCGCAGGGTCTCGCGCGAAACTCGCCCCATCATCACCTTCGTTTTGAGCAACCGCGAGTTTCTGCATCCCATGCATGCCCGGATGCTGCAGGGCGCGGAGCAGTTCTGCGAGGAGCTAGGGTATTTCCTGGTGTTCAAGCGGCTGGACTACGCGCCGGAAACGCCCGCCGCCGAGCTGAAACTGCCCCTTCTCCTGCGCGAACATGCTATCGCCGATTGCCTGATTCTGGCTGGCACGAATTATCCCAACCTCATCGATGCCACCGTTCGCGCCGGTGTCCCCTACGTCCTGTATCGCAACAACCTGATCGGCGCCGCCCCGCACGATGGCGTGGACCAGGTCCGCTCGGACGATTGCGATGGCGCCATGCAAGCCGTCCGCTACCTGGTGCGCCTCGGGCATAAGCAGATCTGTTTCATCGGAGATATCTCGCAGCCCTGGTTCCACAACCGTTACCAGGCATACATGGCGGCCATGGCGGAAGCCGGCCTGAGACCCATGGCGCAGACCGTGGGGCTCTCTTCGGACAGCTTTCGCAACGGCTTCACGTCGACCCAAGCTCTCATGCGCCAGGGGCTCCGGCCTACCGCCATCTTCGCCGCCTCCGACCACGTCGCTCTCGGCGTGTGGGAACAGTTGCGGCGCGGCGGCCTGCGCGTTCCCGAAGACTGCTCTCTGGTGGGCCTCGACGATATCCCCGATTCCCGCGTGACCAATCCCCCATTGACCACCGTCCATAATCCCTTTCTGGAATTGGGACGGGAGTTGGCAAGGATGGCCATCGAAAAAGCCAAAGCCCCCTGCGAGCCGCTGCCCGAAGTGGTCCTGCCCACCGAACTTGTGATGCGCGGAACCACTTGGCCGTGCCTCGAAGCCAGCGCCGCCGGTTGAAGCATCATGAGGAAGTCCGATGCGTGGATCCCCCTGGCCCTGCTGCTGGCCACCTTCGCTGTCTACGCTCCCGTCCGGCATTTCGATTTCGTCAACTTTGATGACCCGGAATTCGTCTCTGGCGACAATCATGCACGCGAAGGCCTGACGCGCGACAGCCTACGGTGGGCATTCACTTCCGGCGAATCCGCCAACTGGTTCCCCGTCACCCGCCTCTCGCACCTGTTGGACGTCCAGCTCTTTGGAATGCAGAGCGGCCCGCACCATGTCACGAGCGTGCTCTTCCACGCGCTGGCCGCCCTATGCCTGTTCGCCTTTCTCCAGCAAGCCACCGGAGCCCGCTGGCCCAGCGCCTTCGTCGCGTTCCTGTTCGCCCTGCACCCGCTCCACGTCGAATCGGTCGCCTGGGTGGCCGAACGGAAAGACGTCCTGTGTGCTTTCTTCTGGTTCCTCACCCTGTGGGCCTATGTGCGCTACACCCGGCGCCCCGCCACCGCCCGTTACCTGCTGGTGCTGTTGCCGTTCTGTCTCGGGCTGATGGCCAAGCCCATGATCGTCACCCTGCCGCTCCTGCTGCTGTTGTTGGACGTCTGGCCGCTGCGCAGGCGCCTCGCGCTGTGGGAAAAGCTTCCATTCTTCGCGCTGGCTGCCGGATCGGCCATCGCGACTTACCTTGTGCAGCAGAACTCCGGCGCAGTCGGCGCGCTCGCCCAATATCCCCTGGGCCTGCGCGTGGAAAACGCGCTCGTCTCGTACGTAGTCTACGCTGCCAAAATGTTCTGGCCCACGCGCCTTGCAGTCTTCTATCCTTATCCGCCAGAAATACCAGCGTGGCAATCAGCTCTCGCGGCGACGGTCCTTGTAGGGATATCGTTTCTGGTGGTGCGCTCCTGGAAGGCCCGTCCGTATCTCGCTGTCGGCTGGCTCTGGTATCTGGTCACCCTCGCGCCGGTGATCGGCCTGGTACAGGTCGGCGCGCAGGCGCGGGCTGACCGGTACATGTATGTCCCCATGGCCGGCCTGACTATCATGTTGGCCTGGGGCGCGGCGGACTTACTCCGTCGACCAGCCGCCGTGTTGGCCGCGGCGGCCTGCCTGGCCTGCGCGGTGGTGGCCGGGGCGCAGGTGCAGCACTGGAGAAACAGCGAGTCGCTCTTCGAGCACGCCCTCGCCGTGACTGAGGGAAACTACGTGGCGCACAACAACCTGGGGTCCGCCCTGTCAGAAATCCCGGGAGGCTTGCCCGATGCCATCGCGCACTACCAGGCCGCGCTACGCATTTGGCCCGATTACGCCGAAGCGCACAACAATCTGGGCAGCGCCTTGGCGCAAATGCCGGGCCACCTGCCAGGTGCCATCGCCGAGTTCACCGCAGCCTTGCGAGTGAAGCCCGATTTCCCTCAGGCGCATCGCAATCTCGCGGCCGCCCACCTCAACCTGGGCACCCTGCTACTGCGAACTCCGGGCCGCTTGCCGGATGCCATCGCCGAGTATCAAGCAGCCCTGCGGCTCGATCCCCATCTCGCCGAGGCGCACAACAACTTGGGAAGCGCTCTGGCGCAGATACCCGGGCGCCTGCCGGAAGCGATCGCCATGTATCAGGCCGCACTGCAATCCGATCCAAACTTTGCCAAAGCGCACAACAACCTGGCCAACACGCTGGCACAAATCCCCGGACGATTGCCGGATGCGATCACCGAGTATCGGGCCGCTCTGCGAGTCAACCCCGCCTACGCCGAGGCGCATTACAACCTGGCAGTGACTCTCGCGGAAGCCGGCCGCATCCCCGAAGCCATCAGCGAATACGAGGCCACCCTGCGACTGCAGCCCGGTTCGGCGACGGCGCATTACAACCTGGGCGTCCTTCTGGCGAAGCAGAACGGCCGCATGGCGGAAGCACTGGAACATCTGGAGGCGGCCTTAAGAATCAGTCCCAACCCCGCGGTGCAGCGCGTAGTCGATCGCTTGCGCGCCGGAGTGGTCCGGTGAACTAGGCTCAGGTGTCAAGGTGCGGCGGGACCGCTCAAGGTGGCCTCTTTCCGAGTGGTGGACATACGGACGGAGGCGTTGGTAAACGCTACGCCGTTCTTCGCGGGTGACTCGCGACGCCGTCAAATCAGCGGACGAGCCGTTTTTCCGAACGTACCAGGATAGTCCAGGAGACGATTTCACACTGATCGTCTCCGGACAGGCCGAGCGGAGGCGGGAATCAGGTCAAGCGGGGCGCGGGCGAGGGCCCGCGGTCAGCTCGGTGCATAGTTAGGCTCGTGGCTCGACCATCGGGGCCAGTTTCAAAACTGATCCGTCCGCTAGTCGCCTTCACGGAGAAAGTGCTCTCGCTTTCGGCAAACATTTCAAACATAGGCCCGGCGAAAGGCTTCCCGCCCAACGAAGTAACCTGTGCGAAGAGGCGGTCTCCGTTGCGCATGATTTCGAGAATGCGGTCCGGCAATTGATAGCGCCCCGTGTAGTGATCCAGGAGCCTGGGATCCATAGGAATACCTGTGTGCTGCATTGGAGGCTCGGGATCGGCGAGCGGCACCTTCGGGTTCCAGATATGACCGGCTAGGTCATCGATACCGGAGGGAGAAAAGGCATTGGACAGTACGACGACCCCGGTACGCGCTTTCGGATCGTATCCGGCGAATGAGCGGAAGCCTTCGGTACCTCCTTCATGCCAGGCGCTCTCCCCGAGAAGAAACCACGCCAAGCCGATCTTTGCCGGGCCCGCGGGACGGCGAACATCGAGCATAGTTTTCATGGCGGGTGTGAGAGGCGTTTCCTGGTAGCCGAGGAATGCTTCGAGAAGAGTCAACATGTCATTGGCGGAGGAGCGCAGTGCGCCCGCACCGGCAAGCGTGGGAAGGTCCCAGTTGGCGGTGGGCGCGAGCATCATGTTGTGACCAGTAGCCATGCGCTGCTTCATGGAGGAAGAAAGCGTAATACCCGTGTCCTGCATGCCGAGCGGTCGCGTGATACGGGTTCCGATCAAGCTCTCATAATCCGTTCCCGCGCGGCACGCGAGGAGGTGGCCGAGGAGTCCCGCGCCTAAGTTCGAATATTCGAATTCGGAACCGGGGTCGCGCGGCAGCTCATAGCCGGAAAGGAACTCGTACAAATTGTCCAAGCTGTAGCCGGCGTTCAGGTTGCTGGGAACGGGTGGGAGTCCGGAGCTGTGCGTGGCAAGATCGAGCAGCGTGATGGGCTTGCCACTTCGCTCCGGCATCCTGACATGTTCGGGAAGATACTTGGCCGCTGGATCGTCGAGGGTGACCTCTCTGCGGCTCACCATGTCCGCCAATGCCAGAGAAGTGAAGACCTTGGAGATGGATCCAATTTCGAAGATCGTATCTCCATCGAGCGTGCGTGGATCGCCTTTGGCGAGGTTGCCATAGGCGACGACGCGGCGGCCGGCAGGTTCGATGACACCAACGACAATGCCGACTGCTTGCTTCTGTTGATCAATGCGTTTTACGAGAATCGCGCGAATTTCGTCAGTTCCAAGAACTGGCGGTTGCTGGAAGATATGCGGATTCATATATTTTAAAATAGACTCCGCACTGTGCCCAATAAAAGACCAAAGGTCCATTAAGAAGACACACGTCGGCTGTGGCGCCGAACTTGGTTGAAAGGGTTAGGCCTAACGAGGACGGGCGGAAAGCAGGCAATCCTGAAGCGCGCCGATCATCGCTTTATTAAGCGGGTTGAGTTCGCATCGCATAACGGACGTACCTCCTTTCCTCAGTTGCGGGCCCTTGGAGAATATCATGATCGCGCGGGACGCTGCAAGAGTGAGTTTCTCAAAAAACATCGCCGAGAAGTTCCGTAAGCCGCGCAGGCGCCGAGCCGCTCGCGTCGCGTTTATGGCAAAATGAGGACGATTATACGGCCACGGTGTCGGTGCGAAGCGGAACCCCACCCGGTTTCTATACTCCTAGCTGACATTTCAAACGGCGGTGTGGGAAGTTACCTCCCCGAAAGTCGCGCAGCGTTTATCGGTATTTGGCTTCGTCCGCATCACGCTTCCACTCGGACAACGCTCAAGACCCATGACGGCGCCATCCTCCGAGTGGCGCGACCATACCTCGCTTGGGTCTCCTCTGCGCCCTCAAAACTCCCGCTGAGCAGACACCCCCAACATTCGCAACTCCAAAAGCCATCCGTACCCCTAAATTATGAGATCCCATTCGAGGAAGAAACTGCGTCCAACTAAGCCTCGAGGGTGATTGCACTTCTCCGCGTCCCCGCGTTGCGCCCCATTTTTCTCGTTCACAAGAGGCACTTGCAAAATTAAGTGAAGTTGTTGAAATAAAACAAAACAGTCTGATTTTG
>OKRF01000055.1:2077-11455 GCA_900290315.1 Candidatus Sulfopaludibacter sp. SbA3 | reverse complement strand
CCTGGCATCCCCCGCAAGCTGCGCCGCCGCTGCCGTCCGCGGCTTCATTGCCGACCCGCGCGAGTTGGCATCGTGAGCCCTCTCGAAGGCCGCGCCCGCCTCTTTGGCGACCACATCAACACCGACTACATCATCACCTCGCGCCGCAAGCGTGAAAGTCTCGATCCGCAGTTTCTGCGCCACTACCTGTTCGAAGAGATCGACCCCGCATTCGCGGCCACCATCGCGCCCGGCGACTGGATTGTCGCGGGCGCCAACTTCGGTTGCGGTTCGGCCATGGAAGTGGCCGTCACCGCCGTCCTGGGCGCCAGCATCCGCGCAGTGCTGGCCCGCAGCTTTTCGCGCACCTACTATCGCAATGCCGTCAATAACGGCCTGTTCCCGGTGGTCTGCGACACTTCCCGCATCGCTGAAGGCGACCACCTGAGGCTCGACGCCGCGGCCGTCTACAACGAATCCACCAACGAATGCACTCCCGCCGACCCACTGCCTCCCATCATGCTCGCCATCATCTCCGCCGGGGGCCTGGTCAACTATATGCGCGACAAGGACGATTTCGACCGAGGGCCGCTTCTACGGTAACAGCGTTACCCGTCGCGGCGTCGTTGGTGGTTCGTGGAAATCGAACCGCGTGGGGTACCAGCGCGTGGTATAGACACGGCCCTTATCGCTTACGATTTCTACTACGGGCGCCCCATTTGCCTCAATTCCGAAGACGCCCCGAGCTACGCCGTTCGCGCCCACTAATACGAACTTCTGGGCCCGTATCTCAGCCGTGGGCGCTGCTGGCGCCTGTGCATAAACCGAGGTGGGGAGACCATAATGGGAGGCGAGACCGCCTAAGTACCCAGCCCCAAGTGCGAGTGCAATCGTGAGAGTCGTTCTCATGCGTCCATTGTAAACTCGAGGCGACGCTGATCGAACCCACCCCAAATCCCGTGTTAACGTGATTTCGTGAGCGAATACCGACTGCGCCTTCCTGGTCCCACCGCGGTGCCCGAGCGTGTCCGGCAGGCCATGGCGCGCCCCATGCTGAGCCATCGCGGCCCCGAGTTTACGGCCATTCTGCGCCGCTGCGAAGAGCTGCTGCAACCCGTGATGGGCACGCGCAATCGCATCTTCTTCTTCGCCAGTTCCGGGACCGGCATGATGGAAGCGGGCCTGATCAACATCCTGGCGCCTGGCGAACGGCTGCTGATTGCCACCCACGGCATGTTCGGCGAGCGGTTCGTGGAGATCGCCAAAGCCTTTGGCGCCCAGGTCGACACGCTGGATATTCCGTGGGGCTGCGCTCCCGATCCCGCCGAGGTGCAGCGGCGGGTGGCGGCCGGCGATTATCGCGCCGTGGTGGTGGTGCACAACGAGAGCTCCACGGGTGTGGTCGCCGACCTGGCGGGAATCGGCGCGGTTCTGCGCGACACGCCGGCGCTCCTGGTGGTGGATTCGGTGAGCGGCCTCGGCGGCATCGAAATGCGCCAGGACGAGTGGGGCGTCGACATCCTGGTCTCGGCATCGCAGAAATGCCTGATATGCCCGCCCGGCCTGGGCGTAGTCTCCATGAGTCCCAAGGCCTGGAGCGTGGTGCAGCGCCCTGGCGGCCTTCCGCGCTTCTATTGGGACTTTCGCAAGGCGCAGGCGTCAGTAGAGAAAATGGAGACGCCCTTCACAACCCCGGTGGCGCTGGTCGCCGGCCTGCACGAGGCTCTCGGCATGATCCATGAAGAGGGCCTAACACAAGTGTTGACGCGCCATCGCCGTGTCTCGTACGCCTTGCAAGCGGGATGCACCGCACTGGGGCTACCGCCCTTCGCCCAGACACCCGATCTCTCGGCCACGGTGGTGTGCCTGCAAGTGCCCGAGGGCCTTTCCGGCAAGGAAATCGTGCGCGGCCTCTACCAACGTCACGGTACCGTGATCGCCGGATCGCGCAACAAACTGGCGGGCAAGGTGATTCGCATCGGCACCATGGGACGGTGCACCGCCGGCGATATCCTGACCGACCTGCATCACCTGGAGGAAACTTTGCAATCCCTGAACTGGCCCATCGCCCCCGGCACCGGTGTTTCCGCGGCTTCGGAGGCACTCCATGAACGGTAAGCCCGGCTTTCGCGTACACGCTTGCTGGCCGCGTCCGGACGCTGCTCTCCTGGCGGCATTCGGCGCAGCCTCGCCCGCGCAGATTGCTGACTGCATGTCGCGGCTCGGCGCGATGGATTCGGGCATCCATCCCATCTGGCCCTCGCCGCGCATCCTCGGTCCGGCGCTCACGGTGTGGTGCCACTCGGGCGACAATCTCATGCTGCACAAGGCCCTCTCGCTGGCACAGCCTGGCGATATCGTGGTGATGAACACGCAGGGCAACACGGGCAACTCCGGTTTCGGCGAGCTGCTGGCCACCAGCGCGGTGAAGCTGGAAGTGCGCGGCGTGATCCTGGACGGCACCGTGCGCGATGCCGGCGCCATCGAAGCGCTGGGTCTGCCCGTCTACGCCCGCGGCCTCTGTCCCAACGGCTGCAATAAGGATGGCGCCGGCGAAGTAGGCGCGATCATCGCCTGCGGAGGCGTGGCCGTGCGGCCGGGCGATATCGTAGTTGCCGATCGCGACGGCGTCACCGTGGTCCCATTGGCGGACGCCGCGGAGGTGGCTGCGCTGGCTGCCGCGCAAATGGAGCGCGAACGCAAGCGCCTCTCCGAAATCGATCGCGGCGTCCTGGTGCGGCCAGAGATCGACGAGTATCTACGGAAGTTGAAGATCATCGGGTAACGCGGGCGCTACCAACGGGCAGTGACATTCGCCAGCGCCGTAATGATCATCGAGTTGGTGAAGTCGATCAGAAACGCGCCCACTACTGGCACCACCAGGAAGGACTGCGGCGCTGCGCCGAACTTCTCCACCAGTTCCTCCATGCAGGCAACGGCGTTCGCCGTGATCCCCAGCATGAATCCGCAAAAGCCCGCGGAGGTCACCGCCGATTCGTAGTTCCTCCCCATGCCCCAATACACAATGGTGACGCACATGCCCCAGCACAGCGCCACCTGCGCCGCCAGAATGGCCACCAGCGGCAGCGCGAGGTGAGCCAGTTCCCAAAGACGAAGCGTGATCAGCGCCATTACGATGAACAAGTACAGCGCGATGCGGCCCACCAGGTCGACATCGCTCTGCGCGACGTCCAGCCAGTGGAAACGGTCGCCCACGTTGCGCATCACTGCCGCCACGATCATGGCTCCAATGTACGCCGGCAGAATCAGACCCATCCGCTCCATCTGCAAGCTCAGCAGGTTGCCCAGTCCCATGGCGATTCCCACGGTCACCACGGTCCCTGGCAAGGTGGAAGCGGCGGTGGCCGGCGGGGCTGCGCTGCGCCGTGTACGCCTAGCTTTTCGAACGTACCGCCGAACGCCACGGAGGTCGCCGGCCCGCCGGCCAACGCGACCGAGCCGGCCAGAATTCCCAGTCGCGCATCCAGCCCCATGGCCTTGGCGAGCCCCATGCCGAGCAGATTCTGCAGCAGCGCGCCGAACGTGGCGATACCCAGAAGCTTGATCACTCCCTGGCCGCCCGCGCGCACAAGCTGCAGCCGGGCGCTGAGACCGATGGTGGTCATGAAGGCCACCATGAGCAGGTCGCGCAGAGTGGTGTCCGCCTCCAGATTCACCACGCGGCCGCGCAATGCCAGGGATACCAGGGCGAACACCATGCCGCCGGCGATGGGCACGGGCACGTTCAGGCGATCCAGCAGCGGCACCAGGCGCTTCAGCCGGCCGCCCATCCAGACCCCCAGGCAGGCCAGCCCCAGCACCTGCGCGGCATTCAGTTTCCAGACCGGTATCATGAATGGATAGTATAGTGCGAGTAGGACAGACGATCGTTTTTTGTCGTCTGTCATTTCCGGGTAGGGAGCGGGATGAAAATCGATTACCGGCTTGGGGCGCTGGCGTTGTGTGCGGCGTGGACGGCGTTCGCCGATAGCTATCCGCGCCAGTTGGGGATCGATGCGCAACATTACGCGATGCACGTCACGCTGAGCGACCAAAACGACAGCATCACCGGCGAGACAACCGTGACGCTCCGCTTCGTGAAGGACGGCGTCCGCGAATTCGATCNNTGGACAGCGTCACCAGCGGCGGAACCGGCCTGCGTTACACCCACCGCGACGATCGCCTCACCATCGCGCTACCCGCCGCGCCCAATGCGGGCGACCTGCGCGAGTACACGGTGAAATATCACGGGATTCCCGCCGATGGGCTGCGCGCCGTCAAAAACAAATACGGCGACCGTTGTTTTTTCAGCCAAAACTGGCCCGACCTGGCCCACCAGTGGCTGCCCATGATCGATCACCCGTACGACAAAGCCACCAGCGAATTCCTGATCACCGCACCCTCCAGATACCAGGTGGTGGCGAACGGGCTTCTGCAGGAAGAGGTCGACCTGGGCGATGGCCGCCGCATGACTCACTGGAAACAATCTGTGCCCATCGCGTCGTGGCTGAATAATATCGGCGTCGCGCAGTTCGCGTCGCTGTATTTCGGCAGGGCCGCGGGCGTGCCGCTCCAGACCTGGATCTTTCCGAAGGATCGGGATGCCGGCATCGCGACCTTCAACGAACCCATGCGGCAGTCGATCGAGTTTTACAACGACCACGTGGGTCCATACCCTTATGAAAAGCTGGCCAGCGTGCAGAACGGCGCGGCCAATGGCGGCGGCATGGAGCACGCCAGCGCCATCTTCTACGGGCAGAACTCGGTCAATGGCCGGCCCGCATTGAGCCTGGTGGCGCACGAAACGGCACACCAGTGGTTCGGCGATTCGGTCACCGAAAAGGACTGGGACGACGTTTGGCTGAGCGAGGGATTCGCCACTTACTTCGCTTCCCTCACCTTGGAGCATTACGAAGGCCGCGACGTTTTTCTCAACCAGATGAGGCGCAATCGCACCAACATCTTCAACACCGAAAGACGCCTGCCCGGCGTAGCGGTAGTGCAGGACAAGCCATGGAAAGGGATTCCCAATGGCATCGTGTATTACAAGGGCGGATGGTCGCTGCATATGCTGCGCGGGCAGATTGGTACACCGCAGTTTTGGGCGGGCATTCGGGAATATTACCGCCGCTATCGCGACAGCAACGCCTCCACCGCCGATTTCGAAAAGGTAATGGAAGAAGTTTCCGGCGCCGACCTGGACTGGTTCTTCCGGCAGTGGCTGTACCGCGCGGGATCGCCGACCGTGGAGGGCACCTGGCATTACAGCGCAGGCAGGATTGCCATCGAGCTATCTCAGACACAGCCGGGCGACGCATTCCGCCTGCCACTGGAGATGGCAGTGACTGTCGACGGCGTGACCAGAATCGAGAAGATTGAGCTGACGCAAAAGCGGCAGAGCTTCGAGATTCCGGCGGCCAAAGAGCCCGCGTCCATTATGCTGGATCCGAATGTATGGATCCTGATGGACGCAAAATTCGAGAAGAAGTAGGAGACAGGGTCGGAAAACAGGGGCCGGGGGCCAGGGCCGGGGGCCAGGGGCCGGGGTTGTGTGCGGCTCGCTTCGCTCGCCGGTCGGCCAGTGCAACCGGCGGCAAGACNNTAATTGACAGACGACACAAAACGATCGTCTGTCGTACCGCGGCCGCGGTTTTATTCAATCCACCGGCACAGGGCGATCGAACACTACGTCCACGGTGCTGCCCTGGCGGAGTTCGACTTCTCTCCCGCGGGTCAGCAACACCGTAGCGAGGCCCACCGCGCCGCCTGCTCCCGCGCCGATGCCAGCGCCAGTCCAACTGCGATCGGCCAACCCGCCAAGGGCGGCTCCCGCGCCACCCACTTCGGCCACTTTCGCGGCGTCCGCGCCATGGCTGGACCCCTGCTGGATTTCATTTTCCTTCTTCAGCTTTTGATCGGTGCCGTCGGAATCCACCGAGGCGAGATGCGGATTCATCTTCACGACCTTGCCGCTGGGTAGCGTCAGGGTCTCGATGCGGATCGCCAGTTCCGCTTTGCCCTTCACCCGGCCGCTGCGCAGCGAGTGGGTCACCACGGCCTGCACGTAGCTGCCTTCGGGCACCACGATGTCGCCGTTCGCCGCGATGGGCGTGGCCGTGCGCATGTACACGTAATCGCCTTCCTTGGCGGTTCGGGTGCTGATCGAATTCACCATCTTCAGGGCAACGTGACTGCCTTGCGGAATTTCAGTTGCACTACAGAGAATGGGAACGGACAGTGCCAGGATTGCCAATCGCATAAAGACTCCTGCCTCTATCCTAGCGCTTGGCGAATCGCCGCAGACGGAGTGCTTCTGCGGCCGAAATATAAATGTTGATAACTCCCAGCCCGCTGACCGCGCCGCGCAGATACATGTTGTCCCAGTATTGGCGGACGCGGGCGATGGAGTTAGCGAAGTAGTTGACGTCCCAGGACTCGGTCCAGGGAAAGATCANNTGCGCGGCTTCCGGCGCGGCCCGCGGCGGCGGAGCGCTATCCACTTGCGGCGGACCGGTCTGTTCCGGCTCGGCCGGCATCATGCGGCGCCCGCCGCGTCAAACAGGTCCATCTGGGGATTGTAATCCATCGGGAAGAGGCAGTGAGAACGCACCGGTTCGAAACTCACGCGGTGCAGCGGCGTAGGCCCGAAGCGCGCTATGGCCTGGCAATGCCCGGGCGTGGAATAGCCTTTGTGAGAGGCGAGCCCGTATTGCGGAAACACTTCGTCCCAGACGCGCATGCAGGCGTCGCGGTACACCTTGGCGATGATGGATGCCGCGGCGATGGCGTGGCAGCGCATGTCGCCTTTGATGAGCGGCCGCTGGGGCAGGGGAAGCTCGATGGAAACCGCATCCACCAAGAGGTAGTCCGGCGCCGGCGTGAGCTTGGTCACCGCCATCCGCATGGCCTGGCGGGAAGCCTGGTAGATGTTGATGCAGTCGATGGTGGCCGCGTCCACGGCAGCAATGGCCCAAGCGACGGCCCGCTCGCGAATGCGTTCGGCGAGCACCTCGCGCCGCTCCGCCTCCAGCAACTTGCTGTCGTTGAGTCCGCGCATGGGGCGATCCGGGGAGAGGATCACGGCAGCCGCTACCACCGGGCCGAACAGGGCGCCCCGGCCCACTTCATCCACGCCGGCAACGGCGTGAAATCCGCGGGCACGCAACTCTCGTTCGAACCTTGCCTCACATCGGAATTTGCTACCCGCGGACTCGGGTCGCATGGAGAAATCGCGAGTGGTTATCCGCGTTCCTTGAGACGCGCAGCCTTGCCCTTCAAACCGCGAAGGTAGTACAGCTTGGCGCGGCGAACCCGGCCGGTGCGCACCACGTCGATGTGGTCAACAACCTTGGCATGAATCGGGAAAATGCGCTCGACCCCGTGGCCGAAGCTGACCTTTCGAACGGTAATACTTTCGCCGAGCCCGGTATTATTGCGCGCGATCAAAACTCCTTCAAAAGCCTGAAGGCGCTCTTTGTCGCCTTCTTTAATCTTCACGTGAACCCGGATGGTATCGCCGGGCCGGAACTCGGGAACATCGGCCCGCTTGTTCTTGTTAATAAACTTCGTCAGCAACGCATTCTGCATGAAAATTTCCTTAATTCTTTATCTTACACCAACAGATCGGGCCTCCAACGGGCCGTTTTTTCACGCGCCAGCTTCTTGCGAAACCGGCGAATTTCCTCGTGATTTCCGTTGAGCAGCACTTCCGGAACCTTCCAGCCGCGGAACTCCGCCGGCCGGGTCCAGTGCGGGCAGTCGAGCAACCCTTCGCCGTGACCGGTATCCTGAAACGAATCGAAGGCGGCGGAGGTTTCGTTGCCCAGGACTCCGGGGATCAGCCTCGCCACGGTATCGATCACGACCGCCGCAGCCAGTTCGCCGCCGCTCAGTACGTAGTTCCCAATCGAAATCTCATCGTCCGCCAGGTGCTCGGCCACCCGTTCATCCACTCCCTCGTAGCGGCCACAAATCAGGAGCAGTTCGGCCTCCCTGGTGTAGGAGTTAGCCACTGCCTGATCAAACGAACGCCCCGAAGCCGAAAGCAGCACCACCTTGCGCTCCGGTTGCCGTTCCGGCCAGATCGATTCCACCGCGGCGAATAGCGGTTCGGGCTTCAGGACCATGCCTTCACCGCCGCCGAAGGGCCGGTCGTCCACCGTTTTGTGGCGGTCGCTGGTCCATTCCGGAGGTTATGGATGCGGATATCGAGCAATCCCGCATCTTTGCCGCGCTTCACTACGCCATGGGCGAACGGTCCCTCGAAGAATTCCGGGAAGATCGTGAGCACATGGAAAATCACGTCTGGTTCAAGTCCTTTAAGCCTTCGGGCAATTCTACCGCGATCCGCCGTGCGGCCGGATCGATCTCTTTGCAGATGGAACGGGCGAACGGGATCAGCAGAGAGCCGTTCACTACCAGGAGTCCATGACCGCCGCCATCCTCCCAACCGGTGACGCTTCCGAGGCGCTCGCCGTTCCGGGTATCGAAGACTTCGCAGCCCACCAGGTCCGCCTGAAAGAACTCGTTCTCTTCCAGGGGAGCGCGCTGGTTGGCCGGCACGCGCACTTCCGCGCCGGCTAGCAGTTCGGCCTGCGAGATCGTATCCACGCCGCGGAACTTGAAAATCAGCGTCCCCATGTGAAACCAGGTGGATTCCACTTCGCAAGGCTGACCGGAGCCGAACAGAAAAACTTCACTTAGAGCCTGGAAACGCTCCGGTTTATCGCTCAATGAGAAGGCCGTGATTTCACCCCGGTTGCCCCTGGTCTTACCCAGAACGGCAATGGTGATCCACCCGGCCTCTGGCAGGTTCACTCGAGAATTTCCAACGTGAATCGGCGGTTGAGTTTCATTCCGGCCGCTCCGAGGATGGTACGGATGGAACGCGCGGTGCGTCCCTGCTTGCCGATCACCTTTCCCAGATCGCTGGGCGCGACTTTCAGCTCCAGGACGGTGACCTGCTCGCCTTCCACCACTCGGACCGAAACTTCCTCCGGGATGTCAACCAGAGCTTTGGCAATATCTTCAATCAACTGTTTCATTCACCCCGCCTCCTACAAGCTCATGGTAGCGAACCACGGAGGTTAAATACGCAAAATCACGTACAAAACGAAGTCTAGCCGTTACCTTCCTTACATTTAGCGGCGACTTCCGTGTCGCTTCAGACCGCTGGCTGGGGTTGCTCGGCGGGATTGTTCTTGACCAGGCGCTGCACGGTGTCCGACAACTAGGCGCCGTTTTTGACCCAATAATCCAGGCGATCGTGCTTGAGCAACACCTTGGCCGGCTTGGTCAGCGGGTTGTAGTGTCCCAGGACTTCCAGGTTGCGGCCATTGCGGGCGCGCTCTTTTTCAATCACGACAACGCGATAGAACGGCTTCTTTTTGGCGCCAAACC
>OKRF01000055.1:0-2067 GCA_900290315.1 Candidatus Sulfopaludibacter sp. SbA3 | reverse complement strand
GGGCGCGCTCTTTTTCAATCACGACAACGCGATAGAACGGCTTCTTTTTGGCGCCAAACCGCGCCAGGCGAATCATCAGCATCTATACTCCAAATTCCAATGTAATCTATCTGCCCATGCCGGGGAAATCGAAGGGAAATCCGGCGGGCAACTTCATCTTCCCTAGTTTTTTGCCCATGAAGCCGCCGGAGAGACTCTTCATCACCTTCCGGGCCTCGGCATACTGCTTCAACAACTGGTTCACATCCTGCACACTGGTACCGCTGCCGCGGGCGATGCGCCGGCGGCGGGTGCCGTTGATGATCATGTGATTGGCCCGTTCCCGGGGCGTCATGGAATCGATGATGGCCACCACGCGGCCAATCTCCTTCTCATCCACCTTGGCGTCTTTCAAGTCTTTCAGCATGCCCACCTTGGGCATCATATCGAGCAGGGAACTGAGGGAGCCCAGCTTGCGAATGGATTTCAACTGGTCACGGAAATCTTCCAAGGTGAAGTCGTTGTCGATGAGCTTGCGCTGCATCTCCACAGCCTTCTTCTGGTCGATCTGTTCGCTGGCTTTCTCAATGAACGACAGAATGTCGCCCATTCCCAAAATGCGATTGGCGGCCCGGTCCGGGTGGAACGGCTCGAGCGCGTCCAGCTTTTCGCCGATACCGACGAACTTGAGTGGCTGGCCGGTCACGTGGCGAATCGAGAGCGCCGCGCCGCCGCGGGCATCGCCATCCATCTTGGTGAGGATGATGCCGGTGATGCCGAGGCGCTTGTGGAACTCGTCGGCCGATTTGACGGCGTCCTGCCCGGTCATGGCGTCAGCCACGAACAGGATCTCCACCGGGTTGAGTTGCTCTTTCAACTGCTGCAGTTCGGTCATCAGATCGTCGTCGATGTGCAGGCGCCCGGCGGTATCCACCAGGAGTACATCGCGGCCGTTGTTGACGGCTTCGCGGCGCGCCGATTTGGTGAGTTCCAGCGGCTGCTTTTCTTCGGCGGTGCCTTCGTAAATGGGCTGGCCTACATCGCGGGCCACCACGCGTAGTTGCTCGCGGGCGGCGGGACGGTAGACGTCCACGGAGACCAGCATGGGGCGATGGCCGTTCCTGGAAAGCCAGCGCGCCAGTTTACCGGTGGATGTGGTCTTACCGGAGCCCTGCAAGCCCACAATGAGGAATACGCTGGGCGGTTCGTTGGCGAAGCGCAGCCGGGATTCGTGCGACCCGAGAATCTTGATGAGCTCTTCGTGGACAATCTTGATGACCTGCTGGGAGGGAGAAAGGGCGGAAAGCACTTCCTCTCCCATGGCCTTCACCTTGATGGCTTCGATGAGCTGTTTGACAACCTTGAAATTGACGTCGGCCTCGAGCAGGGCCACGCGAATTTCGCGGAGGGCGCCCTCCATATTCTCGGCCGAAAGTTTGCCTTCGCCGCGCAGGTTCTTAAAAACCCGCTGCAGTTTTTCCGATAGGTTGTCGAACATGAGAACACACTGCCCCGGCTTTTGAAGAGGCGGGACGCTTATGCGATTTCCTTATTATAGCCGATGCCGCGCCGGACTATGCGGGCGGCGCGATTCGGATGCTGCTGGCCGCCATTTTTCCGGTGCGGTCCATGCCCAGCTCGTAGATGACCTTCGTGCCGGGCCGCAGATCGGTGGCCAGACCCTCCACCAGGCGCGATACGTGGAAGAAGATATCCCTTCCGCCATCATCGGGCCGCAGGAAGCCAAAGCCTTTGGCTTCGAAATAGGTGACCACGCTTCCGGTCTGCTCGCCGGAAGGCGCTTCGCTGCCGGTTTCACCGGTTTCGCCCGAGGCTGAAGAGGGCCGGCTCGATTTGTCGCCGACTCCCTGCTTGATCAAGGCCAGATCGGCTTCGGTCCATTCGGTGGGGGGCTCACTCGCGGGCATTTTGAGATCCGGATTGCGCTTCCGGGCCTCTTCGAACATGCGTTTTTGGCGTGCGTTCAACGGAAAGTTTCCTCGAATATCGGTGGTTTACACCGTGGCGGGTACGGTCTTCTTTCTACGGGCACCCTTCTTTTCGGCGGGGGGTTGCCGGTCGCTCTTC
>OKRF01000045.1 GCA_900290315.1 Candidatus Sulfopaludibacter sp. SbA3 | reverse complement strand
CGGTCTTGCCGCCGGTGCGGCGAGCGAAGCGCGCCGTTGCACAGCCCCGGCCCCTGACCCCCGACCCCTGGCCCCGGTTTTTCGACCGTGTCTTCCTGCGCGTCGTTCGTCACACTCATTTTTGCTTCGTCAGCTCTTGCAGCTTGCCCGTGATGTGATGTTCTGCCAGTTCGGATCGCCGCCATAACCGAGCTGAATCGTCTCGAGTTTGCCGGCGGGCGTGATGAACCAATTCTCCGGAATGCCGAACCCATCCTCACCCATGACCGCCTTCACCACCTCGGTTCCGAACAAGACCGGAAACGTGTACTTGTACTCCGCCATATAGGGCGCCACCAATCCGGCTTCCGTGTCGACGGTAATGCTGAGCACGGTGACGTCTTTGTTGTCCTTGAGCTTCTCGTAAAGCTTCTGGAACTCCGGGTGCTCCTGCCGGCACGGGCCGCACCAGGTGGCCCAGATGTTGATCAGCGTCGCCTTACCATTGAGCTCTGCAAGCTTCCATGTCTTGCCGCCGAGATCGGGCAGATTGAATGCGGGAATCGGGTTCTTTGGCGCTTCCCAACTGATGGCGGAAAGCGGCTCGAACTTGGTCTTGCCCGTGAACAAGCTCATGGTGGCTGGCGTGCCACCGAGTTCCGCATAAAGCTTCTCGATTTTCCCATCGAGTTCCTTGACATCGTTGGCGCCGGCGCGGCCTGGCATACCGCCCAGATCGCGCGCCGCGCGGTAGAACATAAGGGCGTCGAGCTTGCGGTTATCCATGGCCGCGGCGTGGGCACGCACTTCATATAATTCCGGTTTAAACCGGTCCTCGGGATTGAGGCCCGCGATCTGGTCTTCCACCCCGCGCGATTTCGCCGGCTGGCCGAGCGCGTCGTAATAGTCCAGCAGAATGCGCGCGCGCTCCATGCGCATGAAGGCCACCTGCCGGTCGCCGCGCGCTTTCATCTCATCGGTAAGATCGTCTCGGGTCGTTCCCAGCAGACGGCTGGGGCGGTTGTTCTCGCGGCGAAAACCCTCGTCCAGCCATGCCGGGATCTCGGGCGGCAGAGCCTTCTTTTTGATCAGGGCGTCGGCCACCTGAAACTCCACGGCGCTGGCCCCGTAAAAGTTAGGGTTGCCCTGATATACCTTGACGTACTCACGCGCCAGCCCGAGCAATTCTTCAGGCTTGGTGTCATCCAGATCGGCCTTGGCACTGAACTCCTGCATCAACCACAGCACGTTGTGCCATCGCGCATACCAATCGTGCGCGGCGGCGGCGCTGGCGCGATTCCACGCCTGCATAGTGGCATGATCGGCGCCGCGCGGCATCGTATGCTCTTTACCCCAGGCATCGGTGACCACGTGCTCGGCTTCGCGGGAATTCGGAAAGCGCTCGACCACGCGCGCATCCAAGCGGCTGGCCGCGGTTTGATCGCCAATCAACGCGTAACCCTGACGGAGAAACGTCAGCCAGGTCACTTTGCCGGGGTCCGGCAGGGCTTCGAACCGCGCCAGGTCCTTGCCGATGCGCGCGCGCACGGCGGGATGCTCGGTTGGGGGCGCGGCCTTGAATTCCAGGTCCCACAGCGCGCTCCAGAGCGTCTGATTCGGGTCGCCCGATTCGCCCTCCAGACGGGTGCGCAACAAAACTGCATGGCGCGCGATCTGCTCGGGCGTACCGTTCGCGATCATCAGGCGATAGGCGAACGCGTTGTTTGGGGAAGGACAGGCGTGGAGGTAAGCCTCCACCTCTTCCACGAGGCGCGGCTGATTGCGGGTCTTCCCGGACTGGTAGACGGAGAGCAGCTTGTAGTGGGTCCACGGCTCATCGGGGTATGCCTTTTCCGAGGCTTCAAGCAGTTTCATCGCCCCTTCGGCATCTTTGTAGCGCAGCACATCGGCGTATTCCGCGGTGACCACGGGGTCATCCGGGAGCTTCTCGTGCAGCGCGGCGAAATATGCCAGAGCCGCCTCGCGTCCCGCCGACGTGTTGTCGTCGAACCAGTCGCGCTGCCGGTCGAGCAGGAAGACGCTGGTGGGATGCGCGGCGAGCGCCTCATCGAGCACTTTCTTCTGGGCCGCTTTGCGTTCCGCCGTCGGCNNGGTGTAACAGCGCATTGCGAGTGAGCGGGACGGCCGAAAATCGCCGCCAGCAGAACCAGGGAAGCGTAAGTGACAGGCCGTAACATGCCTGTTAGTCTATCCCAACCATTTACTGAATGTTGATGGTCGTCATGTTGGAAGTCTTCCCATCGGCGACGATGTATACACTCGCTTCCCCCGTCCCCGCGAGGCTGGCGGGAAGTGTGATATTGATCTGATCGAGGCCCTGATATTGCCCTTGTGCGCCGGAGTAGAGCACCGGAACGGATTGCCCCGCCACGAATGCTTGTACTTTTTGCGCGCCGCGAACACCCGTTCCGTACAGTGTCACGTAGATCGTATCGGTAGCGGCTCCGAGCGAGATCGGAGTCGAGAGACAACTGAGCGCATTGCGCGGCTGGCAGTTGAACACAAATGCCCCTGCGGCAGGTGCCGACGCCCGCACGTAGGCCGCCGCGGCGGTCCCCGCGCCATTGCCGTTCGCTGAGTACAGACCGGGCGATACGGACGTCACAGTGAGCTGCCCCGTTAAAACCGTGGTGCCGCTGCGCGCCACTTTCACCGATGCCGCGCCGGATGCAACTCCGGCCGGGATCAGAAAACTGGCTTGTCCCGGCGATACATAATTCAAGGCGGCCGCTCGCGCTACACCCGCGCTATCCGTGATGGTAATGCTGGTGTCGCCGAGTGTCGTGGGCAGAGGCTGTGTTGCCGCGGTGATTACTTGGGAAGCGAAACCCGAGCCGAACGCCGTGATCAGTTGCTGGGGCGCCATCGCGCCGGGCTGGAAACTGGCCGAGTTGACGAACGTCGCGACGGGAGGAGTTGTTACATCGGCCCGCAAGACGCTGTAGGGTGGCACCATTACCGGATTGCTGGAACTGCCGGTGTGAATCGTCACCGCGTTCGGGTTCGCCGCCGAATTCGCGGCGCTCGGATCGCTTCCCGTGACGAACTGGAGCGGAAATGTTCCCGTCGCCGCCGCGCCGTTCACGCGAATCGTCGCCTGCTGAGCGGCTGCGCTCTTATTCGTGATCACTACGGAAATTCCTCCCGCGGCATTCGTATAGCTCACCCCGTACAGTGCCGGAATGCCCGCGGTGATGCCCGTCGCCGGCACGGCCGCGCCGCCGGTCACCGTCGTCTTGTTCGCCTGCATCGCGCGGTTGATCACGCCGTTCAACACGCCCTGACCCATTGCCTGTGCCCCGATGTAAAAACCGAAGTTCAGGGATAGCGTGTCGATGGTGTTGCCGGCGTTGGCCGCGTCTGTCACCTCGGCCTGGTGGCCGTTATTGGCGAACACGCCGGCGAAGTTCGTAATCTCGTTCGGTCCCACATGCAGCACCGAAGGCACGGTGGACATCCGCATGGTAAACTCCGCGGCGTAGATGCCGCCCCACAGTGTGCCATCGGTAATCGAAACGGCTCCCGTGTTGGAGTCGTTGGGTATGGAGGGATCGAACTCGGTGTTCAGGAATTTGACGCCGGGCGGACCGATCGGCGTCAATTGACCGGTAACCAGAGTATTGGTCTTGGTCGCCAACACCGCGCTCTCGTCCGCCATCCATTGAGCGAAGCTGCCGGTACTCTGCGGAGGATAGTGGTGAAATGTGATGGCGTCCCAGTACTTATTGGGATAGGCGGCCACCGCCGCATCCCACGAGTTCTGCACGGCTGTGGCCCCACCCGGATCGCGGATAAAGATGGCGACAGTCGCGTTCGGATCCACGGCCTTGATCGCATCCCGGTACGGCTTCATCTTGTCCAGATAGGTAGTGGCATCGGCAAAAAAATCGGGAAAGAGATACGGCTCGTTGGACAACTCCCAGGCCGCCACGGGGATCTGGTTGGCCTTGACGTAAGCCGCCAGTTGTCCGATGGATTGCACCGTGTCCGTGAATCCCAGTTGTCCGATGGATTGCACCGTGTCCGTGAATCCGTTGGCGCATACGATGAGAGAGGCGCCCAGAAAATTGGCGCGGTTCGCGGCATCGATCAACCTCGCGCCTCCCCTCCCTGCCACCAGCGCGATTACCGTCTCTTGTGGACCGGCCGTGTTGCCGGCAAATTCGGCGAACCACGCGGCCACATCCTCGCCAGTCTGCCAATTGTATATGTCGCTGCTGGCGCCACCCGGGAAGCGCACCCATCCATAGCCCACTTGCGCGGCCAGGGCGTTGAAGCGATAGTCCCAGTATTCCACCGGGAAGCCGAGGTCGTCGCTGACGCCGGAAAATCCCGGAGTGATGGGAGTGGTGGAAGTGGTGTCGATGTCGATTGTGGCTGTAGTCTGGGCGCCGGCCGGAAAACAAGCCACGCAAAGAAACCCAACAATCCAGCTCTGGGAGAATTTCATGATCCGTAATTCCAACCCGCAAAGGTATGGAAAGTCGCGCGCGCGGGAGTTTCGACACAGAGCGCGCTGGGACCGGCATAGGCTGCGCGTGAAATGCCCGATTGTCTTTGGCGCGGCCGTCGGGATGCTGCCGGTTGGATACGGATCGCTGTCGTCGATCATGCCCAACCTGCCAAACGCGCGAATGTTGTCCTGATGGTGTTCGCCGCGCAAAGAGTGGGAACAAACCCCAGGGTGACCTTGACGAACCGCGAAACCAGCATCGCTTTCAATCCTGGTTTTCCATTCTTCGATGAAGCTGGCCCTAAGTCAAGATCATTTTTTGGCGCGCGATAAGAGTCCTGAGCGTCGTCTGCGCCACACGAACACCAACAGTCCGACAGCGCCCAGCACGGCGTCGGCTACCGTGAGCTGGCCGCTTACCGTCAACTGGCTGGTGCTATCCTGCAACGTGACTTGGCCGAGGGCCCCGACTTGCACTCCGAGATCCAGCGAACCGGCCAGGACCAGGCCTTGATTGGAGATGGTCAACGTCCCATTCCCGCCATTGCCCAACGGGTGAGGCTTCGCCTCATGAGCCGACTGACAACAATGTCGGTGACTGAGAAACCGCCAGTTCCTCTCTCGAAAATGCCCGCATAGCCTGAAGAAGACAGACGACAAAAAAACGATCGTCTGTCCCACTCTGCTAACGAATTTTCATGCGGGCGGGTGAGGCGTTTGCCCATGCTTCTTCACTCGCAAGGTAAGCCATTGCCCAGATGCTCGAAGCCTGCTCTATGACCTGCTGCTATACCCTCAGCTTGTTCATGATATTGCGGAACCGCGTGCGACTGATCTGGTGATCGGCCACCACTTTGCCGTTGTAGATCACGGCAAAAATCGCGTACGGAGTCGGTGCATTCTGGGCATCGCGCCACGACTCGATTTCGACAACCTTGGGCTTGATCTGATATTCCTCCGCTGCCGTCTGGGCGATTTCCGACGCGAATTTGGCGATGTGTGGGCACTGGCCGGAGCGGATGATGGTCAGGCCTTTTCCGTATCGCGCGACTTTCTCATCCCAGCCCTTCTGGAACGCCGGGTTGGCGGCGGCACGACTGAACTTCCGAACGAGCAATTGGTAGTCCGGTGGCGCGGTATCGACAGGTTCGAATCCGTTGGCCAGGAATAGCCGGCCACCGGCGAGCCACGGACCATCCCGAACCATAACAGCAGCGCCGTTCATGCCCGCCTTTTTCGCATCGTCCAGACAGGCTTCGATCATGACGCTGCCCCAGCCTTTTCGCTGATGCTGTCTGGAATAGATCCAAACGCAATGGATAAACATGTAGCCGCGGGCATCCACACCGCGCCACGCGAACTCGCCCGGAAGGTATTCAATGTAGCCGCCCGGTTGGCCATCCGGGGCCAGAAGTGCTTTTGCCCGCAAGCCGAATTTGGCATTCGCTTGCAGCCAGCAGAATTTCTGCTGGCGTCCAGGGTGAGTGGGGGATTTGATTCCGCAGCAGGGCAGCCCTTCGAAGCTCGCCGCGTCCACATCAATCAGTCGAGGCTTGTCCGTCATAGGCGCCCCCTTCGCCTTTGAGTGTACTCCCCGGCGCCAGGGCGAGCGTACTCAACGTGCCAGGCGTGTAGTAACCAGCTTCAGCCGGCCGCCCGTCGCGACGGTGAAATACTCGATGAGCTTCGTCTCCATGGCGCGCGCTTGTGCCAGTTTGTCCGGGAGCGGTGCGTTCCCCTCGTACAGCAGATAGATTCCCAGTTTGAATTCCCGCTGCGAAGCTGCCGCCGGCGGCTTTCGCGGACCGTTTGCCGAAAGAATATCCGCGATGCGAATGGGTGTTTTATCGCCCCTGACGATGTTCCCGCCCAGATCCTTGGGATTAGTGAGCAGGAACGTTTCCGGCACCTCCTCAGGCGCGATCAGCCCCATCACATATAAATCGAGCGCCGAGAGGCCCAGCGGCGAGGGCCATGGAGCGTGACGCCGCAGGAAGGAACCGTCCGCCCGGGCTTCGAACAGGTAGCCGCCCATGTTCGACGATTCCGGATACGGCACATCCGTGAAGAGCTGCCATACCGGCGAAACGGACGGAGTGTGCAGCCAATCGCTTNNGAGCGCAGAAAGGCGCTCCAGCGATGAGTCAGTTCGTGCGCCATCCAGCCGACGGCGAAGGCGTAGTTCCGGTAGTTGCGCCCCTCATCATCGCGCGGCGCTTCCTGAAAACGGGGACCCAGATAGACCGGCCCGGCGGCCTGCTGAAGAACCCTCGATCCATATTCGGCTTTTCCATCCGCGGCCTCCGCCGAATCGCTGCCGATCCCTTCGACCCGCACATTCGCAGCCGGTATGCCGCCGCTGTGGTTGTGCAGGTCGTCAATCCGGAAATCGGTGAAGATGATGGCGAGGTCGTCCTGGGGAGGGACCTTGCGATAGATGGCCCTAAGCGCGGGCCCGGGATCTTTCGGGACGAACGGGTAGTGGAATACCTCGTAGATGTTTCCGCCCAAAATGCCGGTCGAGGCCGAGAGATCTACTCCGGCTTGCGATGCATTCTCCAACTTCACTTTCCGCCGCCCCAGCGCGCCCGTGGCTGTTGAAATCGATGTCTCGTTGTCCGCTATTGCCGCGGCAGCCCAGGTGAACTGCTTGAGACGACCCAGGCCCAGTTTCGAAACGTAGACTTCGATCGCACTGCCCGAAGCTGCCGCGTACGCATAACCGGGACACTCGTTGATTGCCGATTGGCCCGCCGCATCCACGCGCAGGCCGGCCTTGCACAGTTCATCGCCGACTGGAACCACGACAAGGTAGGCGACTGCGTCATCGGACGTCTTGGCTGGCGGAGGAGCACTCAGCGCAAGAGCGAAGTGCAGTGCCGTTCCGGCGTCTTCCACCTTGGCCGAGAGAACCTGCGGGCCGGGCCCCTTTCCTACAGCCCGATTGGCAGCGCTATCCAGGAGCTTCCCTCCGAACGGCTGCCCGCTGAACACCCCCACGATTCCGTCTTTCTCGGCAATCCCGTGATAGCGGAATTCAATTGCGCCATCCGGTGTGAGCCTGGCTTGAAATATGTTGTGGCCCAGGGGAGCGTAGCCTTCATTCGGGTATTGATACCGTACGGCATCCCAGGTAACCACCAGCTCATGGGCAGACGAGTTGACGTAGATCTTGCTGGCATCGTACGAATACAGGCCCCACAGCGGCGCGATCATGAGTTCGCGCCCAGCTAGCGATCGGCTGTCGATCGCTGCCGGATCGGCTGTCGATCGCTGCCGCCACGAAGCGCATGGTCCCCCCAGGCCAGGTATCGCGCTCCGGATAGAGCTCGGTCTCCGGCGCGCCGAAGGTCAAATTGCCGGTCGTGTTGAGGTGAACCTCGTTCCAGTTCTTTCCGGCAAACGGAAACGGACATGCCAGTTGTATCGGCCGTGAACCAAGCCTGCCGCTTGCGCCCGGCGGAACTCTGACCTCCGCGCCTCGCTCCAGCAGGCCGTCTGAGGCATCGGTCCGCACTGAATAACCTTTGGTACCTTCCGGTGCGAAGCGCAGCCGTTTTCCGTCCAGGTCAAAGGAATTGGCTTTGTATTCAATCAAGGCGCCAGCCCGGATCGGGGTCACGCCGCACGCGAGCCTCGGGATCAGAATTACTACGGCGGCGGTGAAGGCTCGCATCGGAATCCCCGGAATTATATCATGCTCACGCGTCAGCGGATCAGGCCTTGACATGCGACATTTGTCGCTAGTAATATGTGACAAGTGTCGCATACTTAACCATGGCCAAAGCGATTAATGAAAAGCTGACGCGCCGCGAACGGGAAATCATGAATGCCCTCTTTGCGCTAGGCAATCGCGCGTCGGCGGAAGACATCCGCGAGCGCCTGACGAACCCGCCCGGCGATTCCTCCGTTCGCGTCATGCTCGCCCGGCTCGAAAAGAAGGGCCTCCTGAAACACCAGCAGGATGGGCTCCGCTATATCTACTCCGCCACCATCTCGCCGGCCACCGCCAAGCGGACGGCGTTGCAGCAGTACCTGCAGACGTTCTTCGGCGGCTCGCTGCGGCAGATGATGACCTCTCTGGTTGCCGAAGCGCCGTGGACGGACGACGAACTCGACGCACTCACCGCAGAGATCGACCGCGTTCGCAAGGAAAGGAAGAAGCAGCCATGATGCCCGAGATCGGTACTTCGCTGGCCGCGTCGGTTGTCGTCAAAGTCACGGTCACGACGGCCATGGCTCTTGCCGGCGCCTGGCTGGCGCGCAGGCGCCGTGCGGCGGAGCGCCACGCCCTGCTGGCGGCGGCGTTCGGTGTACTCCTGGTGCTGCCCGTTGCCTCGATCGTCGCGCCGCCGGTGCGCATCGCGGTGCGGGATCGCGCTGCATCGCCTTCTCTCGTCGGTGCAATCGACGCGACTGCGCTTTTCCCGGCGGCAAATGGAGCAACTCCGGCGAAGTCCGCGATCCCCCGGCCCTCAAGGCCATCGCTGGCTGTGTTGTGGATCGCCGCATGGCTTGCGGGCGCGGCCATCTCTCTGCTGCCGCTGCTCACGGGCCTGTGGCAGGTGCGTGCGTTGCGCCGCTCCGGTAGTCCATGGCCGCATGGTCAGTTGCTCGCCGATGGGCTGGCACCGGACGCCGGCATTCACCGGCGTGTCGAAGTGCTGCTGCACGACGCGCTGCCGGGACCGATGACCTGCGGCCTCCTGCATCCCGCCATCGTGCTCTCTCCGGACGCGCAGACCTGGGGGGTGGAGGACCTCAACCGGGCCATCGTCCATGAGTTGGAGCACGTGCGGCGCGGCGATTGGGTGAGCCAATGGTTCGCCCGGGCCGTGTGTGCCGTATATTGGTTTCACCCGTTGGTCTGGATGGCCTGGCGTCAGTTTGCGCTCGAAGCGGAACGCTCCTGCGACGACGCGGTGCTCGGCCGCTCGGAAGCGACCGCGTACGCCGAGCAACTGGTCGGGCTCGCCCGGCGGCTGGCGATGAAATCGCCGCTTCTGGCAATGGCCAACCGCGCCGACTTGAGCACGCGCGTCGGCGCGGTGCTCGATATCCGGCAGCGGCGCGGCCGTGCGGGAGCGCTCCAGGTGTCGCTCGTGTGTGCCGCCGCGGCGCTGCTGATTCTCACCTTGTCACCCCTCAGACTGATTGCCCAGCCGCAATCAGCCTCTGCTCCACCGGAATTCGACGCGGTGTCCGTGAAACTGCTCGAACGCGATGTCCAGGGTGAAGACTCAACCGAACACTCCGATCCAAAACGTCTCACCATGACCGGCTCGGTGCACCGATTCGTCATCAGGGCGTACGGCATTTCCGAGAGGCAGCTCTCCGGCGAGCCCGATTGGTGTAAGGCCAACCTCTACTCCATTGATGCCGTCACCTCCGCACCCGCCTCCCCGAAGCAGATGATGGTGATGTTGCGCGGCGTGCTGGCCAACCGGTTTGGACTCAAGCTCCGCCAGGAGTCGCGGGACATGCCGGCCTACGGCTTGGAGGTGGCGTCCGGCGGTCCGAAGTTCCACGAGTTGAAGCCGGGCGAGTCTACGCGCGATGAGTCCGCGAATCCAGGCACAATGGTGAAAACGTTCACTTCGGTGACGGCCCTGGTCAACGCACTCAACGGATTGTTCGGCGGCAGGTGGACCTTGGACCGCTTGGTGGTGGATCGCACCAATCTCACGGGCCGGTACAAGATCCGGCTCGAAACGGAGTTCGAGGCTCCGTCCGGCGACTCCGGCCGATTGCAATTCCCCAACCTGTTTCACGATCTGCAAACGAAGCTGGGCCTGAAGCTGGTGCCGGATCGCATCGGCATGCCCTACTATGTCGTCGAACAGGCCTCGGCGCCGACGCCGAATTAAGCCTCTCTGGCAGACTGTCTGCCACATCTGTGGTAGACTCTCTGCTGGAACACATGGCAAAACGCGAACCCTATCGGAACCAGGTCGAGCTCCTGCAGGGAACCCTCGACATGATGATTTTGCGGACCCTGCAATGGGGCCCGCAGCACGGCCACGGAATCGGCCAGGCCATCCGGCTTAAGAGCGATGACGCTCTGCAGATTGAACACGGCTCGCTGTATCCCGCTTTTCACCGCCTGGAACAGCAGGGGTGGCTCGCCTCGGAATGGAAGCTTTCCGAGGCGAACCGGCGCGCCAAGTACTACAAGCTCACTCCCGCCGGAAAGCGTCAACTCGCCCGGGAGCAGTCCAAATGGGAGGCGGTAGTCAGAACCGTGGCGCGCGTGATGCGGCCGTCGGAAGGCGGGTAAACGGCCGTGTTGACCCGGTAATCGCCTTCCGCCACGAGTAGCGTCCGTTGAAGCATCTTTGTTCGTCGAGGGCCGACCGGCGACAAGATCGCCGGCGTTACGCACGTTCCTAGTGATGATCGTGATCGTGCCCGTAGTCGCGATGATCGCGATCCCGATCCCACTTATGGTCGTGCTCAAGCCGGCCGTGGTCGCCATCCCAGTAGCCGACAAAGTACTGACGTCCGTCATGGTGAGGGGCAATCCAGCGCGCCCCCACGTACGGTGGACGGGTCCAGTATCCGTCGTGCCACTTGTAGTGTGCGCCCACCGGATACCAGTAGCCATCCACCCAGAAGAAGTCCGGTCCTGGAGCCACCGGCCTCACTCTCACCACGCGAGGAGGAGGAGGCGCACCAATGGTGATTCCGATGGAAATCTGGGCGAAGGCAGCACCCGCGGCCAGAAACAGCAAAGCGAGCAATTTGTTTCTCACATCCAAAATCTTGGCAGACCCTCAGTGGGATCGCAAATGAGCAAGATGCCTGCCAATGTGCCATCACTTACAGTTGCCAGATGGCAGCCGCTAGTTGGTAAGAATACCAACGCCACCCAGTCCGCCTCCGCCGCCGAAACCTCCTCCGCCGGAGCCTGGTGGCGGCTTGGGAGGTCCCTGATAATGACTGTCAGTGGCCGCGAAGGACAACGTATACAGGTTGGCAAACTGCCGGTGTTGGCGAAGAGCGTCCCGGGCCCATTCCTTAATCTGCTGGTATTGGTTCCGAGTCAGTTGGGGAAGGTCGCCGTCTATGTCGTATACGAAGAAAGGATGGTTCGCGCCGCGAAGGTAATAGAGGATCCGGATGACCTCCGCGCGTACGGAATTGGGCCGGCAAATTGCTTGGGTACCGACGACGACGTCGTGATCTCCGGTCATCAGGTCATCTAACGGGATCATGACGCTGTTTGTACCATGACCGCCGGAAACGAGGTTCTCTCCAGTGTTGGAGATGGAGCCGACCTGGCCGTGGCCGGCCAGGTGCAGAATCTGGTAGCCGCCTTCGATCTTCGGGCCGATGCCGAGATTGGTTTGATATTCGGTGGAGCTACGATAGCCGGTCTCATGTGAGAAATTCGTGGTGTATTCCGAAGATCGTTTTGGAATTGAGTTTGTAACCGGCGTCAGGCCAAGCCCTCGTGTCTCTGAGGGACCTTCGTAGAAAAATCCTCTCTCCTCCCGGGCCTGCTCGGTGTAATGGCGGAGCAGATCGAAATTCTGCTCCGGGTAATTGGGCCGCGTGCGCAGACTCTCCATATTGCCGCCACTCCGCGGCTTGTGGGTGTCCTGGAGTATGGAGTAAGGACTTGGAACGACGTTTCCATTGCCGGGTGGTCCGCCGAATTCCGGCCTCCATGGCTTGGAGCCGAAATTGTCGTCCCAATACCAGTCGCCGTTTGACAGTTGGACCCACTTACGCTGGATGACTCTGCGCTGAATGGCGGCAATCGCTCGCGAAACTGGTGGAGCAGGTGGCCTCTGCGGACGAAACGGCGCAGGCGGCGGCAATGCCGGACGGCGCTGAACCGACGGTTGCGAGCGAAACGGCACATAGGGCGGGGGCGCGGCCATGCGCTGCGCCATAGCGGGCTTCGCACGGAACGGCTGATAGGGGGGCGGCGCCGGCGGACGCGGAGGAGGTTGCGGCGCGCGGTAAACCGGCGGCGCAACGGAAATCGGCGCAACGTTAAGTTTTTGCGCCACCCGGGTCTGTGGCGCGAAATGGCTCCATGGTAATTGTGCTGGTCGCATATACCTTCACTGAATGAATCCCAATTGTTTGAGTGTCGTGCGGGGCTCGTCGTTTTCGAACCTGGTGATGGCCGCCTTCTCCCGGCCGTTTTCCACCGCGACGGCAAACGGATACGCCGTGTAGCCGAAGACTTGCTTCAGCTTGTCGAAGTCGCTCGTCACCAAGGCCTTTAATCCGGCTTCCTTCAGGAATGCATCGGCGTAAATCGCCTGCTCCACCGGAATCACCACGATCCGCGTAGAGCCCCACTGGTAGGCCGACATGCGCTTGGCCGAATCCAGGCAGTGCGTGCATAGCGGGTTAAAGAAGAACAGCAGCACTTTGCCATGCGCCAGGGCATACGGCTGGCCGTTCACCGCAATCGTCTCGGGAGCCTTCGTGCCGGTCTGCCGCGCGGCTTCCGCACCGTAGGAGACGAATGCGAACACCGCTACGACGCCCGCAATCACCATTGCCGACCGCAGGCTGCCGGACGGTTTGGACCACATTCCGGCGCAACACGCCAGCACCAGCATCAAGNNTGACCCACGGAAAACAACTGCACTCCGCCCCGCGCAGGGTGTTGTACTGAAATGCAAAGTAACCCATAAACGCCAGCAGCAGCAGGCCGATGAGAATAGCGCCCCAGCGCCGGAAGCGCGGCACCAGAATGAGCACGGCGCCCAGCGTTTCGGCGATGCCGCACGCCAGGGCAGCCCACAGGCTCAAATTCTCCGGCACTTTCAGTTCGGCGATTCTCTGCGCCCAGCCCAGGGGATCCGCCGTTTTCCAAAGACCAGACACCAGGAACAGAAAGGCAAGCAGCACAGCGCCGGTCCAGCTCAGAGCCGTTTTCCAACCGGGAAGTTCGAGCGAGGCAAGCCCCTCCCCCGGGTGTGCCATACTGTCGTTCATGGCCCCATTGTAGCCCTTTCAGGCTGTTTCGGGGACTACCGCAACCATGCTGCCCCTTGTCCTGTTACTGTTCGCATCGGCCACGCGCGTGCAACTTCTGGATGAGCCGTTCGACATTCCGGCTCACGAATGGCGTTACGATTCGGAACTGGGACTGTACCAGCGGGCCGCTACCCTGATCGTCGATTACCAGGTGAAATCCGGCGGCCCCGTGCGTCTGCTGCTGATGACTCACGAGGACGAGGAGCGATTGAGCAGAGGCAAATCGCACGACACCATCACGTCGGCGGGGCCGGGTCCATCGGGCCACCTGCACTTCGCCGTGCCGCAACCCGGCGATTATGTCCTGGTGATCGACAACCGCGATAACCCTGGTGATCGACAACCGCGATAACGCCCAGCCTGCCCGGGTGCATCTCTCGGTCTGGCTGGATTTCCCGCCCGTCACCGGCATCTCGCCGCAGCGCCAGTTCACCGTGATCCTCCTGAGCTTCGCCTTCTTCTTCGGAATAGTGACCTGGTCCGCCCGCAAGCTCCTGAAGAGCGTCAAATAGGTTGTGCTTCGGGGCGTATCGCGACTTTTGACCGGCGGCAAGACCGCCGGCGTTACCAGGTTCGCGGGAATCACACTAGGGGATGGATGCGCTTCGCGCGACTTCTTTTGAGTAGTGCATCAGGTTGTCAAAGATCGGTTGCGGTGGACGGGTGAAAACGGCTCAGGCAGCCTTGGGGAAGGGCTGCCTGGCGGCCGGGAACTGCTTTTTGGCGTCAGCGAGGCGGCGGCTGTAGGTGGCCAGACGGGCGATTTCGGAGAGCGAAAAACCAAATTGTGGGGGTAGGGATTCGCGGGGGAAGTCGCGTTCTATGTCGAAGGGTTCCGCTTTGCTGGCGGCGAATTGGGCGAGCAGGGTGGCGTCTTCCACGACTTGGTTGAAGGCGGCTTGGCGCTCAGCTTGCAGGTCCTTGAGCATTTTCATGTTGCGTTCCACGCGTCGCTGGGCGCGGCCCTCGTAGAGGGACATGAGGTTGAGGTTCTTGGCTTCGGAGGCCCAGGTGACGGCCTGAGCGAAGGCGGCGTCGATTTCGGGATGGTGGGCGAAGTAATGGTCGGGTTCGGCCATACCCGTGGAGAAGCGGGTGAGATCGATGGCGGCCGAGCGCTGGAGGCGCCATTGGTCGTCGGCGATGGGCGCCATTGGTCGTCGGCGATGGATTGAGCGAGGCTTTTTTCCACTGCGCCTTCCGGGGCAAGGGCCTGATGAAAGCCTTGACAGTGCGCCGTGTAGGCCGCCTCGTCGCTCGGGGTCATGATCATGACTTGGCCTGTCAGGCCGTGCCGGTATGCATTGAAAGCGCGCGGGTCGCGCTCGGTTTTCGTTTCTTCTTCGATCGTTTGTGGAGACATAAGATATCCCTCAATTAAGAAGGTAGCAGTCGATCTTGGCGCTGCTGGGAGGGGGTGTCTGTAAGTGGTTGAGAGAATTAGGAAAATTCTTGTGTAACTCGTGTGACTGACCTTTTGATGAGCGCACTTTTTCGATGACTCGCGCGCAACGGATTGAATACAAGCGAGTTGGATATCGGAGTTCGCGACGCTGTAAGGGTGGATCTGGCCCGCTGTGCCCTGCAAAATGTCAGCACCACATACGCGGGCGGCTTCGTCCAGCACCAGCACGGACGAGATGCCCATTACTCGTTGGATTGTGCCGTACAGCTGCTGTCCCATCAGAAGGCCGATCGTCTAAGGTTGTAGAGGGACCGTCCGGGACCGTCCAATGAAGTCTGCCAACGTGAAGTGCTCGGCGAACAGGCGCCATATCCTGCTGCTCTATATCACACTGGTGACGCAGGCCGCCTGGGGACAAGCGGCTGTTCCAGCTCATGGCGAACCGAGTAAACAGTGGGTTGGGCGGAGGATTGCGACGCTGGAGGGCTTTGGAGACTACTTCATCTCCGCCGACGGCGGACAGCCTCAATTGATCAAGCCGGATGGTCTCGGTGTCAATATCGTAGCGATAGTGCAGAGCATCGACGGAGACCGTATTTGGATCAAGGCGAACGGGGCCGGTGACAAGCCTGTCGGTTGGGTGAACAAGACGAACGCGATCCTGTTGGACGACGCGATCCCGTACTTCACGTCCCTAATCGAGCAAAATCCGAAGAATTGGGACGCGTATCTCCGCCGCGCAGAATCCGAACACGCGCTAAATCAGCGCGATGCTGCCATTGCCGATTACACTCGTGCGATTGAACTGAACCCGGACGAAGCATTTTTATTCCTGCGCCGTGGTCGAGAATTCCGGATCATGAAGGCGTGTCCTAAAGCGGCTGCCGATTTTGAGCAAGCGGCCAACCTCAGACCCCAGTGGGCGGAAGCGTAGCCCTCGACAAGACCCCACGTATCTGACCGTTCTGGCGCTGGCATACTTCCGAGCTGGCAGTCTTGAAAAAGCGGTAGCTACACAGAAACAAGCTGTTGAGTCGCCGAGATTCCCTCCGGGTTATCGTGATGAAGCCCTTCAACAACTCCATGAATTCGAGGTCGCACTGGCAGCGCGGAAGCGTTGAAGTTATCGCTGCCGTGGGCTTTGGCTTGGCCGTGCTCCAGAACCCACCGTCCTGAGCGATAAGTCCTCCCTTGTCTACAGCGTTTACCGATGTGTTGGCTCCGGGCAAATCACGCGCCACTCGGAGAGTGCCGAAAACCGGCCGGCACCGAGTCCCCGGCCGTCAGGCCAAGATCAAGCGACGTCCTTTGGGTTCAGGAACAGGATCTCCAAACTCCTTGGCTGTGTCGATCCAGAGACGGATAGCCTCTTGTGCGCTGCCGAGGGCGCTTTCCTGCGTGTCACCATGCGCGGCGCATCCGGGAAGTTCCGGCACTTCGGCGATGAACGCTTCGTCTTCCGCGCTCCAATAGATGATGACTTCGTATTTGATCATGGTTTGAACCCCAGCTTGGCCCTCAGGATCGCAGCCCGCACCTGTTTGGATTGGTACGGCTTCGCATGGGTACCTGCCCGTTGCCAGTTGATTCTCTGCTCAATGCCACTCTTCCGAAACAGGTGATGGCTGCCCCGCACGCGCTTTTCGAAACCGAGACTCTCAAGCAACTGGCATAGATCATCGAACCGAATAGCCGCGTCTGCGGTACCGCTGAGAAGGCGCCTCAGCGTTTTCTCAGCTCCCATAACGTCATTCTACACGGTGTCAGCGTATGGCTCGGGGCTATTCGTCTGGTTGGCCCGCTCCGTCCGTGTCACGCGCCACTCGTACAGAGCCGCTCCCGCGGCTGTTCCGCTCCAATTGGCGCCCGAACGAAACTCGGCGTCATCATTGGTCCCGTTGTGGGAGATTACTCCCCACAAACGCCCTTCAGTCAGCTAACTTAGCTAAGTCATTCGATTTCAGAAGTACGCCAACGTATCCACGCCCCCGACCGCACTTCCTGGCAGTGCGGGAAGCATGCGGGTTTGGGGTCAGACCGCTCTGTCCACGACGGCGCAAAAGCGGCGCCGCGGGACAGAGAAGTCTGACCCGCGGCGCGTGCTCCCCAGAATACGTCCCGCCGGTTCGCGTGGGACAGGCCATTTTGAAAAGGCAATCCGCGCTTCTTGCCGGAGTCATCTTTGGGTTGAATGCCTTCCTGTGTGGGCCGCTGTTTCGGGTCGCATACCTGGACGCTTTTCAATCGAACGAAGGCTCGTTCATCTCAATCGCCGGTTCCTTATCGAGCACTGGCCGCATACTTCGTGGTTCCCCTGGCGCAATTGGGATGGCAGAATCCGGAACAGGGGCGGATCGCCGCACAGGTGAATCCTGGGCAGGCGGTCTCGGTGCTGATCACCTATGATTCGGGGTGGCGGGCGGTGTCAGGGGCCGGGGGATGATGGTCATCGAGCCTCAGTGCGGGCGGCTGCACCATCGATCTGGAGTTTGCCGGCAGGCCTGATGGTTATGGAGATGTATTCAGTTCGCGGTGGGCGTTTTTTCCAGACGATCCACCACGATGATACCCAGCGGGGCCTTTCGCGCCTCCAGTTTCAGCCCGAGCTTCTTCACGGCCTCGAAGACGGACTCTGCTGGTTCATTCAATTCGGGAATTCCGCCAAATCCTATCCCGGCCCGCATCACAGCTTTGGCCTCGACGCTGGACAGTTCCAAAGGCACCTGGTAAGAGCCCTGAAGCCCAGTCATGTCGACCACTGGCTTGTCTACGAGCGATGAGAGTAACTCGGCGAGCCTGGCCATGCTGACGTTCAGTTCGACTCGCATCGAGCCGGTTTGCGCGTCCGGCATGGTCACGCGCACGGGGCCCAGGGAACCGCCGGAAACCGTCATGGTCTTGCCGTCGGCGCTCTGCTGAACCTGGTCGCCGGGCACGTCGCCGGTAGAAGGCTCGGCCGGTTTCAGCTTCGGGCTTGCCGCTACCAGGGCGTATACGTTTTGTTCCTTGCTCTCTTTGCGCACTTGCAACTTGAATCTTTCGGTGAGTAGCGCCCGCAGCATTTCCGGAACCTGGTCCTTCGATGAGCCATCGGGCATCTTCGCCAGGATGTCCCAACGGCTAGTCTTCATCCACTCGGGGCCCGAGACTTCGAACGGCCGGACGCGGTAGGCGATGGCAATCAGGTCCGCCAGCGACAGAAAGCGAATGTCCACTCGGGCCGGGCCAATGGACATGCCGACGCGCAACTTTCCTTGTTCAATCTGTTGCGCGATGGTCTCAGGCGGTGGAGGATGGATGGTCGCGACCTCGAACGCAGGCCCGGCCGCCTGTCCCCACAAGACGCCGGCCGCGACTGTGAGGCTGGCAGCGAACGTCCTGCGCAATGGATTAGTCATGTTTGCGTCTTACCTGAGGATACGATAAACGTGCTGGCGGATTGCGGCGTCTTAATTAGATGATGGATCGATCAAGGCGTAGCTATGCGATGGCCACATGGATAGCCATCGGAACCATGGGTCATGTGGCCGCGGTCTCCGGCCACGCCCAGGAGGCCAAGGCGGCTGCCCCCGCTTTCGAGGCGGTTTCCGTGAAGCTGGGCGGGCCTGCTACGCTTCAGGGCGGTCCGGGGGGAACGGACGTATTCCCGAACGCGGCCCTTTCGGTACTCCGGCCGGAGTTTGACGGTGCTGCAAACGTTGAAGGTCCTCGTGCAGGAGGCATACTCCATGGAGGACTGGCAGGTGGAAGGCCCGAATTGGATCACCGCGGAACTCTACGATGTCGCCGCCACGATGCCTCCCCATACCAGCAGAGAAACCGCGCGCCTGATGCTGCGGACCATGCTGGCCGAGCGGGTGGGCTTGCAGGTCCATGTGGCGCAGCGGGACATCCCGGTGTACGCGTTAGTGCCGGCGAAGAAGGGATTCAAACTGCACCAAGTAACTGACAAGCCTACTGCCTACTCCGAGATGTACGAGGACAAGTTCATAGCAACCGGGACTCTGGAGGATCTTGCGACTTACTCCCGCAGGTATTCGGACAGACCGGTCTTGGACATGACCGGAATCGCAGGCGTCTATCATATCGAGTTGCACTGGACGCCGGATAGAGAAGCCCCTATGCGCCGGGATTCTGGACGGCGTTGGAGTTTGATGCGGGTGTGAAACGGGAGAGCCGCAAGGCGCCTCGTGATGTCATCGTGATCGATCACGCGGAACGGGTGCCCACTCCCAACTAGTATTCGGAGTTTTCTCGCCAAGGCGGGGAGTGGTTACCGCAAAAACGCGAAACTACTCATGCCGCAACGCGACAGCCACATCCACCTGCAACGCCCGTCTCGCCGGAATGAAACTGGCCAGTGCCGCGATCGCGAGCACCAGCGCCAGTTCTCCATAAAGAGCGGGATCGGTAAAGGTGAGAGAGAACAGATTCAGATACGTGACCAGTTCGAAAGGTACGAATGTCACGATCCGAATGGCGCCGGCGGCCCCCAGCAGGGTTCCGATGAATACCGGCCGCAGTCCCTGGCTGAGGACGCCGGTGAGGATCTCTCGCGCAGTCGCTCCCAGGGCGATGCGGATGCCGATTTCTCTGGTCCGCTGGCTCACCAGAAACGCCATCACGCCGTAGATTCCCACGCCGGCCAGGGTGAGCGAGAGCAAGGTGAGGATTCCGCCGAACACCGCCAAGACCCGAAAGAAGGTGCGCTGCGCCGACACCGGTCCCGCTTCGAGGCTGACCAGTTCCAGGCTTGGCAGAAGAGTGGCGTCCACGGACTGGACTGCGGACTCGATGGCTGCGAGCGCCTTGTCGCGATTGCCGCGGAGACGGACCACCAGTCCCCCGAGCGGGCGTGGCAACGAGCCGCCGGGCAGGTAGACGTGCAAGCGGTCCACCTGCATCAGGGTGACGAAACGGGCGTCCGTAGCGATGCCGACCACTTCATAATCCGTGCCCTTCAGAAATTGCCAGCCGACCGCCAGGTGCTTGCCGAGCGGTTGTTGGTTGGGCCACAGGCGCCGTGCGGTGGAGTCGCTGATCACGGCCACCGGCGCGCCCTGATCCCCTTCCAGGCGGGTGAAGGAGCGGCCGCGCAGAAGGCGGATGCCCAAAGTTTCGAAATACCCATCGGAAGCGAAACTGCATGGCATCTCCCCGTTCCAATTGCCGGCGGTGACGGGCAGCGGGAGGATCTCCTGCATCGGCATTCCGCCGATCGCCACCCGGCTCAATTCCGGCAGCCGCTCGAACCGGTCGCGGAGGCGCCGCCGGGTAGCGGCTGCGTCCTTCGGCGTGTTGTCGCGGACGCCATAGGTATCCTGCGTGTCGAAACCCAATTCGGCGGACTTGACGAAGGAGCGCAGCAGACCGCTCATCAATCCGCCGCTGACTACCAGCAGGAGCACTGACACCGTCACTTGTGCGCCGAGCAACAGGCCGCGCAGGCGGGATCTGCGGAGCCTGCCGCCCAATGCCGAAACATCCTGATGGATGGCGGCATGCAGATCTGTGCGTGTCGATTGCAGTGCCGGGACCAGTCCAAAGACGATGCCGGTGACGAGCGAGAGCGTGAGGCCGTAGAGGAAGACATGGGTGTCCGGGCTGAGGTCCAGTGCGAACTGAAAGCCGCGCAATCCCTGCGCGATGCTGAGTAGCGCGGTCCACAGGACCCGGCCGGCCCATGCGGATACCAGGATCCCGATGGCGCCGCCCAGCAGGGCCAGCAGCATGCTTTCCAGCAGCAACTGGCGAATGACGCGGGCGCGGCTGCCTCCCAGCGCCAGCCGGATGGCGATCTCGCGCTGCCGCGAAGCACCGCGCGCCAGCAGCATGTTGGCCACGTTGGCGCAGGCCACCACCAGCACCATACTGACAATGATTAGAACGGCGGCCGCGAAGGCCTGAAACAGCGGATTCTCAGCGCCGCTATACCAGGCAGTCCGGTGGAGCGTGACCGCGACTGTAGTGGGGGCTTGGCGATACCCGGACGAATATCCGCGCAGCAGCGGATCGACCTGGGCTTGGGCCTGGGCGCGCGGGACGCCGGGCTTCAACCGCGCGAGGAGTTCGAAGCCGGGGTTGCGCCACTCGGCGCGCCAGCCGGAATCGAAGGCTGGATTCAGTTGCTCGATCATCGCGAGCGGGGCCCAGAAAGCGATCTCGGTTTGAGCCGTGCCGGTGAAGACTTGGGGCGCAACGCCGATGACCGTATACGCAGTTCCATTCAGTTTGACCGTGCGGCCAATCCCATTGGGATCGCCGCGAAAGCCGCGCTGCCAGAACCGCCAGGAGAGGACCACCACCGGGTTCGCCCGCGGGGCGCGGTCTTCTTCGGGCAGAAATGTGCGGCCCAAGGTGGGGTGGACCCCCAGCACAGAGAAGTAGTTGGCGGAGACGGCGGTGCCGCTGAGGTGCTCGGGAGCGCCGCCGCCGGGAATCGATGCCAATACCGGGATGGGGGAACTGGCCGCCGTCAGGCCGGAGAATACGCTGTTGTGATCGCCCAGGTATTGGAATTCGGGATACGCGAACCAATCGCTGCTGAAGGACCGGTTCCAGTGCTGAACGCGGACCACACGGCCGGGGTCGGCTACCGGAAGCTGCTTCAGCGCGACGGCATTGTAGATGCCGAAAATAGTGGCGTTGGCTCCGATGCCGAGGGCCAGCGCGAGCGCTGCCACCAGGGTGAAGCCGGGATTGCGCAGCAGATTACGCCAGGCGAAGCGGGCATCCTTGAGCAGTTGTTCCACCCATACGAAGGAGCGGACGTCGCGATGCATTTCCTTGGCTTGCTCAAGGCCGCCGTATGCGCGCCGGGCCGCCAGCGCCGCCTCCTGTGGCGACAAGCCACGCCGCTCGAACTCTTCCCGCAGCAGCGCCAGGTGCGAGTCGATCTCGCGCTGCAGGTCGCCTTCCGCGCGCCGGCCCCGGAACAGATTCGCGAATCGGAGGAAGAAGCGCCGCATGCCCACCGAGTATGCAGCAGCTCCACTTGAATGTCAAGTGAAGCCGTCGAGGGTTCGCGGCTTCCGAACTGGCGCAGAAGGTGAGATGCAAGGTCTGCTCACCGCACTGGGGATGGTCGCATAAGGATCGACAATCTCTTTTTCGTCTTTTCCTGTAAGCTTCTACTGTTCCGTGACAAAGATCCCTCCGAACAGGCGAAAATGAGAAGGTGGCTGGCCGCATTCAGGTGTTCGTCTTCGGAATTCTCCTGGCCGCCCTATTTCTGTCTGCCCAGGACCCGATTTTCTCTTGCCCCATGGACCCCGACGTGCGTTCTTCCGCTCCTGGCAAGTGCCCGCGTTGCGGCATGAAGCTGGTCCCCGGCATTCCCGATCCCATTGAGTACCCGATGGATTTCCGTGCCGTGCCCCGTCCGCTGCCCGCGGGCCGCCAGGTCACGCTCGAACTGCGCGTGCTCAACCCCAAGACCAACCGCCCGGTGACGCAATTCGAGATCGTGCACGAGAAGCTGTTTCACCTTTTCCTGGTGAGTCAGGACCTGGAGTATTTCGCGCACGAGCATCCCGTGCTCGGCGCCGATGGATGGTTTCGGCTGAACACCACGCTACCCAAGGCCGGAACCTATCGCCTGCTGGCCGATTTCGACCCCACTGGCGGCACGCCGCAACTGGCGCCAAAGACCATCTCGACGGCCGGGTATGTGACGCCGCTCGCACGCGCCATCGCAAACCTGCCGGCGGATCTGTCTCCGAAAGATGGCGCGAATCTCCACGTCGCGCTCACCACGGAACCCGCGCAGCCCGTCGCCGGCATGAAGACGCTGCTGTTCTTCCACCTGCAACCAGCAGACGGCATCGAGCAGTATATCGGCGCCTGGTCGCACATGCTGGCGGTGAGCAGCGACTTGGTCGACACCATCCACAGCCACCCGTTTATCGCCGATGGCGGCCCGGAGATGCAGTTCAACATTTTCTTCCCGCGCGCTACCACCTATAAGGTCTGGGTGCAGTTTCAGCGCAAGGGAGTGGTGAACACGGTGGCCTTCACGGTGCCGGTGCAGTCGTTGCAGTAGAGCACTAACTGCGTCCCGCGCGGCAACTGCAGGGGCTCGCGGAAGAAGTATGCAAGCTTCCACTGGGGATGGAACTGGCGCACCCAGATCAGGCGCTCGACGCTCTGGTCCGGCAGCAGCGCGGCGACCTCGACAGGGCCTTGCGGCTGGATCCCGATCAGAGTCATGGGCCGATCGAGCGTAAGCGATTGGCGCAGTTCGAGGCCGCCGCGATGGACGGCTGCCTTGGGCCGCTCCACTCGCGGCGCATCCGGCAGATAAATAGGATTGCCCTCCGGCGCGCCGCCTTCCACCCAGGCTACCAGCACGTCCAGTTCGGGCTGCGAGAGGCTCCGGTCGCCGCGGAAATCCCCCACGCCCTTTACGGCGTCCCAGGGCGGCATGCGGCGCGTCAGCACTTCGTCGCGGATAGCCTTGGCCCACGGGCGCGCCTCGTCATAGCTCAGCAAAGACATGGCGCTGCCGCCGGGCCGGTGGCAAGAAGCACAGCGATGGTAGACGATGCGCGAGACTTCGCGCGTCCACGTCAGATTGGTGCTGATGACGTCGTGGGCGAAACTCGCGGCGCCGATCAGCAGGGCGGTGCATGACAGACGACACAAAACGATCGTCTGTGCCACCTAGTTCCCGTTATCGCTCGTTTTGCGCTGCGGCTTCTTCTCGGGCAGGATGAGCTTGGGGTCCATGTCCGCGGGAATGGCCACTTCGAGGAACCCGATCATCATCTCATCCCAGCTCTGGTCGCCCCACTTCACTTCCTTGGTGGGGTCGGGATTGGCCGGGTTGTTGGGCGAGTTATCGAAGTGGGCGGTGCAGGCGATGCGCGTCCCCTTCGGCAGAGTCATGCCGCCGCCGGCGACGTCGTAGGAAAGCTGCCAGCCGAAGTCGTAGCGGGGCACGCGCAGGATGGCCTGCGTCTCACCCGTCGGGAAGATCAGCCGGTATTCGAAATCCTTGCCGCGCAGATGCATGTGCGGCAGCATCGAGACCAGCTTCACGTCGTGGGCCAGTTCGAGGTCGGAATCCACTTTGTAATCCGGATCGCCCGCGGGAATAGTGAACTTGGTGTTGGCGGCCGCCAAAGTCAGAACGCGCTCTTTCGGCGGCTCCTTGGCGAAGATGAAGCCGACCTTGGTCTGGTCCTGCGCGGCCTTGCCGTTGGCCGTGTAGTGAAGCTGGAACACCACGTCGGAGCCAGCTTTGACCAGCCGCGCCGTTCCAGGCTCCAGGCGGCTGGGCGGAACGCCGGGCGCGAAGCCCGCCAGAATGTCGCCGGAGAACCCCTGCACGTCGCCTTTGGCGTTGCGCGGTACGAACACCTCGCCGTACGGCTTGTCGCGCATCCACTTGGAACCGGGATCGCGAATGAATGCGATGATATGATGCACCACCGCGCGATTGCCGGGGCGTGCTTCGGCGGCCTGAATCCAACGGTCTTCGGTGAGGTTGAGCGGCAGGATCACATACTGATATTCGATGGTGCCGGAAGCCGGGACATCGAACGGCGCCGGCATTTCGATGATGCGGTCCGGCTTGCCGATATTCCATCCATCCACCCATGCGGCGGGTTGCGGCAGGTCCTTGGGATTGCCTTCCGGCGCGCCGCCATCCACCCAGGCGATGAGCGTGTCGCGATCCTTGGCCGGAAGCGAACGGTCATTGCTGAAGTGGCCCACCTGCGGATCGGCCGGCCATGGCGGCATCTTCTTCAGCAGCACGGCTTCCTTCATTGCCTTGGCCCACGGGCGCGCCTGCTGATAGGTCAGCAGCGGCATGGGCGCGGCTTCGCCCGGGCGGTGGCAGCCCTGGCAGTTGTGTTGAAGGATCGGCGCTACATCCTTGGAAAACGTCGGAGCCGGCGCCGCGGCGGCAGACCCGGACAAAATGACCCAGAAACTCAACGAATACAGAACTCGCATTTCCCCTCGCCCTCCGATTATACGGGGGCTGAGTCCCCCACGGATGTCGCGGCTGTTAAAATTGCCGGCAAAAGGCCCGTCTTTTGGGACGGGCGTACCGCCGGCGAAACTTCATGAAACTGTTGGTAACGCCGGCGGTCTTGCCGCCGGTTGCACTGGCCGGCCGGCGACAAGATCGCCGGCGTTACCCAGTCGCCCGACCGGCTGGCGTGCTGTTCCTCGCGATAAGCCAAAGCTTATCCCACAAAATGGAACCCGGTACCCGGTATTATCGTATACTAGGCATTGTGGAGTACTCGGAAGAAGGCAGAGACCGGCGAATCACGCAATTGCGCAAGGGCATCCTGGAACTGGCTGTCATGGGTGTCCTTTACCACGAGCGGCATTACGGATATTCGCTGGTCCGCGTTCTTTGTGAGCGCGGCTCCATCTCGCTCAAGGAAGGCACGATTTATCCCATCCTCGCCCGGCTGGATCGGGACGGCTTAGTCGGCTCGGAATGGGTGGAATCGGGCCAAGGACCTCCCCGCAAGTACTATACGCTCACGGCGTCCGGCCGGCAGCTCTTCGATGAGCTGAGCCGGGACTTTGATGCGTTGGTTTCCCTGGTCCGGCATAAGCCGGCGGCTGGGGAGCAATCCGATCCTGTGGGGAAGAAACTTTTCGTTCGAAGGGGGTAAGACAAATGAACTGCTACCCGGAAGTCGTGGCGAAGATCGCCAATGATTATTTGGAGCGTGTGAAGGCGCAGCTCAAGCAAGTGCCGGAGCGTGAGCGGAACGAGTTTCTGGCGGAGATCGAGTCGCACCTGTACGAAGCCTACCAGCAGACGCCAGGGGACGACGACGTCGCCAGAATCCTCGCCGTGTTGCGGAACCTCGGTGAGCCCGCCGAAGTGGTGTCCGACCGGTTGCCGGGTACCATGGCACGATCCGGCGCGAGGCGTAAACTGCCGATGTATTTTTTGGGTGCGATACTTATCGCGCTGTTCGGGGTCCCTTTGGGATTTGGCGGTTTGGGGGTGCTGGTGGGCATCCTGGCCGCGCTGGCAAGCCTGGCGGCCGCATTCTATGCGACTGCGGGGAGCTTCCTTCTGGCTGGTGCGTTGATGGTGTTGCTGGGCCTGATTCGCATGTTCCTGCCGCAAGTGTTTTTTGACAATCTAATCGCGCTCGGCTGGGTCCAGTTAGGCGGCGGAACGGGTGACTTCCTGGATCATTTCCCTCGTTTCGAACAGGGTTTCCTGATCGTTCTTTTTGGCTGCATCTGGCTTGCCGGCGGATTGGGCATGCTGCGGCTGGGGCGCTACCTTTTCCGCGGGCTGCGTTTCCTGTTTGGCCTGTCCCTGGACTGGATGGGGCGGTTCGCGCGAGGCGTTCGGGGGAAACTGAGGAAGACAGACGGCACAAAACGAACGTCTGCCCTATTCGGCCTGCATACTACTTAAGCGGAATCGTGGCCTGATTGTTGTCCGAATCGACGCAGGAGATTTCCAGGGACACTGCGCCCGTGCCTGCGCCCGAAGGAATCGTTACGTTCAACTGGTAGAGGCCGCCTAATCCCGGGGCCAGCCCGGCAAACACGACGGTGGCGACCGGCCGTTACGGCAGGCGATACCGCCCCTAGCCCAGTCAAAAAGATCAGCACGGTTTCCCCAGCCTTGGCCGGGCTGGTATTGGACACCAGCGTGTAATCGGCATGCAGAATCGCGCCGTTGCCCAAGCCGCCCGTCGGTATGGTGAACACCCCGGGCGATGTGCTGCCGATGTACGCCTGCACGGCGTTGGACAAAGTGCCGTTGTTGTTCACCTGGATGGCTACTTCGTAGGTGCCGTTGGGGATGTTGTACGGCACCACCGCGGAAATCTGGGTGGCACTCACGGAATAAACGGGGGCATTCAGCGCAGTTGTGGCGTTAAGCGGCGTGATCAGGACTTGTGTGCCACCGAGAGAGTTGGGGAACGGTGCTGACGCAGTCGCGGGGCTTCCATTGGCCATGCCGGAACCATATAGGGTGATCACTTCCCCGGGTGAGAGCTGCGCCGTAAAGGGATCGCTGCTGCCTGCGTTCACTACACCAAAGGGATTGAGGAATACGCCGGTGCCGCTCACTGGAAGGGCTTTCACGCCCAGTTGCAGGTAATAGTCGCCCGAGAGGCCGCTCACCAGCACATAGTTTCCGTTGGCGCTGGTACCCAGTTTATAGTTGGCCGAGTCGGTGGAGTAACCGTTCTTGGCCGAGTCGGTGGAGTAACCGTTCTTGTCCAACGTGAGGGTCGAATTGTAGGTGTAGTCGTAGGAGGAGTAGCCGCTGTTGAAGTCGCCGTCGAAATTCGCGCGCAGGTGGTCCAACTCGTCGCCGGTCGTGTCGCCCAGTTCGTTGAAGGAGCCGCCATACCCGGCGATGCCGTTGCTGGTGCCGCAGTCGGTGCAGTTTTCCAGATCGGTGGTGAAATAGAGTCCCGACAGCACGCTGGAAGAATTGCCGGCCGGCTGCTTGATGCCGATTTCGAAATCGTAGCCGGTGGGCGAGCCAGCGATGAACAGGCTGCCATCGCTCGAGACATACAACGTCTTATTCCCCACCAGCAGTTGATTGGCGGTGGTAACTCCCGCGGGCGCCGGGAAATTCAAAGTACCGCTGCCGTTGGCCGCGACGGTGTAAGTTACGCCGGCGCTGGTCTGGGTAGTGGCTGTGGAGTTGAGAGCGGTCGAGGTTCCGCCAATCGTGACGGTTCCCATGCCACCCTTTCCGTCCGCCGTCATGCTGGAAAAGGTGTTGCGCGTGCTGGTGGCGGAACCGCCGATGAATTCCAGGCTGGCCACCTGATATGCGCCGCTCAAGGTGGCATTGGAAGCAGCCGTCGCCACCGGAATCGCCACAAACTCGTCGAGATATTGCGTATCGGTGCTGCTGGCCACGATGGCGCCCTGCCCCACGCCACCGTACAGGACCGTTTGGCTGGCGGCCGGTGCAAACGGATTGGTCATGTTGACTACGCCGCTAGACCAGACTGTATAGGTGCCCGACGAAAGTGCGGTCAGCGGGTGATCGCCGGAATTATTCATGGCCGGAATTATTCATGGTGCCCTGGCCGGCTACCGTGAAGTTGCCTTTTCCATCGAAGGTGAATGTGCCGGAAAAGCTCACGGGGCAATCGCAGGGATAGCCCTGCACCCCCAGATAGCGAAACGCGTAGGCGCCCTGCAAAGTGGCGTTGCCGTTTAACGTCTGGGCGGATGCGGACAGTACGGTGAGAAGAGAGAGAAAGATTACCATCGTGGTAACAGTTCGGCGTTCCATGATGGCATCATAGCCCACTCGGGGCGGCACGCGGGGGTGGGTGGAACTGTCCCGTTGAAATACCGCGTGGCAGGTGCGACCATGGGACTCGTTCTATGAGCCTGGAAGCCAACTCAAGGCACGTGGCCGGCGTGACCATTTTCGACCTGAGCGGCCGCATGGTAGCGGGCGCGGAAACCGATTCCCTGCGCGATCGCCTGTTGCACGCGTTCGAGAGGGGCGAGCACTGGATCCTGCTGAATTTCGAAGACGTCACTTACGTGGACAGCGCCGGGCTGGGCGAAATGGTTTCCGCCTATGCGGCGCTTACGCGTCGCGGCGGCATCCTCCACCTGCTGAACGTCTCCGAACACTTAGCCCACCTGCTGGCTCTGACGCGGCTGGATCAGTTGTTCGACGTCTTCGACGACCAGGCGGCCGCGCTCGCCAGTTTCAACAGCGCCGGCAATACCCGCACGCAGCGCAAACTGGCGGACTACCTCGATCGGGGCGTTTGAAAGCTGGGCGGTCGTGCGGCCGGGTAACGCCGGCGATCTTGTCGCCGGACGGCCAGTGCAACCGGCGGCAAGACCGCCAGCGTTACTCTCCCCGCAACGCCAGTGTGGGTGAAATACGTGCGGCGCGCCTTGCCGGCAGCCAGGCAGCCAGCGTCACCAGTGCGAGCAGCAGTGCTGTGGTTGCGATGGCGGAGGGAAGATGGATGGAGGCATCCTGCGCGAAGCGCGATAGCGCGCGTTGCACGATGGCGGCGAAGCAACCGCCCAGCAGGATACCGGCAAGAGCGAGGAGGGCCGCCTGGCGCAGGATCATGCGATGAATATCCCGTTCGGTGGCGCCGATCGCCATTCGCAAGCCAATCTCCCGCTGACGCTGGCTGACCGCATACGAGACCAGGCCGTACAAGCCAAACACGGCCAGCAGGGCGCCAGTCAGTGAGAACGCGGAGACCAGACCAAGGTTGAAGCGCCGCGGGCCAAGCGCAGCTTCCACGTAATCGCGCATCGTGCCGGCAGACGAGATCGCGGCATCGTGATCGGCCGCCAGCAGTTGGGTGACAAATGCCGCGCGGAAGGAGGCAGGGGCAGTGCCCGTCCGGATCATCCAGAACTGGTAGTCTCTGAGGTCACGGACGTTCCCCGGATAAATCTGGCGCAAGGGAATATAAACGTCCAAGGCCGGCGGGGCGTCCAGCGCGGCCTGACGGACGTCTTCCACCACGCCGACAATTTCGATGGGGCGCGGACCCTGGCTGTTGTCGTTGATCCAAAGACGGCGGCCCAGTGGCGCCTGATGCAGGAACTGCCCGGCAAGCGCCGCACTCACGAGCGCCACCGGCGGAGTGTCCGCTCGGTCCGCCTCCGAGAAGGAGCGCCCGTTGACCAGGCGGGTCCCGATTGCGGAAAGGTAGCCGGGGGAGATGACCCGCAGGTTCACGTTGGGCAGATCGCGTTCCTGTTGCGCTTCGCCCTCGACTTTGAACGGCACGGTCCGGAGTAGTCCGCTGAGGGGAGCGATGGAAGTGACGCCCACGCCCCGGACGCCGGGCAGATTGGCGAGGCGCTCCGACAGGCGGTCATAGAAACGGGCCACATCGTCCGGCGTTTGGTACACCGGCGGGATCGATATGCGGGCTTGAAACACGGAATCGGGGCTGAACCCCGGCTTCACATCCTGGAGACGGAGGACGTTGTCCAGCAGGACTGCGGTGGTGAGGAGCAGAAGGAGCGCGGCCGAGATCTCTCCAATCACCATCAGTTGGCGGACCCGGCCGCTCCAACGGTCGCCACCGGTGCCCCTGCTCGCTAAACGAAGAGCATCCCCCGCTTTCGTTCCGAGGACAGCGCCCAGCGGAGCCAGGGTCAGCAGCGCGACCGCGGCAATGGCGATGAGTGCGGCGAACCCGAGCACTCGTCCGTCCGCTCTCACTTCGGCCAGGCGGGGAATGGAAGACGGCGCCCAGGGCAGGGCAACGGTGATCGCCCATGTGCCCAGCAACCATGCGAGGCTGCTGCCGATCAGGGCAAGCAGCAGGGACTCTACCATGAGCTGCCGCACCAGGTGCAGGCGCGAAGCCCCTATGGTCACTCGAATGGACAGTTCGGCGCGACGCCCGTTCACCCGAACCAGCACGAGTGACAAGAGATTGGCGAGGGCTGTCGAGAGCACAACCAGGACGGCGCCCAGCAGCAGAAGCATGGACTGGCGATAGTCGCCAATCAGGGCCTCGTGCAGAGCCACGGTCCGCACGGCGTCTTTGCGCGCATACTCCACCGGAAACTGCTGCCTGAGCGAGCGGCAGATGGCAGTCAACTCCGCCTGCGCCTGGTCCCTGCCGGCACCGGGATTCAAACGGCCAAAGAGCCTCAGATTATTCACTGAATTGCGGACATAGCGGTAGGGGTCCCGGTCGGGCACAAGCGGGACAAACACGTCCACGTCGCGGAGAGGCAAGGGAAAGTGTGGGGGGAAGGATTCCGGCGATCACGAATGACTCGCCGTTGAGCCTGATGCTGCTGCCCACCGCACCGGCCGCGCCACTGAATCGCCGCTGCCAGAGGCGGTAGCTCAAGACCGCTACTCTAGCCCTACCTTCGCACCAGAGGTAAGTGAATCCGCGTTTTCGGGCGGCAATCATGGATG
>OKRF01000053.1:8094-19398 GCA_900290315.1 Candidatus Sulfopaludibacter sp. SbA3 | reverse complement strand
AGGGCCTGAATGGCGTGCGCCTTGAAGAACTCGCCGGCCTGCTTGAACTCTTCGGAGCGCTCACGAACGCACGCGCCCGAGGTCACCACAAACAATGCCAGGTGATCGCGCCGGCCTTCCTCGGGACCCAGGATGTAGTCGCTCAGACAGAGCCCGTCATCCCGGCGCTGCCGCCCGAAACGAAATGTATGAATCGGAGAAGCGCTTCCCGGCGAAAACAAATGGATGTCGTTGCCGCCGCGCTCGGCCTCAAAGAACTGCCAGACCGTTTTCACCTTCATGAAGCGGGCCGCTTCCTGCTTCACCTCTTCCATGTTGTGGAACAGTTCCAGAGCCTTCTCTTCGCGTTCCGCGAGCGCCTTCTCAAAGTTGCCCTTATACCCCAGGTGCCGCCCATACAGCATGAACGGATTGATGTAACTCCACAACTCGGCCAGGTGCGGCACTTCGCGCACGCGGCGCTCCAGATACGGCGCGGCGGGAATCGGAATGCTGGTGCGCACCTTGCTGCTGCGCCGCGTAGTGATCGGCGCCAGGGGCTCGGCCACCTCCTCTACCGCCGCCGGAGCCTCGACTGGCCTATGACTTTCCAGCACGGCGGCTCGCTCTGCCGGATCCATCAGACGGTTCATCAGGCTCAGCCCCGTCATGGCATCTTTGGCATAGCAGACCGCCTCGGAATACGCCGGTGCGATCTTGCCGCGCGTGAACTTCTCGCTCAGCGCGGCCCCGCCCACCAGCAGCGGCACCATCACGCCCGCGGCCTTCAGATCGGTCGCGGTGATCACCATCTGCTGGGTACTCTTCACCAGCAGCCCCGAAAGCCCAATGGCATCCGGCGTGTGATCCTTGTACGCCTGAATCAGAACATCGGGCGGAACCTTGATCCCCAGGTTGACCACCTCATACCCGTTGTTCGCCAGGATGATCTCCACCAGGTTCTTGCCGATATCGTGGACGTCGCCCTTCACGGTGGCCAGAATCACCTTGCCGCGTGCCGCCGTGTCGGCCTTTTCCATGAACTGCTCCAGGTGGCTGACCGCCGCCTTCATGGCCTCGGCCGATTGCAGCACCTCCGCCACAATCAGTTCGTTGTTGTTGAACAGGCGGCCCACTTCACTCATTCCGGCCATCAGCGGACCGTTGATGATGTCCAGCGGCGCGCCACCCTCGGCGCGCTTGCGGTCCAGGTCGGCAATCAACCCGTCCTTCGTGCCTTCGATGATGTAGTTGGCCAGGCGCTGATCCAGCGGCAGATCTTCGGCATGCTGCTTGACGCGCTTTCCAGACTTCCGGAAATGCTCCGTGATCGCCGCGATATGCCACTGGTTGAGATCGGCCTTCTGCTGAGCCGTCTGCAGGCGCCAGTCCTCGGGCGCGGTCCGCAGGGTTTCGTCCCCCGCATCCACGGCGGGCGAATTGAAAAGCAGGCCCTCCGCCAGCCGCCGCTCCTCTTCCGGAATCGACGCGAACCGCTCCAGTTTCTCCGCGTTCACAATAGCCAGGTCCAGCCCAGCCTTGGTGCAGTAATAAAGGAAGACTGAGTTCACCACTTCGCGCGCCGAAGCCGGCAGGCCAAACGAAATATTGGAAATCCCCAGCACCGTCTTGGCGAAAGGAAGGTGCTCCTTCACCAGCCGGATGCCTTCAATGGTCTCCACCGCCGCGCCGATATAGTTAACATCGCCTGTCGCGCACGGAAACACCAGCGGATCGATGATGATGTCCTCTGCCGGAATGCCGTACTTTTCCGTCAGGAGCTGGTACGACCGCTGCGCCACCGCCAATTTGCGTTCGCGTGTGAATGCCTGGGCCTGCAGTTTGTCCTCGTCGATGGAGCCCACCACCAGCGCGGCGCCGTAGCGCTTCGCGATGGGGCAGACGCGCTCGAATTTCTCCTCGCCATCCTCCAGGTTGATCGAGTTGATGATGCTCTTGCCCACGCAGTACGTCAGCGCCAGTTCGATCGCAGCGGCATCGGTGGTATCGATCATCACCGGTACCTTGATCTTGGGCATCAACTGGTCATAGAACGGCCGAATGTCCTGCATCTCATCGCGGTCGGCGCTTTGCAGGCAGACATCGATGATGTGCGCGCCGTTCTTAACCTGCCGCCGAGCGATCTCGCTGGCCTCTTCCCACTTCTCTTCCGCCACCAGGTTCTTGAACAGGCGCGACCCAATCACGTTGGTGCGCTCGCCCACAATCAGCGGCCGATTGCTTTCCTCGGCCTCCACCAGTTCCTTGCCCGAGTAGTAAGCCCTGTGAGCAGGCTGCGGAATCTGCCGCGGCCGTTTGCCGTGCACCATCTGCGCCAGTGCCTGAATGTGCGCCGGAGTGGTGCCGCAGCAGCCGCCCACAATGTTCAACCAGCCGCGGTCGATGAATCGCTCCAGTTGCACCGCCAGCGATTGCGGAGTCTCTGGAAATTTCCCCTCTTCGTCCGGCAGACCCGCATTCGGATAGCACGAAATGCGCAGCGAAGACATCTCATTCAGTGTCCGGATGTGGTCGGTCATCAGGTCCGGACCGGTGGCGCAGTTCATCCCCACCGCCAGCAGATCGTGATTGCCAATCGAGGCATACAGCGCGTCAATCGGCTGGCCGCCCAGCATGGTGCCGGTCCTTTCGATGGTGACCGAAGCAATCACCGGAATGGGCCGGCCCAGTTCCTTTTCGAGTTGCTCCACTGCCACGAGGCCGGCCTTCAGACTGCTGGTATCGAAGCAGGTCTCGATCAGCAGCAGATCGGCGCCGCCTTCCACCAGCCCTTTGGCCTGTTCGTAATACCCCGCGCGAATCTCCGCGAAGGTGGTCGACCGAGTGATGCTGACATCCTTATTCGTCGGCCCGATGGAGCCCGCCACAAACCGCGGCTTACTCGCCGTGGAGAATTCGTCCGCCACCTCGCGTGCGATGCGGGCCGCTGCGAAGTTCAACTCGTAGCAGCGGTCTTCCAGTTTGTTGTCGGCCAGCGCGATGCGCGCGCCGCCGAACGTGTTGGTCTCGATGATATCCGCGCCCGCTTCCAGATACTGCCGATGGATGTCGCGAATCACGTCGGGCCGCGTGGCATTCAAAATCTCCGGACAATTCTCCCGCCCCAGGTAATCGGCCTCAATCGACAGCGGCGCCGCATGGATCATAGTCCCCATGGCCCCGTCGATCACAAGGACACGTTCCGCCAGATTTTCTGTGAGCGCCTGAATGCGCTCTTGGGGTGTGGTCATAAGAGGTGTGCTTTTACAAGTTTAGCGTAGGACAGACGATCGTTTTTTGTCGTCTGTCAATTAGGGGCGGATCGCCCCGCGAAACGGGATGAAAAACCGGCGGGGTAACGCCGGCGTTACCCAGTCGCTCGACCAGTTTTTCGACCCTGTTAGGGGGCCCGCTCGCGGGCAACGATAGGCATGAAAATGGGGGAACGCGTTGGGATTTCGCGAAGGGGCAAATTCGAGCGGGCAACGATGGGTATGAAAATGGCGGAACGCGTCGGGGTTTCGCGAAGGGGCAAACACGAGCCAGGCACGAAGATTCGCCAAAAGGCGGCGAATTTCGAGCCTGGCACGGATTTGCGGTGGACACGCGGCTCAGGATTTTCGAGGGTGGCACGGATTTGCGGCGGACGCACGGCTCGGGATTTCGAGGGTGTCTTCTCGCGCGAGCGGAAAACATTCCCCAGCCCGTTATCGCGTCAGCGAGCGCACATAGACAGCCGGAGTATACCCGTGCCACGTATGGGTTGCGCCGTACGGGTCCGCAAAAAGCCCGGCCTCCACCAGCATCGCGTTAGCGCGGCCGAATACGTCGTGCCAGGTCTGATTGAAGACTTCGGTGTAAGGAACGCCGGCTCGCATCGGCGCCATACCCGCCAGATCCGCTTGCAGTTTGGCGTAGTTTGCAGTCAGCCAGGAGACCATCACTTCCCGCCCAATTTGGCGCAGCCGCGACAGCACCGGCAAGCTCACCTCATAGCGGTCACCCGTCTTGCGAACCAGTTGATGGGCCAGCAGAGCCTCCGCGTCTGCCGCAGGGGCCTTGCCATCGCGCAACCCCAGCAGCATGCTGCCCAGCGCCGTGGCCCGCTTGACGTCCCGCCACTGCGACAGCAGATACCGGTCCGGCGCCCCTCCATCGCTGAAATAGACCACCCCGTAATCGCCTTGGTAGTCCGATGAGCTGAACGAAAAGGATTGGAACGGCTGATCGGTCCGCTCCGACGCCAAGGGCACATAGTATCCATCCGGCCGCGTTGCACCCTTATCGGTGCGGTACCCTTTGGCCTTCGTGATGGTCAAACCGTCCCAGTCCAGCGAGAAGCAGCCCAGCACGATGAAGGCAACGTCCTTCATGTCCACGCCAGGCACCCTATAAGCGGTCAATGCAGATTCGATCTCGTGGCGGCGCGAGAGCACGGCGTCCGCCAAAGAACGGGCGTACGGCTCAGCCACGGCATGACTGCGCAGGACATCCTCTGCCGGCAGCAGGCTGAAGGAAATCCGATACCGGTCGCCCTGGCGTTGCACCAGGCGGAGCGCCTCCAGGTCGGCCACCGTCGTCCCGGAGTTGCCCAGCAAGCGCACCAGTTCCGCGGCTGTCTGCGGCTCCTTCGCCACCGCCAGCAGGGCGCTCTGCACCTCCACGTGCGCCAACATTTTCCAGCACGGCCCGCCTTTGCAGGACGCCGAGCCGACCACGTAGTAGTTGAGGATTCGATCTGCCTGGCACCAGGCAAGGGAGGAAGAGAACAGAAGTGCGATGAGCATTCGAGCGTTATTCACGATAATCACCTCTCCGATACCGATTTTATCCAAGCGCTATCCTTGAAGCATGCGTACTTGGGTGATAGCTCTGGCCGTTTTGGCCGCCATTCCTGCGTGGGCCGACACGCAGTTTCGCATCCGCCAGATGACCCGCGACGATGTGCCGCGCGGCAAAGGACAATGCGATATCCGCCTCCAGGTGGACAACGAAGTGGAGGTGGCGGTCCGCGGAGACATGGTCTCAATCCGGACGCTCTCTGGCCAGGACGCCCGCGACGATGGATCCGAATGCAACGCCCCACTGCCCCGCCGCGAGGTCCCCGGCCTGACCTTCGAAGTCAAAGACAGCCGCAACGAAATCCGCCTGGTCGCCAATCCCGATCGCCGCAACGACTTCGCCGTGATTGTCCATATCCGCGACTCTGATAGCGGATTCGGCCGTTATCACTTCCGCCTCTCGTGGAATATGGACGCGGTAAGCAGCATGCGTCCGCCCGATGAGCCCGATGACCGCCGCGACGATCGTCGGCCCGATGACCGGCCCGCGGGCGGCATGGCCTGGAACAATGTGATCAATTTCCGCGGGCAGGGCCGCGGCGCCGCCGTATTCAACGAGCGCGACTCCCGCCGTCTCATGGACGTGAATGTGGATATCGATCGCGGCGGGAAGATTGTCGTCTCCTTTCGTGTCGACCGCGGCCAGGCCCTCCTGTTCTCGGGCGTCCTGATGGATCGCGAGGGCAGCCGCCTCAAGGCCACCGTTTCAAGTGAAGACGGGCGCCTGCGCGGCCCCATGTACATCCTGGTGGACGACCGGCAGAACGTCAACAACATCACCTTGGAGGCCACCGACGGCCGCGACCACATGCGATTGAACTGGGACCGCCGGTAGATATTGGTTGCGGCTCCGTTTCCCCGTAGGACAGACGATCGTTTTTGTCGTCTGTCTTCTTCCGTGCACCCCGATACTAGAATAAGATCGTGCCTACCGCGAGCTATTCGATTCCCGACATTCTCGAAAACCTGCACATCGAGCCGCTGAATTCAGGAGCCTGTTACGGCGACTGGATCGCCGAGCCTTCCGGCGGCGACTTGCTGTCCCTCAACCCAGCCACGGGCGAACCGCTGGCCAAAGTTCGCATGGCCGGACTGGCCGATTACGAGACCGTCATGGCGCACACCGCGGAAGCCTTCCTCGAATGGCGCATGGCGCCCGCTCCCAAACGCGGCGACGTGGTACGCGAGATCGCCGGCGCACTGCGCGAACACAAGGCCGATCTGGGCGCGCTGGTCACCCTGGAAATGGGCAAGATCCTGCCCGAGGGCCTGGGCGAAGTGCAGGAGATGATCGATGTGGCCGATTTCGCCGTCGGCCTCTCCCACCAGCTCTACGGCCTCACCATGCACAGCGAGCGGCCCGGCCACCGCATGTACGAGCAGTGGCACCCGCTGGGCATCGCCGGGGTTATCAGCGCCTTCAACTTCCCCGTCGCGGTATGGAGCTGGAACGCCATGATCGCGGCCGTCTGCGGCGATTGTGTGCTATGGCGGCCCTCTTCGGAGACGCCCCTCACCGCCATCGCCGTGCAGAAGATCTGCAACTGCGTGCTGGACCGCCACGGCTTAAAGGGTATCTTCAACCTGGTGATCGGCCCGAGCAACCCGATTGCGGAGACCTTAATCCAAGACCCGCGCATTCCGCTCGTGAGCTTCACCGGATCCACCGAAGTGGGCCGGCACGTTTCCGAAGTGGTGGCACGCCGCCTGGGCCGCAGCATTCTGGAACTGGGCGGCAACAACGGCATCATCGTCATGGACGATGCCTCGCCCGACCTAGTCCTGCGCGCCGTGCTTTTCGGCGCCGTCGGCACCGCCGGCCAGCGCTGCACCACCACTCGCCGCCTCTTCCTGCAGCGCGGCATCGCTGCCCGCATCACCGAAGCCCTGGTGGACGCTTACCGCCAGGTGCGCATCGGCGACCCCATGGAGGAAGGCACCCTCATGGGCCCGCTCGTCAATCGCCGCGCTGTGGACGACATGATGGATGGCATTCGCCGCATCCGCGAACAGGGCGGCGAGATTCTCTCCGGCGGCAACCGACGCATGGGATGCTACGTGGAGCCTACGCTCGTCCGCGCCCGGCCGGATATGCCCATTCTGAAGGAAGAGATCTTCGCCCCCATTCTGTACCTGGTCGAGTTCGACCATATCGATGAGGCCATTCACTGGCACAATAACGTGCCCCAGGGACTCAGCTCCGCCATGTTCACCACTAACCTGATCTCGGCCGAAACCTTCCTCAGCCATCGCGGGAGCGACTGCGGCATCGCCAACATCAACCTGGGTACCAGCGGGGCCGAGATCGGCGGCGCCTTCGGAGGCGAAAAAGACACCGGCGGCGGACGCGAATCCGGCAGCGATGCCTGGAAGGCATACATGCGCCGCCAGACCAACACCATCAACTGGTCCACCCAATTACCGCTGGCGCAGGGCATTCAGTTCCAAAGTTGATCGCCATGGAACTGCGCGTCGAGGCGCTCTCCAAGACCTACGAGAACGGGGTCAAGGCGCTGGACAATGTGACGCTCTCGATTCAGCCGGGCATGTATGGCCTGCTGGGCCCCAACGGCGCGGGCAAATCCACGCTGATGCGCATCCGGGCCACGCTGCTGGAACCCGATAGCGGACAGGCGTTCCTGGGCGAGATCGACATGTTGCGGCAGAAGATCGAAGTCCGCCGCGTGCTGGGGTACCTGCCGCAGGAATTCGGCGTTTACCCGCGCACCTCCGCCCAGCAGATGCTGGAACATTTGGCCGTCCTGAAAGGCCTGAGCAACCGCCGCGAGCGCAAGGAGACTGTGGAATCGTTGCTCCAGTTCGTCAACCTGTACCCCTGCCGGCGCAAGTCGCTCACCAGTTTCTCCGGCGGCATGCGCCAGCGCTTCGGAATCGCCCAGGCCCTCCTGGGGCGTCCCCAGCTTCTCATCGTCGACGAGCCCACCGCGGGCCTCGACCCCGGCGAGCGCAATCGCTTCTACAATCTGCTCTCCGAAATTGGCGAACAGGTAATCGTCATTCTCTCCACGCACATTGTGCAGGACGTGATGCAGCTCTGCGCCAACATGTCCATCATCCACGAAGGCAAGGTTCTGTACGCCGGCGACGGCTTCGAGCCCACGCCACCGGACCTGGAAGACGTCTTCTTCAGCCGAATCCTGCAACTCGGCTCGTAATCTCTCGGAAAAAACGCATACTCCGCAAAACGGGGCTGACGCCGATTCCTGCGTTTGGAATTGGTGCCCCCTTTTGCCCAACGGCGACAGCCTCCACCAACGTCAGCCAGCCATTTCATCCAAGGCGTATGAGGCACCGCCTCATGAGCCGACTCCCTCGAAAATGCCGTCATACGTATGCGCCGCAAACCCGTGCCAGGCTCGAAATTCGCCGCTTTTTGGCGAATCTTCGTGCCTGGCTCGAGTTTGCCCCTTTACGAAATCCCGGCGCGTTTTCCCCCCACCACTTTCATCAGGGTGGGTGAGGCACCGCCTCATGAGCGAAGCGCCCGCGTGGTGCGACGCCATACGGGAGAGGAACTCAGCGTGACAGCGGTGTCTGTGGCTGACTGATACAAGCACAGGTAGTGGAAGTAGGCCGGATTGTCAGTGGTGCTGTCAAACCCGTTCATGAGCGTGGTCCCAAGTTCCGTGCGCCATACAGTGGTTACAGCCTGAGGCAGCACTCCAGGCTGATTCCAATTAGGAGAGTACTTTCATTGCGCAACTTGGCCCTGCCTGAGCTGAAAGGATAAGAGGCATGTCCCAGGAAAAGAAGAACTCCAAATCGCTCGACGAAGAAAACATCGCAGCGGGTAAAGGCAAACGGGGCCGACGAAAGAAAGGGATGTGCCTGGAAGATAGACCCATACTGGAAGCAAACGCAGCAAGCACCGATCGATAGCCGAAACATCCGGCCAGACCAAAGAATGAGAGAATCCTATGAACCGATCGTCTTTACTAATCCTTGCGGCCTCATTCGCTCTTACGCCGTCGAACGCCTCGGCTCAGGATCACTGACACTTTGCGATTGCTCCGACTTCTTTCTTACCGCAATCGGACAAGTTACGACAAATCCCTCCGAGGTAATTTCAGGCTCAAGGTCGATTAAGGGAAGCTATACTGGGTCCGGCACCTTTACGCCCTACCTGAGAAGCAAACCTGCACTGACGCTCATGCCTTCCAACATATACCGCATTACTTTTCGTTACCGCATCCTCGTGACGCCAAGCTGAGGATTTGAGACTCTGTTCTACTCGCCTACAGGCGGCAACGCCGGAGATTACTTGCCCTCCATAACGATCACTGGCAATGCCGGAGATTCGGGAACCCAAACCCTGACGAACACTCTCGGTCAGTATTCGGACTACGAGGCGCGCTGGAACATCATAGGGACTGGCGCAATCAGCATAGATGATATTCAGATGGTGAATGTGACCACAGGTCAGACAGTGGCAACAGAAGATGCGGAACTGGTCGTGAGTCCTATCCAGGACATCCAACCTGTCAGCGGGCTTCTCGCGCCTGGCAGCAAAAGTATAACGATCTCATTCAACACGGCCAAGCTACAAACTGTGGATATTCCATCGGCACGCCCTTGAGTCTCAACTCGATGACGCCCCTTGATTCGGGTTTGCCAAAGAGCACACACCAGGGAACGGTCAGCGGATTGTCTTCCGATACCCGGGTGCTGAGCCGTGTATACATTCGTTGCGCTTCAAATCCCGACTATGTGGAATCGCTTGTATATCGAACGGCGGCAGCGCCAGGCGCGTCGTTTCCGCGAATTGGAAATATATGGATCGGAGACTATCTGTACCAAACCAAGCCGGGCCAGGCTCAAAAAGTTCAGCTTTATCTTGGGCCGGAGGGCATGAGCGCTGCCGATGCCAACGCCCTGCGAGCGGCGAATCCGGATGTTCTCATCCTGCCGTCGATTCAAGTGACTGACGCCTTCGACTCGACACTTCCAGAGAGCTACTACCTGCATGATACGAATGGGAACAGAATTTCCGACTGGCCAGGGTCGTACATCTACAACATGACGCGGCCGGAGGTGGCAACCTACCTGGGCAATCAGGCCTACCAATTGTTGGCGCAGTCCAATTGGGCGTTCGATGGGATCTTCTTTGACAGCTTCGGTACGTCCAAATCGGTGAATATGGTCGACGCCTACGGCAAATCGGTACAGATCGATGCCAATGGCGACGGGTTACCCGACGATCAGGCCTCGTTGAATGCCGCCTGGGCGGCGGGCGAATACCTCGTGGTAAGCACGTTCCGCAGCCTGGCGCCTGGCGGATATGTCTCGGGCCACGTAGGCGAGACCCCCCCACAAGGCGCTTCGCTTGCGGCTTTCAACGCAACCAGCATCGTCTTCGACGCGGTGGACGTCCGCGAAGGAACTATGCCGTTTGATGCCCTGTTGAGTAAGTACCAAACCTGGGAAACGCAGGCTGTCGCACCCGTCATGACCATGGTGCAGTCATCGCCCCCTAACCAATTAGCCTACGGCTACGGATATTTCCCACTGAAGGCGCTTTTGCCGGGGACGGTTACATTCGCCCAGACGTATTACCCAAACATGCGTTTCGGCCTGGCACTGACTCTGATGAACGATGGTTTCTTCACCCACGACTTCGGCGATACCGGCGCCGGCTCGCCATTAACTTGGTGGTACGACGAGTACGATTTCAACCTGGGTTATCCTGTTGGACCCGCCACACAACTCGGCGCCCAATCCTCGGCCAACCTAATTACGAACGGCGGATTCGAAGCCGGCATCGCCGGATGGAAGTCAGTCGTCATCGATGATGGGCAGGCGCGCGGGGCCTTCGCGGTAGACCAGTCTTTGGCGGCGGACGGAAACGCCTCCGCCCACCTGACGATCGTTTCGGCGGGAACGGCCGACTGGCACATCGATCTGGAGCAGGGCGGGCTTCCGTTGACAGCAGGTACGAACTACCGTGTTCAGTTCTGGGCACGCGCTGATTCACAAAGGACCATTACCGTATTCTCGCAGGGTGCCGCACCGAATTACCCGTATTATGGGCTCTCCGCGCAGATCACGATCGGCACGAGTTGGAGCTTTTATTCCGCTTCTTTCACTGCGCCCACCACGGCGACAGACGGCCGGATCGAGTTCCAGGTGGGAGACATCGCGGGAAATGTCTGGCTGGATGACGTGGCGCTGTTAGAAGCGCCGCCGGAGGTTTATCGCCGCGACTATACAAACGGGATCGTCTTGTTGAACGCCGCAGCGAGTCCACAGAACGTCTCCCTGGAGGGCGGCTTCAAGCGGTTTACCGGCACGCAAGCTGCCCTTTACCAGTACATTGTCGACGATTCGGACAGCAGTTTCAGCGGCACGGGCTCATGGAGCACGGTTACATATGACACAGGCGCCTATTCGGGCGCAGGATCGAGTACCAATCTTCCGTCCGAGCCGCAAAATGCAAACGGCCCCTACTATCACTGCTGGCAGGGAA
>OKRF01000053.1:7763-8084 GCA_900290315.1 Candidatus Sulfopaludibacter sp. SbA3 | reverse complement strand
GAGCCGCAAAATGCAAACGGCCCCTACTATCACTGCTGGCAGGGAAGCTGCCACAAACTCGATTCAGGCAGCGGGCAAGCGCAGTGGAGCCTCAGTATTCCGGCGGACGGGCAATACACGATCCAAATTTGGCTACCGGCGGCGCCGGGCGCGTCAAACTGGACAAAGAGCGCCGTTTACGAAATCGTGGCGGGTGGAAACGTCGTGGCGTCGGCGACCTTCGATCAGACTACTGCGAGCGCCGGCGATGCCTGGCACACTGTAGCAACGGTGACTTTGCAGGCGGCGGATGCGACCATTCTGAGGATCCACAACGGCGGG
>OKRF01000053.1:2787-7753 GCA_900290315.1 Candidatus Sulfopaludibacter sp. SbA3 | reverse complement strand
GGCTGTGCCGGTTCCCACATCGCGGGTGATCTCGACGGTGAATGCGGCGAATTATCAATCTGCCATTACGTCGGGAGCATTCATTTCAATCACCGGGACCGGCTTCGGCAATTCATCGCGGTCATGGGCGCTCTCCGATTTCGAGGGTACTAATCTTCCAGTCACACTCGATGGCATCTCTGTATCGATCAATGGCAAGCCGGCGTATGTCGAGTACATCAGCCCGACACAGATCAACGCCATTGCTCCGGATGACGACACGATCGGCCCGGTTCAGGTGGAGGTGACGACGCCGCAGGGCGCAGGTTATGCGGGAACGATCCTGAAGCAGAAGTTGTCTCCAGGTCTTTTTACCTACCGCTCGGGAATGACCAGTTATGCGGCCGCGATCCATCTGGACGGGACGCTGGTCGGCCCCGCTGGACCGTCGTCACGACCGGCTGCGCCCGGCGAGGTAATCGAACTCTACGGTACCGGATTCGGGCCGACAATCCCCACCATGCCGACCGCCCAGTTGGTTTCGCAGCCGGTTCCAACGGTGCTACCCGTTACTATGACCATCGGAGGCGTGGCTGCTGAGGTTCAATGGTCAGGACTCGTGTCGTCGGGCATGTACCAACTCAATGTCAAGATCCCGAACGTCGCCGCTGGCGACCAGTCGATACAAGGGAACATCAGTGGATTCCAAAGTCCGGCGACGGTAATGCTCTCGATCGCCAGCCAGTGAGCTTCCGGACAGATTGCAGCAGCCCCGCTGATGTAGGTTTATGCCTCTTCGACGCTGCCTGGCGGCAGCCTCCCATGGTCGCCGGGCCGGCCATTCCGCACGCTCTACCCGCGCCGCTCGATGAAAAGAGCTATTTTCGCGGGAGACTCGCGGTCATACGTGAAGTCGAGCGCGGCGCCGGCTGGCAGAACGACCCGGACTGGTCCCCGAAGGACAAGGCCGCCACGCGCAAGGGCTTCGTGCGCGTGCCGATGCTGGTGTCCGAAGAGCCTGGCGCGGTCGCCAGGTTCGCCTTTGAAGGCACGGCGGTCGGCATCTTCGTCGCCGCGGGCCCGGACGCCGGCACTCTCGAATTCAGCATCGATGACGGCCCCTTCCGCTCCCAAAGTCTCTCCACCAACTGGAGTGCCACCCTGCCCATCCCCTGGGCCTACGTCCTGGACGCGGACCTCCCGCCCGGCAAACATATTTTGGCGATGCGTGCCGCGAAGGGCGCCATCCGCATCGCCTACATGCTGGTCAACTGACCGGGTGGGGCAGAAGATCGTTTTCTGCCTTCCTCCCGTGACTACGGTCTCAGTGCCCAATCGTCAACAACGTACCGCTTTGTGTACTCTGGCCGTCGTAAGTGGCGCTGATGGCTTGGTCTCCATCGGCCAGATTCGAGGGGATGACAACGTTGAACTGATACTGGCCGGGAGCTACTAATCCGGAGAATTGGACCGTTGCCGAAACGCCGCCGACCTTGATTATCGGCATGGGAGAAAGGCTGCCGGATTGGCTGGCAGATCCGCTAATGATGGGAGTGGAGGTGGCGCCGAATCCATTGCCATACAGCACCACTACTTCGCCGGCCTTTGCCGGAGTGGTGAGCCCCGGGTACAGCGTCGCGGGGCCTATATATGAGCCGTTGGCGTGCGTCGCGGCGACATAGGCTCCGCCGTTGAAGACGAAGAACGACTGAGCCAGCGACTGGGCCTGAACCGGGAACGCCGCAGTGGCTGTCCCGTTGTTAGTCACCTGCACCAACACCGATCCGGATATGGAGTCCGGGGGAGTAAGAATGTTGATCTGTGCGGGGCTGATGTAATAGACAAATGCTGCCTTGCCGTTTACAGTAACTCCGATGTTATCGATCTGCACCGGCAATTGATTGTTGATGAAATCTGAAGCTTTCCAGATGCGCGAATCTCCGGTGAGAGAAAGGCCGGAACCTTTGATTTCAACCCAGGTGTTCGGCGCTATGGTGGGAATCTCGCCTTCCGCGTTGGCAACTACGGAAATGGCGGGTGGGACGAGTTGGAGGTGAGCCTGTAAAATGTCGGCGGCGAAGGAGGAGGCATTGTCGTGGAACACTTCGATGTACTGGGAGCGTAGGGAGTTGGACTGGCCCAACGGGTAGATGCCCGTGTCGAGCATGGTGAGAAAGGTCCCCGCGGTGCACGGCATTGCGCTCGTGACCGGCTCGGAACAGCCAGCCCCTTCATTGCCGAAATATTCGTTAGTTTGAAAGGCGGCCATGGTTCCGAGAAGTTGCGCCGCATCGGTTACTTCGGTGGACGCCGCCTCGCCCGGCATCAGAAAATCGAACTGCACCACAAGACGGGCTGCGAACTGCTGGCTGGCCGACATCAGCAGTGGCTGGTTCTCATCGCCAATGTGGCCGGTGATCGCCGAACCATCCTCAGCTATGCCCGGGAATGCATCGTTAGGAATAATGGATACGGCGAACGGTTTGTCAGAGAAGCTCTTCTTGAAAGAGCCTATGACGGCGTTCCATCCCTGGAGCAGCAGAGATGGACGGTAACCGGCTTTTTGCCAGGTGGCGATGGAATCGCTGACGCAGGCCAGGCCGGTGGACGCAGCCGTTTCAGCGGGAAGGCGCAGTTCTTCGGTGGTGCGGTTGATACCCGTGAGCCTGACTAGCGTAATCGCGTTGTACGTACCGGCCGACTTCAGATGGGCGGACAGCGCGGCGAGCATGGAATCCCATTGGGCGAGGAACACCGGGTCCCAGGGAGCGGCGATGTTGACTGTGTCGCAAACGCCCGTCGCGCCAGCGTGAGGCGACACCGTGAAGTTCAACTGGGTGGCCCCTGCTCCCGTGGGTGGGGACTGAAACAGCCAGGCCGGAGTCGACGCGCCGGCCGGAACGACGAGGTCGATTTTCTTGCCCAGCGCGGATACCTGATTGATCCACTGATCGAGCAGGGTCCATTGATACTGACCGAGTGAGGGTTCGACGGAGTCCCAGCCGATGACGATCGCCACACCGTCAACGCCAGGGATGCTGAACGACTGCGTCAACTGCGCCGCGGTGGCAGTCGAAACCTGCGAAACGTCGTTGGTGTAGATATAGATTCCACGCAGGTCCGATTGCGCTGGGGCGGAGAGCGCGGCTGCGAGCAACATGGGTCCGAGCATTTTCCGGGGAATTGAGCTTACTATCATGTGAAACGTTCTCCGAACTTAGTAGTCCGTCGCGGGGTTGTAGGTCTTCGTCACGAAGGTGGCCGCAACGGCCGGAGGCATGATGACGGGGTTGCTCCGTCCAGCCTGACTCGGATCAAAGACCACGAACCCCACTCCCGGCGACCCTTTGGGCAGAGAGTAATCGTCTGCCGGATAGCCCGGATTGTTGAATCCGGGATTCTGCACCACGCTCTGCAGGTCTTCGCCGACCTTCTGCTGCCACTGCGCAAATGTGTAGAAAGTCCATGTGGAGTTGTCGTCGGAACAGGGTGCATCCGGACCTGGGCCCGCGGCGGCCTGCACGTGGAATGCCTTGGGATCGGTGGCGAAGCCGCCATCGGGGCGCCAATACAGGTTGTTGCCGAATTGTTGAAACGACGTAAAAGGAAAACCGGCGCTGTACACGCATCCGCCTTGCACGCGGAATGGCGGAGTGGAAGCAGTGGAGCGGTCGAAATAGAAAAGGTTGTTGGTCACCACAAATTCCTGGTCGGCGGTGGTCGGAACACCGGCGTTATAAGGACCGGTAATGGAGATCATCGATAGTTGCGCGAACGCGAGAATGTTATTCCGGATCGTGTTGGCCTGGTTGGGTGAGGTCGGGCCATGTGGACTATAAACGGCGGCTCCCGAAACGCGATAGACCAGGTTGTTCTCCACATCCACGAGACCGGTGTGGTCATCCATATAAATGCCGTGGCCGCCGTAGCCGTTGGGATCCATGATGGACGCGTCGGTCACATCGTGAATCTTGTTGTTCAGGATTTTGTTGCCCGCGGCCGTGAAAACAGCGTTGCCTCCATCGATCCGGATGGACCCGCCGTCATTCATGATTCCCTGCAGCAGGTTATAGACGTGATTGAACGAGATCACGTTATTGGCGTTCCCGATGCCGCTGGGCTTCAGCATGTCGCCGATGCTCTGGGAAGTGGAGATCGCGCAGTGGTAACCATCGTAGACGTCGTTATGCGTATAGAGATTGTCGTGTCCCATGCCTTGGCCAATACCGAACGACGCCGGGATGATGCGCCCGTAGCCCTCCACCACGTTATTCTGCACGGTGGTTAGCTGCGGGACGTTGGCGTCGGTGTCCGCCGGCTGAAACGGATTCCCGATCCGTACCCCCAGCGCGCCGATATCGTAGAAGGCACTGTTCTCAATCAAATTATTGGCCACCACGGCGTTGATATTGGTCGTAACACAGTAGGCCGGCGAGGTCCCGTTGATGCAGGGAATAAACTCCAGACCGGAGCCCGAAGTCTGCGTGACGATCCCGGAATCGAACGTGATGTGCTGCGAATTCTGGAACGAGACTGCCGCGCCGATATCCGCTTCCAGTTCCGACGATACATGTCCGGTGGCGGGCAGGGTGTAATTATCGTGCTCAAAGGTCAATCCCTGAAACGTCACGTATTGCAGATTGGAGGCCACCAGCACCTGGGAGAGTTGCGGAATCACGACGGTATCCGTGTTCGGGTTTTCACCGGTTTTGGCCAGATACGTGAGAGTCCAGGGAGCCGCGGACCGGTCCAAAAACCACTGCCCCGGCTGCGTGAGCGCGTCTTGCACATTGTCCACGAGATACCGGTTGCCGGTGATGAAGCCGACTTCGGTGGAGTTATCTTGGGAAATCCCAGTCGGTCCTGTGAGGTAGGCGAGGTGGTTCACCGGGTCCACACAACTCACCCGCAGTTTGGATGTGCTGAACTGTTCAAAGACGAGGAGTTCAATGTCGCCGGCGATCGCCGGATTCCCGGCAGGCTGGCT
>OKRF01000053.1:0-2777 GCA_900290315.1 Candidatus Sulfopaludibacter sp. SbA3 | reverse complement strand
TGAACAATTGGCGTTCGGCGCCGCGGCGGGCGGAGCGGGGGCATTCAAATAGACCGTGCTCGCGATGCGATAAAACGTACCCAGAGGGCCGCCCAGACGCGGCCGCAGCCGCCGGACTCCGTTGTAAAACAGATTCTGGAAATATTGCGTGGACGTGGGCAGCGTGGTCTTCCACACGTTGCCGCTGGTATTGGTCCAGTTCTGAACGCGTACTCCACCGCTGAAAACCGGAGATTCGCCGGGGTAGTTCTGATACACGATCTGGGTCGTAGCGGAACCCGAGTCGGCGGCGGTGAACATTTCGGTGTCGGCAAGGGAATACATGCCCGCGCGAAACTGGACGGACACCCGGCTCAGTCCCGCTTTGCTGATGAATTGGACCAGCGCGCGGGCACGGTCGAAGGTCGCCAGCGGGCCATCCGTTTTGGTGGAATTGGGTGCCGAAAGCTGGCCGCTCCAGAAATCGCCACCGTTGGGTGAGACGTAGAAAGTGACCGACGTGGGTGCAGTCGAAGCCCCTTGTACCGTGATCAGTCCCGCGGGCGCGGCCGCAACACCCTTATAGGTTGCCGTTATGGCGTTGTCACCGCTCACAGCGCCAGACGGAATCACCACGTTGAATTGGAACAGACCGGGCGAGATCAGGCCGGCGAATTGAACCGTCGCCGCGACCCCGCCGATGGTGACGGCCGGCAGCGGCGATAACGTCCCGGATTGCGTGGCCGACCCACCGGCAATCGCCGCAGAGGTCTGCCCAAAACCGTTGGCGTACAAGACTACGATTTCACCGGGCTTCGCAGGCGTCGTCGATCCGGGATAGAGGCTGGCCGGACCCACCAGGCTGTTATCCGCGCTGTGCTGGGCCACCACGTAAGGCCCGCCATTGATCGCAAAGAAGGATGGCGACATCGCCTGCGCCTGTGCCGCGAATGCTGCGCTGGAGACTCCGTTGTTGGTGACCACGACCTGCACCTGACCGCTCATCGCGTCGGGCGGCGTGAGGATATTGATTTGCGCGGGACTGATGTAGTAGACGTACGCATTCTTGCCGTTCACCGTCACGCTGACGCCGTCCAGCGCGCCGGGCAATTGGCCGTTGACGAAGTCCGCCGCTTGCCAGGTGCGCGAATCGCCGGCCTTCGAAAGGTTCTGCCCCTTGACTTCGACCCATGTATTGGGTGCGATCAGCGGGTTTTCGCCTTCCGCGTTGGCGACCACACTGATTGTTGGGGCGGTCGTGCTGGTGGATCGCGTGTCGGCACCGGAGACACTTGCACATAAGAAAGCCAGCACCCACCCAAAGCTTGAAATCATATTTCCCTCGCTGCCAGATCAAACGGAATCGGCAGGCAAAACCGGACATCGACGCGAAGATCGTTTGGGACGGAATCGTACATGCGCAGGACTATCGCCGCTTGCTGGCCGCGCCGGTCCATCGCCGGACCTCGTCCAGAATCGAGCGCCAGTCCGGCGGAATGGACTCCTTCAGCCGCAGCAGGTTCGCGCCCGCCGAAGCCAGCAACGCTTCCCCTTCCGCATACTTGCCGAGACCGGAAAGACTCGCTCCCAGCATGCACTCCGTGTAATAGCGCCGCCAGGTGACAATGCCGTGCTTCCGGTAATGTTCTACCGCGAGGCGGAGCAACTGACTGGCTTCGGCGAATGCTCGCAGTTGGAGCTTGACTCCGCCGAGTGCGCCCTGGGTATTGGCGGTGAAGCCGTTGTCCCGCCCAAACGTTCGCTCCCGCTCTTTCAACAGCCGTTGATAAGCCGCCTCAGACTGAGCCAGTTTGCCTTGCCGCCGGTAAAGTTCGGCCAAATTGTTCAGGCCGGTCTGCGTATCGGGATTGTCTTCCCCTAAGACCCGAGTGGCCGTTTCCACCGCTTGAGTCAATAGCGGTTCGGCGTCGCCGTATTTCCCCTCCGATAGATATACCTGCCCCAGGCCGCCCATACTGGCCAGCGTATCGCGATGCTCTTCCCCCATGACACGCCGGCGCGCCTCCAGCGCCGCCCGGAGTACAGGCTCAGCCTCCGCATACTTCCCTTCATTCCGGTACAACATCCCCAGACCGTTCAGGCTGGCCAAGGTGCTGGGGTGCTCCGCACCCTGCACGCGCCTCTTGATCTCCAGGAGTTTCTGGTAGAGACCTTCGGCCTCCGGGTATTTGCTTTCACGTGCCAGCACCGCGGCCAGATTATTCATAGTCGCCAGCGTAACGGCATCGCTCTCTCCCAGCACGCGCCGCTCGATCTCCAGAACCTGGCGGTCCAGCAACTCGGCCCGGGCGAAGTCTGCCCGGCTTTCGGCGGCGATGCTCGCGAGGGTGTGCAACGCCGCGATGGCTTCCGGGGAATTTCCGCGGCCCAGGCGGCGATGTACTTCCAGAGCTTTATTGAGCAACGCCTCGGCGGCATCGTACTTGCCTTCGGACTGGTACACCTGGGCGAGGGTCCCCGCGCTTCTCAAAGTGTCTTGATGCTCCGCGCCCAGCACGCGCCGCCGCAGTTCGAGCGCGCGCGTCATCTGCTGTTCCGCCTCCGCGTAGAGCGCGAGTTCCCAGTAGGTGTCGCCAATCGTCTGCCGGATGGCCGCTTCCACCGCGGGTTGGCCGGAGAACTTTCCCGTAAGGCGAGACGCCGCCCGATCCAACGCGGTGCGCACCTTGATGTCGGGATCGGGGCGCCTCCCCGGACCTGCTTGCGTGGCCGAGGCGGCTTGCGAGAGCAGATCCTTCTGTAGGAAATCGTTGATCGCTCTCGCCGTGGCTGCCTCC
>OKRF01000314.1:3045-6599 GCA_900290315.1 Candidatus Sulfopaludibacter sp. SbA3 | reverse complement strand
CACCTGGCCGTAGGCGGGCACACACGTCAGAGCGAGGAAAGCAATATTGGCGAGTCGCATCCGTTCCTGAAGAGTTATCAGAGTCGGGCTGTCGGAGTCAAGCGTCGAAGGCGATCAGCCGGCCGCTGACGATCAGGCCCGCCCATAGCAGAAGCGACAGGATGGCGGCCAGCTTCGCGTGTAGAGTGAGTCCTTTGTCCAGATGTTGCGGGTTGCCGTAAACCGTCCTGCGAAATACCAGCGCGTGCACTCCCACGAGCGCGAACAGCGCCATCTTCACCCAGAATGACGGGCTGCGGTAGAGTTTCAGCGGCTCGGCCCATGCCAGCAGAAGGCCGCTCGCCATCACCAGTACGAACCCTATGCGCTTCCAAAGGCGGGTCTGCTCGATGATGTCAGAGACCGCGCGCCGCTGCATCGCCCAGCCCAACAGGCGGAGGTCCGTGGCCACCAGCATTCCGCCGAACAGCGCGATCGCCAGGAGATGAAATCCGCCGATGATCGGATAAAGCAGCGCGCCCTCCCGAATCGCGGTGCTCAGATCTGTGCTCTCAATCCATTCCAGCGTAGGCGCCATGTTCATGGGATTGCTCAGACGAACGCGATCATTCTTCCGCCGGCCACTACCGCGATCCAAAGAGCCAGCGACGTTCCACCTGCCAATTTCGCCAACAGGGGTGACGTCCCGGAGCGAACTGCGCGGCGATGCAGCGTGACGTGAAACAACAACGCCACGGTAAGGGAGATCATCTTGAACTGGAACGACGGGTTGTAGTGATAGCGCACCGCGTCGGCGGAGAACATGAGCGGCCCGGTGATGAGCATCACCGCGATGCCGATCCACGTCCAACGATTGAGATCGGTCGCGAGTTCGCCCGCCGTCTGCCGGCGCATGGCGATTCCCAGCAGACGCAGATCGACGATGGCGATGGTTCCGATGGAGAGCGCGAACCCCATAAAATGCAGGCTCTGGACCACCGGGAATGCCCATTCCGGTCCATTCATGGCGTTGGCCCACGGACTGGTGGTGAGCCACTCGAAGAAAGAAACGCCGGGCATGTCGAATCAGTGTAGCGCGAATGAGGCTGCCTGGCGCTGGAGATTCTGTTAGACTGGCTGCCCGAGGGACGATTATGACGGGTATTCGCGTGCGGAACAGCCAGTGGATCGGATTATCGGTCGCCGGGGTGATGGCGCTCGGGCTCGCGGCGCAGACGCGCGACCTCGGGGACGCGAAGCCCGAGACGGTGGGCTTCTCTGCGCAGCGTCTGGAGCGCCTGCACGCGGTGCTGCAGAAATATGTCGACACGCAGCAACTCCCCGGCATGGTGACAGTACTAGCGCGCCACGGCAAGATCGTCGATTTCCGCACTTACGGCAAGCGCGACCTCGCCAGCGGCGCGCCCATGGAAAAGGACGCCATTTTCCGCATCTACTCGATGACCAAGCCGATCACCGGTGTCGCCATGATGATCCTGTACGAGCAGGGAAAATGGAGTCCGGCCGACCCGATCGCGAAGTACATTCCCGAATTCGCGCACCTCAAGGTCTATAAAGGCGCGGACGACGCTGGCAAGCCCATTCTGGTGAACCCGGCGCACGCCCCCACGATGGCCGAGTTCCTACGGCATCTTCGGAACAACGGCGGTCGACAAGATGTATCGCGACGCGCAGGTGCTGGGATCGAAGAATCTGCAGCAGATGATCGACAAGTTGGCCGCGATTCCGCTGCTCTACCAGCCGGGCACCCAGTGGGTCTACAGCGTTTCCGTGGACATCCAGGGGTACCTGGTGGAGAAACTGTCGGGCCAGTCGCTGGGGGAATTCATGCGCCAGAACATCTGGCAGCCGCTGGGAATGAAGGACACGGCCTTCCACGTGGCGCCGGATAAGATGGGCCGTTTCGCGAGCCTGTACGCCGCCACGGGACGCCTCGAGCCCAGCAGCGGCGGCAACGTTGCCATGGACTTCTCCAAAGAGCCGGCCATGCCTTCGGGCGGCGGCGGATTGACCTCCACCGCCAGCGATTACCTGCGGTTCGCCCAAATGCTGCTCAACGGCGGCGAACTTGGCGGTACGCGCATCCTGGCGCCGGCGTCCGTGGCGCTGATGCGCACCAACCGCCTGCCCCTGTCCATCACCAGCAGCGGCGAGTTCGGCATCGGCTTCTTCCACATCAGCCCGGGTTTCGGATTCGGCTTCGATTTCGGCGTGTACACAGACCCCGGTTTCATCAGCCACCCCGTTGGCAAGGGCACGTACACGTGGGGCGGCGCCGCGGGCACGTGGTTCTGGATCGATCCCACGAACGACATCGTCTTCGCCGGCATGGTGCAGCGCGTCATTCTGCCCGGCAGTCCGGACATGGACACAGTGGCGCATGAAGCGGTGTACCAGGCGCTGGTGAATCCAGAGAAGTAGCATGCGGACGCATCTCATTACAGCTTTCCTTTGCGCGCTGACCACCCCCGCCGTGGCGCAGGATGGAGCCGCGCTATATAAAGAGCGATGCGGGGTATGCCATGACGGCAAGGCGCAGGCGCGCATGCCCTCGCATCAGGAGTTGAGCGCGCGCACCCCGGAAGCCATCTATCAGGCGATGTTCGAAGGTGCGATGAAGACGCAGTCCGCCGGGCTGAGTCCGGATCAGGGACGCGCCATCGCGCGTTTCCTCACCGGCAAGGAGTTCGGAACGGCTCCAGCCGGCGCGATCGCAAAGTGTTCCGGCGCTCCGGGCCCGCTGCGCTTCAGCGACGCCGACTGGAACGGCTGGGGTTACGATGCGGCCAACACACGCTACCAGCCCAAGCCCGGACTCTCCGCCGCGGAGGTGCCCCGCCTGAAGCTGAAGTGGGCCTTCGCATTCCCGGGCGATACCGTGCGCTCGGCACAACCTGCGGTGGTTGGCGGCCGGGTCTTCGTGGGCAGCGCCAGTGGAGCCGTTTACTCTCTGGATGCCGTCACGGGGTGCACCTGGTGGACCTACAATGCCGGAACGATGGTGCGCACGGCGATCAGCATCGGCCAGGCGGGCGGCAAGACGATCGCCTGGTTCGGCGACGTCCGGGCTATGGTGCACGCCGTGGATGCGGAAACGGGGGAACTGCTGTGGAAGGTCAAGGTGGAGGATCACCCCGTGGCGCGCATCACCGGGTCTCCGGTATTTCACAAGGGGCGCGTGTACGTTCCGGTGTCGTCGATCGAAGAAGCATCCGCCATGGCGCCGGCCTATCCGTGTTGCACTTTCCGCGGGAGCATCGTGGCGCTCGACGGCGCGACTGGCAAACAGTTGTGGAAGAGCTACACACTGCCGGAGGCCGCGCGGCCGATGGCGAAGACCGCGTCGGGCGTGCAGCTTTGGGGACCGGCCGGCGCGGCAGTCTGGTCGGCGCCAACCATCGATGCAAAGAAGAACGTGCTGTACGCGGCAACCGGCAACTCCTACACCACCGCGTCCACCGATACTACTGATGCCATTCTGGCGTTTGAGCTGGAGACTGGCGCGTTACTGTGGCACACCCAGGTGCAGGCCAAGGACAACTTCACTATGGCTT
>OKRF01000314.1:0-3035 GCA_900290315.1 Candidatus Sulfopaludibacter sp. SbA3 | reverse complement strand
ATGGCTTGCTCGCAGCCCGGCGCCTGCCCCGAAGACCACGGGCCCGACTACGATTTCGGCTCGTCGCCGATCCTGCGAGAGTTGGGCAGCGGCAAGCGGGTGTTAGTCTGCGGCCAGAAGGCCGGCATCCTCTGGGGGCTCGACCCCGACGAGCACGGCAAGGTGTTGTGGCAAACGCGCGTGGGCGCGGGCGGCCCATTAGGCGGCATCGAGTGGGGACCGGCGGCCGATCTGGAGTTCGCCTACGCCGCAGTCTCCGACCTCACCGTCCGCGATGGCAACGGACCGGGCGGGCTCCACGCTCTGAAGCTCGCCACCGGCGAGAAGGTCTGGAGCACTCCGCCGCCGAAGCTCCATTGCACTGCAGGCGCCAAAGGCTGCAGTGGAGCGCAATCGGCTGCGATCTCCGCCATTCCGGGCGTGGTGTTTTCGGGCTCGATCGACGGTCACTTCCGCGCGTTCCAAGCCAGGACCGGCGAAATCGTGTGGGACTTCGACTCTGTGCGGGATTACCAGACTGTGAACGGCGTGCCCGGAAAGGGCGGCTCGCTCGATTCAGCCGGTCCGGTGATCGCTGGTGGAATGGTGTTCACAAACTCCGGCTATGGTATGTGGCAGGGTCTTCCGGGCAACGTCCTGCTGGCCTTCGGCAAGTAGCGCTGGAAAGCCGGGTGAGAACGGAAAAATGCGTTTTGGCCGTCTTTCCTCACGGCGTGGAACAAGGATTCGAAGCCGTTCGTCCGGACCGCGACGGTAGGATCCATCACGGAGAAGCTCTCCTGTTGCCGGCGTACTCCATGGAAAGGAGGGCGCGCAGTCCAGTGCGCCAAGATCGCAGACGCGGCAGACGTTGGGGTGGGAGACCCGGCGGGCGACGCGAACGCGGCCGGTTGGCGAAGGCGCGAAGGCGGTTTTTCGTCCACAATGAACAAGTGGAGCATTGTGTCGTAATGGTTCCTGGCGACACTTGTAAACTGGCACAAGTGGTCCGTCGCATTGTCGCACTGAGCACTCTTATGCTGGCGCCAGCTCTTGTCGCGCAGTTTCGGCCGCGCGGAATTTATGCTGTGGTCGATGTAGAGAATGAAATCGCCACGCTACAGAGTGCCAGTGCTTCGATCACGCCCGCACAACTGGAGGCCGGCTTCAACAGTCTCTATCAGGGTCTGCTGAGCAACCAAGCGGTTGCGGGGCTGGCGATTCGGCAGCACTGGAACACGCTCAATCCGAATCCGCCTGGAGCGGCGGACACTTACAACTGGAATTTAGTGGACGACGCGTTCAACCAGGCGGCGGCGTGGAACGCGCAGAATCCGTCACAGGCGCCGAAGACGATTCAACTGATCGTGACGCCGGGGTTCCAGTCGCCGCAATGGATATTGGATCAGATTCCGAGTTGCGACGGCTTGTTTCAGACGCCGGTGGTGACGCCTGCGAACACTTGCGGTAAGGCAACGTTTACGGGGTTTTCGGAAGCGGGCGACGGCGACGTGCTCCCGCTGCCGTGGAATCCTGTATACAAGAGCGCATGGAAAACGTTTTTGACGGCGCTGGGAGCGCGGTACGGGCCGAATCCGCTGCTTGTGTCGATCGCGGTGGCGGGGCCGACGGCGGCGTCAGCGGAGATGAACTTGCCCAACGACGGGAATTCGAATAACCCGCAGACGCAGTTCGGAACCCCCATTACGCCGGGCAATATGTGGATTCAATTGCAAACGTTTCACTATCCCGGCCAGACGGCATACCAGAAAACGAATCAGGCGTTCATCGATGAATGGGAAAATGCGATCGACATGTTCGGCCAGATCTTCAGCGGCACCACGCTAGTGGTTACGACGGGCAACGGATTTCCTAACTTCACCGGCGCTACGGTCACGATCCCGCCCGCGTTCGCGGCGGACTGCGCGAACAATCAGAACCTGGCTTGCGCCGCGGCGACCACGATTCTCCAGTACTTCATGCAGCCAGGCGTGGGAGGAGCCAATGCGAAAGCCACGCAGGATAGTGGGTTTGCGGCGGCGCGTGTGACGAATAATCTGGGCGTGCCGGGCGTGAAACAACTGTCGCAGATGACGGCGCAGTTGACGCCCCCTTCGGCTCAGGTCCTCGGCGGGTCGCAATTTAGCACGACTTTTTCGATTGCGACGTTGACCGAAGGATGCACGAGCGTGTTTCCTCCCGACTCGAGCGACGCACCCGTGGGATGCAGCATTCCATCGAGTTGCAATACCAACAATTGCGTCCCGGTCGAATGCATCCCGCAGGCTTGCCTGGCTCCAGGCGTTACTCCGGCGAGTATTGCGGGGTTCAAGACTACCGGGAAGGTGCCTGCCGCGGATCTGATTTCACCGGAGCAGGCGGAATACAACTTGTTGAAGGTCTACTTCGACGGAACGGCGGCCGCAACGTCGTTCGGGGGAACGCCAGGCGCGGCGCCACTCAACTATCTACAGATTTACCCGCAGGACATCCAATACGCCGCGGCGAACGTGAATGCGCCGGTGCAGGTGGTGGAAGGCAACGCCACGGTCCCCATAACGGCTCAAGCGCTGATGAATCTGGCGAGCGCCAAGTTATTCACGATCGGCGAGCCGTCGCCGTCGATCACGCCGGGCGGTGTTGTGCCGGTTTCGAGTCCGGCGGGAACGATTCAACCAGGCGAATGGGTTTCGATTTTCGGGAGCAGTTTAGCCAGCGGCACCGCGAACTGGACCGGGAATTTTCCGCCATCGCTGGCGGGGACCGGTGTGACAATTAACGGGAGGCCGGGTTATCTCTCGTATGTGAGTCCGACGCAGATCAACGTGCAAGCGCCCAGCGATACGGCAACGGGCAGCGTAGCGGTGGTGGTGACGACAGGGTTTGGAGCGGCAACGTCACTTGTGACGCTGGCTCCATTCGCGCCTTCGTTTTTCCTGCTCGATGCGAAGCACGTGGCGGGGATTATTTTGCGCTCGGATGGGTCGGGAGCTTACGGCGGAGGGAGCTACGACATCGTGGGACCGACGGGATCGTCCTTGGGGTACCCGGCCGTT
>OKRF01000094.1 GCA_900290315.1 Candidatus Sulfopaludibacter sp. SbA3 | reverse complement strand
ACGCGTCGGCAATGGTGCCGTGGCCCGAAATCATGATGGCGGGGGAAGGGCCGCCGTTCTGCTTCACCACCTTCAACAGGTCGATGCCATTGCCGTCCGGCAGTTTCATGTCGAACAGGTAAGCGTCGGCGCGCTGTGAATCCGGATGCCGGCCGAATTCGGCCACGCTCCGGCAGACGTTCACGGCGTAACCCTCGCGTTCCAGAATCATGCGCAGGGAACGGCCGATATTCTCTTCGTCATCCACGATCAGAACGCGTTTGGAAGCCATTGGTTGCCACGGGCAGCAGCACACGGAAGCCGGCGCCACCCAGTTCTCCTTTCACCAGTACAATGTCCCCGCCCGACAGCAAAGCGCTTTTACGCGCGATGGAAAGCCCCAACCCCATGCCCCGCTTCTTGAATGAAATGGTGGGCTGAAACAGCGACAAACGGGCCTGCTCGCTCAGCCCCGGACCGGAATCGTGCACCTCGATGGCGACGCGCCCGTTATCCGCCGCGGTCACACCCAGAATGTGCCCGCCCTGCCCCGCAGCTTCTGCGGCATTCTCCAGCAGGTTCGTCAGGATGCCCTTGAGCAGATCCTGATCGGCCAGCACGCGCGGCACTTCATCCTGCAATCGGCAGTCGTACGCCACTTCCGGGTGAGCCATCTTCAGAAAGGCAATGCGCTCCTGCAGAATGGAATTGACATCCACCGGCGCCTTCTCCACCGGAGGCTCGGCCGCAAACTGCGAAAACGCGCGAATGCGTTTCTCCAGGGTCTCGATCTCATCCACCACAATCTGCGTGGCCTGCGTCATGAAGCTGCGATCGGAATCGTCATAACGCGCCAGCATCTCTTCCACGGTCAGCCGGATCGGCGTCAGAGAGTTCTTCACCTCGTGCGCCATCTTGCGCGCCAGCGTCTGCCAACTGGCGAGTTGGCGCAGGTAAACCAGCCGCTCGGTGCTCTCTTGCAGCCTGCCCGCCATGTCGTTAAAGGCCCGGATGGCGCGGCCGATTTCGTCGTCGCGGCCTTCCTCTACGCGGGCATTCAGGTCCCCCGCCGCCAGTTTCCCCAAGCCGGCCGTGAGGCGATGAATGGGCCGGCTGATGCGATGCGCCAGGTACACTAGCAGTGCCAGGGCCCCCAGCCAGAACAGGGCCGCCGCCAGGATGTACACAAGCTTGAGGCCCCGTGGCTGATCGAAACTCCTCGCGTGATCCACTATGTCCCGGGCTTCGGAGATCTCGCGGCGCAATTCCTCGGTGGCCACGCCGCCCAACCGGGTGGAGTACGACCAGACTGCGTCGCCGCGGCGCACCAGGTAATCCACCTGATCGCCTTCGCGATTGTGCACGAAGACTTCCGGTTCACCCGCCTCCGCGAAATTCTGGATGGGTTGCGGCCATGCCTTACGATCAGCGGCCAGAAACTTGCGCGGTTCCACTTCGCCCGTCTGCGCTCGCCGCTTGAGATCGGCGCAGGCGTTCTGGTAGAACTCATGCATCAGCGGGCGCACCGATTTGGAAAGAGTGTCGAGCTTGTTAATGGCAGAAGGATTATCGCTCTGTTCGAGCAGCGCTGTAGTCACCCAAACAGTAGCAGCCAGGGGCACGAGCGTAGCCGCCAGAAAAACCAGAATCAGTCTGTTGCGAAGCCGGTTCACCCGATTCGTGGCCCCCGGCCCGCTGTATGGACCAGGTCTGTCAGGCGCAAGGGGCCGGCCTCGAGTTTCAAAGGCGGGTCGTCGGCGCCAGCCTTCTTGCCAAAGAAACGGACCAGTTCCGGGATGCTGAGTCCGTTCCCGGCAACCACACTGGAAGCATCCCTCTGGTCCGCAATCCGCATCTCCAGTTTCAGCCAGAAACGGCGCTCCTGCGCCAGGTTGGACGCGCTGATCGCCAGGTTCTCCAGGCACCAGGCTTCCGCTGCCGAAGCCGAAAGATTGGGTGAGGGATGCGGAGTCGGAGTTAGCGCCGTGACGGAGAATTTGTCCGTGTCCCACAGGTCGTAGCTGACGGCGAACCGGTCCCCGGCCACGCGGATAGGCCGCGAGAAAGCGCCATCGTCGTACACTCCGAGCTGTGCCAGATACACGACGGTGGCGCCGTCCTTGAGGCGTTGCAACGGTTTACCCGTCAGGAAATGCCAGTTTGGAGGAGCCCCCACGTGAAGGTTATCTCCGTCAAAAGTAACGTTGGCCCGCTCTTCGCCGCGCGCTGAATACAAAGATACCGACAGGCCGGCCAGCAGCCAGCTTCTTCGGCTAATCAGTGTTTTCCGCGCGATTGGCGCCATTCAATAAAGCAAGCCCATAATGAAGATCGGTTCCACGTGACCACCCCGCAGCGGAAACGCTACCGCCAGGGACAGAACGGAGGCGCGCAACCCTATCCCCGCCGAGTGCCTCGCCACGGCAGGCTGGCCCTCGTCCCAAACCGCTCCGGTATCGTAGAAAGCCTGAAATGGGCCGTACCTGTAGTCGACGGAATTGCATACCACGCGGTTTCCTCCGATTGGGTCGATCTCAAACTTGTTCCAACCGCGCAGATAGGTACTATTGCCCAGTACGAAACGGTCATCCAGCGGCGCACGCCCGGTGACGACCCCTCCCCAGAAGTTGTCGCTGAAGGAATGCTTGCCGCGTTGCAGATGATAGTGCAGGCGCGCGGAGTGGCGCGCGTAGGAAAAATCGCTAGCGAGCGTCTTGGCGGCCACCCGCATGGCGTAGCTGGCGTCTATGTCCTGTTGATTCTCGGCCCCCTCCAGTTGCCGGCGATAGCGCAGAGTGGTGAAAACGGCGTTGGCGGCCTCCCCAGGCGCACCCGGAATCTGGCTATCGAAACGCTCGAAACTGGCGCCCACTTCGATGCTCAACGGCTTGGCCAGGCTGATGGCCACCATGGGCTGGAAGTTTTGCCGGTCTCGATAGGCGTCTGAGGTGAACCGGCTTTCGGTCTTGAGCGCCTGGAGGGTACTGGAGTTCCACTGGTCGTGATAGCTCTCGAACTGGAGGCGCAGGCTGATGCGATCCGAGCCCAGGCGCCGGTCTTCGTATCTCACATTGAACCCGGCGTTGCGTTCCGGCAGCCATTCGCCATCGCTCACCAGCCCCAGCATGAAATAATGCTGCTGCAGGTTGAATCCGGCCTCCCCGGCGCCGCTCCAGCCCAGCCGCGAGTTGTAGGCGAACTGGGTGACGTTCAGATCGGCTCCACCCCGGTTCGGCGTCACCTCGAATTCCACCTGCACGTGATCGGGCGTATCGCTGCGCAGCAGGCGGTGGGTCACTTCGCGGGCGCTCAGTTCCTTCTTGATGCGCTGGGCCAGCGTGTCCAGCACTCCCGGGTTCAACTTGTGGCCGATCAGGTCCACCAGATCGGCCTTCAGTTTGCTTGTGAGACTTTGGGTTTGTTCCGCCTGGTCTGTGTGGTTCTCCAGGAAGGTGGTCTTCCAGCCCTTGCCAAAAATGGTGACGGCATCCACGGTGTAGCGGGTATTCACATTGATATCGGAATCCTGTGTTCCCCCGAAAAGCAGGCCGCCAAAAACCAGGCAGCCAAGCCAGGCGTATTTCATGCAGCTCGGGAAAGCACGTGTGACTCCACGCACAACTTGCTGAAAATAGAACGGGTAAACTAATGCTGGATGTGACTTCGATTCACAGGTGTGGAGAGGGTGAGGATGGGCCGCACCGTTTCCGCTCCCCGCGCGACCGGTCCTACAGGACTTTCGCCAGCTCGGTTGCGAACGCACTGCGCGGCGTCTGTTCCCGGTCTCGTCCGCTGCGCTTCTTGCGGTCCGGACGCTGTTGGGGGCGCGTTGAATTGGGTGCTGCTGCTGCGGTTGCTGCTGCCTGTTGCGGTCCACGCGGAGCATCCTTCCCTTTCGGAGGCTGTGCCGGATTGGCGCGCAGTAAGCGGTCTTCTAAAGGTGCGCGGTCGAAGCGGCGGATAATCGCCTGCATCTCGTCGCCGGTCGGTGCTTCGACAAATGCGAAGCCCTTGGATTCTTGCGTTTCGTGATTGCGGATCACCTTCACTGCATCGGCCACGAGATCTTCAGCGGCCAGCCATTGTTTGATGTCATCAGCGGTGACCCAGGTGGGAAGGTTGCCAAGAAAAACGGTAAAGCTCATTCAGTTGATTATCGACTCCGTTGGTTGGATTTGCGGCACTTCAAGGGGAGGATTCCGATCTGCCAACTAAATACTATCAGAGAGCCTAACCGGATTGCAAACGGTTGATTCCGAGTATTTATTTCGAATCGATGTCGGAGTACCAAATCGCCTCCGGGAGTACAATCAACCTGGGTCCGACATGAATTTTGACAACCTTTTGATCACACGGGAAGGCGCCGCCGCGGTGGTCACCTTGCACCGCCCGCAGCGCCGCAACGCGCTCTCGCTCGCCCTGATGCAGGAACTCATCGCCTGCCTGCGGCAGATCGGCGGCGACGGCGAAACGCGCGCGGTGATTCTGGCCGCGGCGGGCAAGGTCTTCTGCTCCGGCCACGATCTTTCCGAAATGACCGGCCGCAGTCTCTCCGAATATCGCCACATCTTCGACGTTTGCAGCGAACTCATGATGCAGATTCAGGCTATCCCTCAGCCGGTGATCGCCGAAGTGCAGGGCATCGCCACCGCCGCCGGGTGCCAACTGGTGGCCGCCTGCGACCTCGCCATCGCGTCCGAAGACGCCGCCTTCGCCACTCCCGGGGTCAAAATCGGCCTGTTTTGCACCACCCCCATGGTGGCCCTGACCCGCGCCATCGGCCGCAAACGCGCCCTCCAGATGCTGCTCACCGGCGAGATGGTCCCAGCCCGCACCGCGGCCGAATGGGGCCTGGTCAACCAGGTGGTGCCGGCCGCCGATCTGCCGTCCGCCACGCGCCAGTTGGCGGCCAAAATCGCCGATGCCAGCCCCTTGGTCGTCTCCATCGGAAAACAGGCCTTTTACACCCAAATCGACCTGGATCAGCCCAAGGCCTACGCCTACGCCAAAGAAGTGATGGCCATGAACGCCCTGGCGTCCGACGCCCAGGAAGGCATCGGCGCATTCCTCGCCAAGCGCCCTCCCTGCTGGACGGGAAAATAATTCCGTCAGCCTGATCCGCGCGATTAATTACTGATTGCAATAATCGCGCGGATCAGGCTGACGGATTTATTGCTGCCGTCCGCCGCGCATACAGCGCCACCACCCCGAAGAGCAGCGAGGTCATCCAGCCGTAAGGCGGCGCATTCATGGACAGAGTGTGGCGGATGTACAGGGTGCGGCCGTCGCTCTTGCGCTGATGGAACTCAGTCCAGTTCAAACCCCGCGGCAGCGGCGCACCCCTCAGATCGTGTGACTCGATCGTCACCGAGATGCCGGCACGCTGTAATGAAATCCGCCGCTGGAATCGAACAGGTGGTCCAGCCACGCGCGTTCCGTGACTTTCACGGCGAACGGAATCGCCACCAGACACGCCACCGCCACGACCACCGTCAGCAGAAAGCGCCGAGGCTGGAACAGCGTGCAATTGCGTCCCACGATCCACGCCGCGATGCCGCACAGCACCGCGATCAGCAGATAACTCCCCGGAAAAAAGAGCAACCCGTGAACATGCACTTCCCTGTTGATGTGGAGCCCTAACCGGTACAGCACAAACACCAGCAGCGGCGCCTCCAGCGAGCGCACCCACGATTCCGGCGACCGCAGCGCCAGCCGATTCCACTCCCGCACCGCGCCCGCGGCCAGTCCCGCGAATTCCCGCAGGCAGAACCAGGCCCCGTGCCTGGCCGCCCCGCGCGCCTCTGCAAAGACCGCCAGCATCTCCGCCCCGAACGTCTCCCGCCAACTCGCCGGATAGAGCCGCAGCAGACCGCGATAAACGAAAGTCATGCCTCCCGCCTCGCGATCCGCAGGCCGGCCAGCCGCGTCATCTGCTTCATCCGCGCCACTTCCGCCTGCAGGCGCTTGCGCCCCATCGTGGTCAGGCGATATGCCTGCCGGTCGCGTGACGCATCGTCTTCCTGAAATCGATCGATCCAGCGGTCATCCAGCAATCGCCGCAGCGCCCCGTACAGCGTGCCCGTGCTCAGCACCACGCGGCCTTCGCTCATTTCTTCCACATCCTTGAGAATGGCATAGCCGTGGCGCGGCTGTTCGGCCAGACTCAGCAGGATCAGGAACACCGGCTCGCTCAATGGCTCCATATACTCCTCTTTACGACATGTCGTCAAACGCCATATTACGGTACATGGCCGCTGGAGTCAAGGGCGTAGATGACAATCCCGCCGGTGCGCCCTACTTCACGGTATCGTCCTAGCCATTCCCGCAGTTCGGGATACGCGGTGATCGCGAGGCGCGGGTTGTAGATGCCCAGGCCGTCCAGTATGAACGAAGGCCGCGACCGCACAAGCTCCACCCGTCGCCGTGTGGAATCTTCCGTTTCCACCGGTTCGCTGCTGGTGAGGTGCCGGTCCGCCGGCACACCGCTGAGCACTTGCGAATCCAGATACCGCGTGGCCGCCGGAAGCCCCGTGTAGACGTACATCTCCGGACGATAGCCCCACACCAGCAGCGTATCGCCCGGTCTCTGTAGCGGACGAAGCAGTGCCGCCGCCTGTCGGCTGTCGCGGTCCATGGCGGTATCGCGCCACACCGAATCGCGCTGTGCCGTCAGATACGTGGGGCCGAAACGCGTGGCCGGAATCAGCAGCAGCAGCGCCACCAGTTCCCGCCTCCTCCCCAGCAGCGCGAACCCCCGCGCTGCCATCAGCACCACAATCGGCAGCAGTAGGAAATAGTAGCGCGGAAAGAACCGTAGCCCGGCGGCAACTCCCACCGCCGAAAGCGCCAGCCATCCGATCCAGACCCAGCGCCGATCCTTCCAGAGGAACACCGCGGCGGCCACCACCGCGGCAATATGGAATCCCACCCAATTGGCCGTGCGCAGCAGCGCGTTGCTCGCCGGACTCTCCACAAACGGCGACGCCGCGTACAGCCGTCCCCACTTCCACACCTCTTCCCAATACCCGCCGAGCGCGCCGCAACCGGCCAGCCCCGCGACCATCGCCGCACTCACTGCGCCGAAGCCCGCCGCCATCCACACCACTCCCCCGGGATTCCACAGGGCGCAGGCCGCCGCTACGAAGAGGCCCTTGGGACTGATCCAGAACGCCACCCCAGCCACGGCGCCGGCCCAGAATGGCTTCCGTTTCCACGCCAGCCAGACCGCGGCCAGGTGCGGTGCCACCATGAGCAGGTCGCTCGCTACCGGAATCACCGCCGAGGGAAAATCGAAAATCAGGAAGAAGCCCAGCAGCGCGGCCGCCCACAAGCCTTCGCGCTCGCTCCACAGTTCGCGGGCGAAGCCGTATGCGATTCCGCAGGCGAGCAGGGCGTACAGCGCGTCCGCGAGGCGCAGCGGCCATCCGGCCACCGCGCCCCATATCACGTAAAACAGCGGCAATAGCGGCGGTTTATCGAACCAGACATCGCGGTAGAGCATCCTGCCATGCTCCAACTGCTGCGCGGCCGCCAGCGGATACGTATCCCCTTCCCACAAAATGTGGACGTGGCACATCCGCGAGGCTGCCAGCAGCGCGAACAGCGCCAGAAAAAAGAGCGTGGTCTTGCGCAAATCTGAGCATAAAGCTTATAGTGGGCAAAGAAAAGGCGAATGGAGGAAATCCAGGAACAACTCGCAGCGCTGCGCCGACGCATGGCCCGCATCGACCGGAAATATGAGGCCGGCCCTCCGCCGCCCAAGACCGTCGACCCCACTCTGCGCGCCGCCGGCCACTTCATTCAGGACCTCCTGTCCGGCGAAGTGGTGCGCACAGCCCTTGGCGAGCATTTCGAAACCGAGCGCGTCTGGGAACGCCACCGCCGTCACGGCAGCGTGGGCATCTGCGACCTCGCGGGCCTGCCGGAAGATCTGCTGGACCAGCTTTCCGCCAACGCCATTCCTCGTGCGCATCCCACCCGTTGGGCTTTCCTCGATACGGAAACCACGGGCCTGGCGGGCGGTACCGGCACATACGCCTTCCTCATCGGGGTGGGCTCGATCGATGCCACCGGGTTCCGCCTGCGCCAGTTTTTCATGCGCGACTACGGCGAAGAGGCGTCCCTGCTCTCGCGCCTGACCGAGTACCTGGCGCCCTTCGACGTGCTCATCACCTACAATGGCAAAGCTTACGACCAGCCCCTGCTCGAAACGCGTTTCCGCATGGCACGCGCGCGCAGTCCCTTCGACCGCATGGAGCATCTCGACCTGCTCTTCGGTGCCCGCCGCCTCTGGAAACTGCGCCTCGAAACCTGCCGCCTAGTGGATCTGGAGAATCGCATCCTCGGCGTCGAGCGCCAGGGCGATCTGCCCGGCGAGATGATTCCCTACTGCTATTTCGAATTCCTGCGCACCAAGCGGGCGTTCGAGATTGTCCCCATCTTCCACCACAACGCCATCGATATTCTCTCGCTGGCCTGCCTCACCGCCATCGTGCCGTTTGCATTCCGCTCTCCGGAAGAGGCCGAACTGCGGCACGGTGCCGATCTGATCGGCCTGGCCCGCTGGGTCAACCAGGCGGGACGCAAAGAGGAGGCGCTGCGCCTGTTCCGCCGCGCCGTCGAGATGGGGCTGCCCGACGACCTGCTATTCCGCACCCTGTGGGACATCGCCGTCATGGAAAAGCGCTTGGGACGCGCGGACGCCGCCCTGGCCTTGTGGACCGACCTCGCCGCGGGACGCAGTCCCTTCCGCGCCCGTGCCCTGGAAGCCCTCGCCAAGCATTACGAGCACCGCGAGCGCAACTACGCCATGGCCCTCGACATGACGCGCAGCGCCCAACTTCTGGAAGACACCCCCGCGCTCCGCCGTCGCCAGGAACGCCTCCGCGCGCGCCTCGCCGCTCCCAGATCCCGCAAACTCGCTCTCTGACGGTCATTGCTAACGCCGGCGGTCTTGCCGCCGGTCAACTCGCGATGCGCCCGAGTCACATCCCGTTCAACCCGGCGCAGTCGGTGGCGTTGCTGCCCCCAGTTCGGGCGGCATGGGCTACGATGTCGAGACGGTCAACGACGAAGAACTTCGGGGCGGGTCAAGACCAATTCGACAGGAAGGTTCTCGTCAAGCCTGAACTTCACATCGCCCGGATCGGCACGAGGCGTTCTTCGTGCGCCAGCTCTGCCGCATAGCCCGCCGCAGCATTGATGTGGCAACGCTGAGTGAGGGATAACTGGCCAGGACCTCATCCTTGGTAGCGCCCTCGGCAAGACTGTCAAGTCAAGTATCACTGTGACTGGAATCCGGGTCCCCATCACACAGAGCTCACCACCGCAGACCTGTGGGCTACTGTTGAGGAAATCTCGCCACCTCGCCATATGCCGGTCGTGATTCTGAACCGGCCGACGATGCCGCAGTCCGTCCGCGTCTGGTCAACTGGAGAAAGATGCGGGGATGGCTGATGGCGAGATGCGACGTGCCCGCTGAGTGAACAGCGTTGTACCTGCCGCCGAAGGCGCGCTGCTGCGCGCTCTGTGCAGGCGTGGACGCCTACCCGGACTCACGGAGATTTCACCCGTCGCGCAACCGATCCACCAGATCCGCTGGAATCTGGAGATTCCCTTCGCAGCCGGTGCCAAGCTGGACTCCAGGTTTGACCTCACCATGATAGTCCGACCCGCCAGTTAGCCGCAGGCCGTAACGCTTCGCCAGATCCAGATAGAGCGCTGTGTCCGCGGGGGTGTGGTCGGTGTGGTACGCCTCGATGGCATTCATCCCCGCATCGCACAACTCGGGCATCAGCGCGGGGACGTTGCCCCTCACGCGAATGGGGTGAGCGAGAGAGGCGATGCCGCCCGCCTCGCGAATCTTCTGGACGCCTTCGGCAAAGCCGGGCTCGCGGCGGAACACATAGCCTTTGGCCGATTCGTCCAGGTAATCGTCGAACGCCTGCCGCAGGTTCGATACATAGCCCTTCTCCACCATGATCTGGGCGAAGTGTGGCCGGCCGGTCATGCCGCGGCCGCGGGCCTCGGCTTCTGCCAGAGTGATGTCGAAGCCCAACTCCTGCAGCCGCTGCACGAGCCGGACGTTGCGTTCGCGCCGCGAAGCCTGCAGATCCAGCACCCATTTGCGAAACTCGGCGACGCCGTGGTTCCCCAGAAAGTACCCCAACAGGTGGACCGACTGGCGGTGCAGCTTGGTGGAAAGCTCGATGCCGCAGATCAGTTCCACGCCCGATTCGCGGGCAACCGCCTGCGCCTGGTCGAAACCCGCGAAGGTGTCGTGATCCGTAATGCCGAGGATCTTCACGCCCGCCCGCTCCGCTTCCTGAATCAATTCCGCGGGCGATGGTGTGCGAGTGCAGATCGATCAATAGATACCAGACCCAAACGTTCCAGTGTAGCCCAGATTCTGTCGACGCTTTCCTGGGGCGTCTCGCGGGACGAATGGATGGTGATCTCCGGCGCCAGGGGCGGCTCGTACGGGTCGGAGATTCCCGTGAAGTTTCCGATCTCCCCGGCCATTGCTTTCTTATAGAGCCCCTTCACGTCGCGTTGCGCCAACACTTCCACCGGACACTCCACGTACACTTCCACGAAGTTGGCGATGCGGGCGAGCAGTTCCTCGCGCACCGCGCGATAGGGCGAAATGGCCGCGGCGATGGCAATCACGCCGTGGCGCGAAAGCAGCTCGCACACAAAGCCAATGCGACGGATGTTTTCGTCGCGATCCTCTTTGCTGAAACCGAGGCCCCTGGAGAGATGCGTCCGCACCACGTCGCCATCCAGCACTTCCACTTTGGCGCCCGCGTCGCGCAGCCGCTGCTCCAGCAGGCCACTGATGGTGCTCTTGCCTGCGCCGGACATCCCCGTAAACCACAACGTAAACCCCTTATGCACGACGCACCAGCCCGTCCGCGCTGATATGGATGCCGCACTCCTTTTTCTGATCCTGCTCCCACCACCAACGGCCGTCGCGCCCGCTCTCGCCGGGCCCCAAAGCCCGCGTACAAGGCGCGCACCCTATGCTGGCAAAACCGCGCGCATACAAGGGGTGCATCGGCACATCGTGATCGGCCAGATAGCGATCCAACTGTTCGGTGGTCCAATCGGCCAGCGGATTGAGCTTGACCCGCCCGTCCAGCAGCTCCACTTTGGCGGTAGAAGCCCGCTCTGGCGATTGCTCCCGCCGCAACCCGGTGGCCCATGCCTGTAGCTCAGCCAGCTTCCTCTCGAGAGGACGGACCTTGCGCACATCGCAGCACAGAAGGCGCTCCTGGACGCTTTCGTAAAACAGGTCCAGCCCCCGGGCGGCAACCATGCGCGTCACTTCCGCGGGGTCCGGATGAACCGCTTCGATGGCGATGGCGTACCGCTCCCTCACCAGATCCATCATCAAATGGGTCTCTTCCGGCAGGCGCCCGGTATCCAGCGTGAAGACGCGAACCCGCGGGTGGATTCGCGCCGCCAGATCCACGATCGCCATCCCTTCTTTTTGGAAGCTGGTGGCGATGGCGAAGGAGTCGCCGAATTTAGAGATTGCCCAAGACAGAACTTCGGCGGCCGGTGCCGCCTCAAACTCTTGATAGCTAGACAATCTCTATCAAGTTTAGGGAGTATGGGCCGGTTCTGTCAAATAAAGCGGACGCCCTCCTGCCGCAAAGGTTCGAGATCCAGCTCTTCGGCCATGGAAAGGTCCAAGACCCGGACCCTCTGTCCTTCGCGGAGTTCCTGCAGGCGGATCGTCCGGCCATTGCAGAATCGCACGGCATCGCGATAACTGTTCACAGCGGCCGAAATCTGCGTGAAGGTCACCTCTTCGACCGGTCCAACACCGAATTCGTGCTGCAGCCTCACCGGAATATCCTGCAACTGGAGCCGCGCACCAGGCGGGATACAGACAGCCGGTACGGGCTCCGGACGCGGTGGATTGAAAAATTGCTTCACCGTGCACCAGAAGCTGCGGCGAGCCGGCAGTGCCGGTTCGAACGCGCGTTTGAGATCCCCAGGCGAAGCTAAACCCAGCGATCCAGTGGAAAAGCGATGAGCCACCAGAGCCTCGCCCTCTTGAGCCAGCCGATTGGGTACGGCCATCAGAGAGTAATCACACATGTCGATCCTCCTTGATCACGCGAAACTTCCTGACTTCAGTTTGAGTTTGCCGGAGCCGAATTGACAAGCTACAAACCGCACGCTGGTTCGATAGAGGACCTTGTTTCGGTGCGATCGCGAACGTTGTTAACAGGGCCCCGCCGCCACCCTGTTAAGATGTGAAGGTGGATGCTGAGGGAAAGACCCTGATACCGGAGGGCGCCGCCGCCGAACCGAATGCGGCATGGCGGCGTGTGCTGCTGGCGCGCCATCCCAAGCGGCCGCATAGCCTGGATTATATCGAGCGAATCTGCAAGGACTTTCACGAGATCCACGGCGACCGGCAGTATGGCGACGATCCCGCTATTGTCACCGGCTTTGCGGATTTCGAGGGCCGCCAGGTGCTGTTCGTGATGGAGCAGAAGGGGCGGACCACCAAAGAGAAGGTGCATCGGAACTTCGGGATGCCGAAACCCGAGGGCTACCGCAAGGCCCTGCGCGCCATGCAAATGGCGGCCAAGTTCGGCCGGCCCATCGTCACCTTTCTGGATACGGCCGGGGCTTATCCGGGGATCGATGCGGAAGAGCGCGGCCAGGCTGAAGCCATCGCCCGCAATCTTCGCGAGATGGCGCGCCTGCCCGTGCCGGTGGTAGTGGTCTGCATCAGCGAGGGCGGCAGCGGAGGGGCATTGGCGTTAGGGGTCGGCAACGTCGTGCTGATGCTGGAGAATGCGGTTTACAGCGTGATTTCTCCGGAGAATTGCGCCAACATCCTGTTTCGCGATACGGGCCGTGCCGAGTGGGCGGCGGGTGCGTTGAAGCTGACGGCCGAAGACCTGAACGTGCTGGGATTGATCGATGAAATCATCCCTGAGCCGCCTGGGGGCGCCCAGGATGATTGGGACACCACGGCTGCCACTCTGCGACAGCGCCTGTCCCGTCATCTGGAGGAACTTTCCCACTTCACAGGCGATCAGTTAGTGGCTCTCCGTTACGGCAAGTTCCGCAGGATGGGGAATTTCTTCGCGTGAAGAAGACCACCTGGCTGGCGATTGCCTTTGCCGTGCTGGTGCTCGGTTACATTGTGGTTTCAAGTTTCCGGCCGCAAGGCTTCCGCTGCCGGGTCTGTATGAGCTTCAAGGGCAACCGCGACTGCCGGACCGCATCCGCCGCCACCCAGCAGGAGGCGTTGCGGACGGCGGTTACCAATGCTTGCGCCCAGCTTTCGGGCGGAGTCATCGAATCCAACCAGTGCGAAACAACGCCCCCGGAATCGGTGGACTGGCTGAAGTAAGAGGTAACGCCGGCAGTCTTGCCGCCGGTCCCAGGCGGCACATGAGGGTCGGCTCGCTTCGCTCGCCGGCCGGCGGTAGAGTTCGAGGATGGGCGCGGGTGCTGACCCGGTGTCGATCTGTAATGCGGCGCAAGAACTGCTGGCTGAGATTGGACCAGGCGCAAGCGCATTTGCCACTGCGGAGCGGTTTGCTTCCCGGGTCGCGGTCTGTCCTGGAAGCCAGGAATCAGCAGGGGTCTGTTATAGCCGCCGATCGGCCAAAGGCTACCGCTACCTCCGACGTCTGCTATGGCAAATCGCGTGGGCGTCAATTCATGCCAAGGACAGTTTCTTTGCGGGCTTGTTTGGGCGCTTGAAGCCACGCATAGAAGGCAAGGGAGCCGCTTGGGCGGTCGCCCATCGCATCCCCAAAGTCATCTGGAGGATCATGCACGAAGGAGTGGAATATGAGGAGAAAGTCGCCGCACCGCTAAGCCCCAAGGTCCTCAATCGCAAACTCCACCGCCTACTCAAGGAATTCGCTAAAGCCGGCATTGATGCCAACGCCGCATTCGCCCGGGCAGTTGCAGCAGTCTCGTAGGAGATTTTCGGGGGTGTCAGCGAGCGAAGCGAGCCGGGGCAGCGCCTCTCCGCTTCACCTACGGTCATCGGGACCGTGATCTTGGTGCGCGCCATTCCGCCGGCACACGCGGCCGAACCGGGCGCGGCACCGTAGCCACTATCCGCCGCGCCGAATACCGTGTTCTTGAACCTAGAACAGGATCTTCAAAGCTACTTGACCAATGCGGGGATCGCCTGAACCCGTGATACTGCCGAATCCGCCGGAACTTATGGACGCAGTCGGATTGTTAAAATTGGCGCGGTTCGTGACGTTGAAAAACTCTCCGCGCAACTGGACGCTAAGGCGCTCGCGATAAGTAAAGCTGCGGAACATGCCCACGTCCCAGGTCATTGCCCCGGGCCCGCTGATGGCGCCCTTGCCGAAGTTGCCGAAGCTGAGAATGTAGGGTGAAGCCGTAGCGGCGGTAGGCGGTAGCTGGAAGGCTCCAGGGTTCAGGTAATTGACGCATGGCGCCGATGTGCAGGCTCCCGGACCCAAGGGCGAGCCGACCAGCACAGCACGATCGACGCCAAGGCCCGTCTGCGAGCGATCCTGGCCCGCGGTAATGGTCAACGGCAGTCCGGTCTGAGCCTGGAAGAGACCGGTCATCTGCCAACCGCCCAGGAGCGCGCCAACAGCCTTCCCCGCACCCTTTGGCGTGGGGAGTTGCCATACATAGGAGATGACGATGCGCTGACCGCGGTCGAAGTCCGACCGCCCGTAGTCCAGCGCAGAAGCTTTCGGAAAGTACCAGGGGTAAACTGTTCCGGAAGCATTCGGACCCGGCCCCGTCACGCTCTGGTTGAAGGGAAGGTCGTCCAGCGCCTTCGAATAGGTGTAATTCGCCAGGATGGTAAAGCCTTGCGACATGCGTTTTTCGAAACCGGCCTGGAGCGAATTGTAGTGGCCGTTCACGGCCTGGCTGTCAATCGTGATCCCGGAGAACGACTGGAAAATGCGCCGTTGGTCAGTGGAAAGCGTGCTGCCGGGTGTAAACACAGCGGGGTTCAACTGGAGGCTGGTCGCCACGTGGCCGCTATGCGAGCCGACATAAGAGGCGCGAATCAGCCAATCTTTGGCGAGTTGCCGTTCCAGGGTGAGAT
>OKRF01000133.1 GCA_900290315.1 Candidatus Sulfopaludibacter sp. SbA3 | reverse complement strand
CCCGCCTGCAGAACTCCACACACCCCGCCACCGCGACCACCACACCTGCCGCGCAGCCGATCCACAGGGCCGCCTGGGTATTGTGAGGCTGGTTCGAAAAAATCAGCAGCGGAAGCGCCCACGGAACGTACAGCGGCCAGCCGCCGGCCATTTGCCCCGCGGCGACGGCGATGAAGCCGACCACCATGGCGACGATGCCGGCGCCGACCGCGACCGAAAAGGACCGCCATCGCAGACTGACCCAGTGCTGGATGGTGAGTTCCAGGAACGCCAGTCCCGCTACCAGGACACCATCTCGCAGAATCGTCACCCAAGGCACCGGAGGCCGGAAGGTCAGCTCGGGTTGAATGCGCGGCAGAATGGCTCCATCGAGCAGGATGCCGGCCACCACCACCAGAGTGCTCGCGGCAGTCATCGCCATAATCAGCAGCAGCTTGGTCACATAAAGCGTCCAGCGAGGCACGGGCCGAGCCATCAGGCCCTTCCACTGGTTTTCGGAATGATCGAGCCCAGCGACCAATGCGGTCTCCAGCGTGATGTACAGCGGCATCATCAGGAGAGCCCAAAACCGCAGAGTTTGGCGCGCCAGCACGGTCCACTCATTCCCCGCGATCCGCTGCACCGTGGAAAACGGAGCTTGCGAAGCCATGAACAGAACCAGCAGCACGACGACCGCGGGAGCCAGGACCACCATTTTCAGCGCAATGGTCCGCTTCAGCTTCAGCATTTCGGCGTGCAGGACGCGGAACAGCGTCATCGCGTCAACTCCAGGAAGAAATCCTCCAGGGTATTGCGCTCCGCGGCAAGGTGCGATACAGCGATTCCGGCCTGTACCAGCGCCGCGTTGATCTGCGCGGCTTCGCGCACCCCGTCCGGCGCGATCAGGATGCGCCTTCCTTCGCGAGTCACCGTACAACCCATGCCGGTGAGCACGGCCTGTGCGCGCTCCGGCTGATCCACTTCCACCACGATCATTTGCCGATTGCGCGCCTGCAGTTCTTCCCGCGTACCTTCGAACTTCAGTTGGCCCTGAGAGATGATGGCCAGGTGAGTGGCTACCTGCTCCACTTCGGCCAGCAGATGGCTGGAGAGGAACACCGTCACGCCGCTCTTGGGCAGGTCGCGGACCAGGGTTCGCACTTCGTGGATGCCTGCGGGGTCGAGTCCGTTGGTGGGCTCGTCAAGCACCAGCAGTTCCGGCTTGCCCAGCAGCGCCTGGGCGATGCCGAGCCGCTGCTTCATGCCGGAAGAGTAGTGGCGTACCAGGCGGCCGCCCACCGATGTCAGGTCGACGGTGGCCAACGCTTCGTCAATGACACGCCTCGGCGCGCCCAGCAACCGGCGATGCACTTCCAGATTCTCGCGGCCGGTAAGATGCAGATAGAGCGAAGGCGATTCCACCAGTGAGCCGATCCGGCGCAGCAGGGCCACGCGCTCCGCCGCGAGCGGACGCCCAAACAAAGAGATAGCGCCACGGTTGGGGCGCTGGAGGCCGAGCACCATTCGGATGGTGGTCGATTTTCCGGCGCCATTGGGGCCCAGGAATCCGTATACACTGTGCGGCGGCACGCTCAGACTGAGCCCGCGCACCGCCGCAGTGCTTCCGTATGATTTCCAGACGTCGTCCACCCGAATCGGGTCACTCATGGCGCAGCGCCGATGCCGGATCGATGCGCAAAGCCTGGCGTGCGGGCGCGATGGAGGCGGCGAACGCCACCGCCGCGAACAACAGCAGCCCCATGCCAAAGCTCATCAGATCGAAAGGGATGAAACCGTAAAAGAGGCCCCGCACCACCTTGGCTGCCGCGCCAGCCAGAACAATCCCCAGACCAGCGCCGATGGCAAACGGAAGAGTGTACTGGCCCAGCACGCAGCGCAGAACATCGAAGGCGCGCGCGCCCAGCGCCATGCGTACGCCGATTTCGCGCGTTCTTTGCGCCACTGTGAACGCCAGCAGCCCGAAGATGCCGAGCAGCGCCAGAAGACTGGCGACCGCGCCCAACGAACCAACCACTTTCACCGTTTTTTGCATGATGTCCAGTTGATTCTCGATGGTGCTCTGCAGCGTGGCGACGGGAGGGACGAAGCCGGGAATCGTAGCCGCCGAGCGGAGCGAGCCCGAGAGCGCCGCCGGATTGCTCCTGGCGTGCACCAGGATGGTCGCATACACGGCGTTCCTGTCGTCGATGGGCAGGTACGCCTCAACGGATTCCGGATTGGTCACCAGGTTCGCGCCGCTGTCCGCGATCACGCCGATCACGGTGCGGGGGCGTTGCGCGATGAGGCAGTTCTTCCCAACGGCCGATTCGTTCGGCCACAGCTTGCGAGCCGCGGATTCGCTGATCACCACGGCGTCCGGTTCGTCCGGCCCAAACAGGCGGCCGCGCAACAGAGGCAGGCGCATCATCTGGAAATACGAGGGATCGACTTCATTCAGATAGAGTGCCTGTGCGGCCACATGCTCGATCCACGAGCGTCTGAATGGCGGGATGGTGGCGATGGTAGTCGCGTCGACGCCCGGCACTTGCCGCAGTCGCGCGGATAGCTCCTGTGCCGCCTGCCGGGCCTGAGCTGGAGTGTAGCGGCGGAAATAGAAGGCGGGATCCACCACCGTCATTCCCGCATAGTCAAAGGCCACCTGCGTGCGGAAGGTCTGCTGCACCGCCCGCGTGAAGAAGCTGCTCAAAATCAGCAGCACGCAACTGACGGCCACCTGGAGCGAGACCAGGATTTTGCGGGCCCGCGTGGCTTGCGGTCCACGCCTCACAACTTGAAAAGCCGGCGCCAGTCCGAAGGCGAGAGTGGCGATCAAGCCGAGCACCACGCATGCCAGCACGATGCGCCAATCGGTAACCACCCGCACGCTGCTAGGGGCTTCGACAATTCGCAGCAAAAGAAGGGCGGCCAGCCTCCCTACCACCAGCGACGCAAGCGAAGCCAGCGCCGCCAGCAGAAGATTCTCTGTCATCAACTGCCGGATCAGACGCCACCGTCCGGCGCCGACGGCGAGGCGGATTTCGATTTCGCGCTGGCGGGAGATTCCCCTGGCGAGCAGCATGTTTCCCAGGTTGGCGCAGGCCGAAAGCAGCACCAGAAGCACCAGCAGCACGCAGGTGGTCATGAGCAACACCGCTTCCGGCTTGACTCTCCTGGTATCGGCGAAGGGCTCGATCTTTAAGCGTTCGTTCGCGTCCACCAATAGCGGCTGCTGCACCCGCAACTGGGCGGTCAAAGAGCGGAATTGATCCTCGGCGGCCTGGATCGAGACTCCAGGTTTCAGATGGCCGAGCATACTGGTCCCTTCCACGCGCCATTTACTGTCGCCCATCAGATACGGGTACAGCGGCATCGCCATCCAGATGAGGGTGGGCTGCCGCAGGAGTCCTCCGAATTGGGACTGGGCAATACCCACCACTTGCACGGGTCTGCCGTTCAGCCGGATGGTCTGCATCACGATTCCCGGATCGCCGCCAAAGCGGTTCCGCCAGTAGTCCCAGCCCAACACGGCCACAGGCTGCGCTCCGGGTTTGGCGTCGTCTTCGTTCAGCAGGCGGCCATAGGCGGGCGTGATTCCCAATTCGGCGAAGAAGTTTCCGCTCACCAGGCTGCAGCGCAGGTCTTCGGAATCGGACTCGTGGAAGACTCCGGGAAGGTCGCTTTCGGAGATCACCCCGGTCAGCACGGTATTGTATCGCCGGTAGAATTCGATCGCGGGGAGCGGGAGTTCACCGCCAATCCCCGCTTTGCTGACCACTTCGAACCGCACCAGCGAATCCAGATCGCGAACCTGCAGACGGTGCATGAGCGCGTTGAACACGTGAATCTCGGCGAGGTTGACGCCGATTCCCAGCGATAGCACGGCGATGGCCGTCAGAGCGAAACCGGGAGAGCGGCGCAGGGATCGCGCACCATATATAAAGTCCTGGCGGAAATGGTCCAGCCTGGTCCAGCCCCACTGGTCGCCGGCCTCTTCCTGCAGCCGGAGCGTGCTGCCGAAGTTCCGTTGCCGGTTCGGCGGCATCATCTCGCGGTGGGCGACCATCTCTTCTTCCAGTTCCCGTTGCAGGCGGTGGCGATGAATGAAGGCCGAGCAGCGGCGGCAGAACTTGCGCATATCAGGCAGTCCTCAGAATGGTTTGGATGGCCGCGGTGGCCAGTTCGAATTCCTCAATCTCCCGCTCGAGCCGCTTAGCCCCTTCGCGGGTCAGGGTATAGAAGCGGACGCGCCGGCCGGTCTCGGATATCCCTGCCTCGCCGATCACCCAGCCCTCCAGCAACATACGCTGCAACGTCGGATACAAGGACCCTTCCTCGGCCTCCAGCACGGAATCGGACAGCGCCCGGATGCGTTGGGCGATGGCGTAACCGTGCAAGGGTCCGCTTTGGAGCACCCGGAGCACCAGCATGGCGAGCGCCCCTGGAGGCATTGGTAGCCGAGGCATAGTCTATTTATATATGGGGAATGGCGTCCCGTCAATAGGGGTCTTGCGTTAACTAACGGGGTACTGGTAACGCCAGTTTGCTCCGTTGTATATTGCAAACGACGCATGATGCCAACGAACGGTACCCTCGCGCCGGCCACCCGGCAGGAAGTTCGGCCCACCATTCCCGATCGCATCGAAGACCTGGGAATCCCGCGCTCTCTGGTGAGCGATCTGATTTTGCGCTACCTCTGGATGCACGGCGCAGGGACGCTGTGTGCGTTACACGAAACCCTGAAGCTTTCCTTCCCGATCCTGGAAGGCATGTTTCATCAGTTCCGGCAGCAGCAAGTGCTGGAGGTGAAAGGCATGGTCGGGAACGACTACAGTTTCAGCCTGACCAGCAGCGGCCGAGCCTTGGCCACCGCGCGCAACGAAGTCTGCCAGTACGTGGGACCTGCGCCAGTCTCCATTCAGCAGTATCACGAGATCGTAAAATCCCAGGTGCCGGCCGTAAAGTTGAGCCGCCAGAGCCTCCGTCAGGCGTTCGACGACCTGGTGCTTCCCGATGGTCTGTTGGATCAACTGGGCCCGTCGCTCATCGGGCACCAGTCCCTGTTCCTGTACGGTGGCACCGGAAACGGAAAAACCAGCATCGCCGAGCGCATCCTGAGGATTTTCCACGACACGGTGCTGGTGCCCTACACGGTAGAAGTGGACGGCCACATCATCTCTTTGTTCGACCCGGTGGTGCATCGCATAGCATCCTGCAGCGACGAAACCCTGGACCCGCGCTGGATCACCTGCCAGCGTCCTTGCATCACCGTAGGCGGCGAACTCTCCGCCGCCATGCTGGAACTGCGGCTGGACGAGTCCACCCACGTCTTCATTTCGCCCTGCCAGATGAAGGCCAACAACGGCATCCTGATCATCGATGACTTCGGCCGCCAGATGCTTTCGCCGCGCGACCTGCTGAACCGCTGGATCGTTCCCCTGGACCGTCGTGTCGACTACCTCACCCTGGCTTCGGGAATGAAATTCCAGACGCCCTTTGAATTGATGGTGGTCTTCTCCACGAACCTGAATCCCAAGGACCTGGCCGACGAAGCCTTCCTGCGCCGCATCCAGACCAAGGTGCTGGTGGAGGACGTAGGCGAAGAAGTATTCGACCAGATTTTCCATCGCATGGTGACCGTCAACCAGGTACCCACCGAGCCTGGCGCCGCGGAGTATCTGCGGGAGCGCTGCACCGCCGCCGGAGCCAAGTACCTGCGCGCCTGTTACCCCCACGATATCTATAAGCTGGTGAAAGCCATCAGCGAATACGAAGGCCGCTCGGTACGGCTCAATCGAGTCAATATCGATCGCGCCGTAAGCCTCTATTTCGCCAAGAGCGAAGACGCGCGGTAACGCCGAGTGGGACAGACGTGTCGCTGCTTTCCCCCGTATGGGCACGGAATAACGGCCCCCGGAACTGTGACCAGTAGTTGCAGGATGGGCGCGCCCTTGCCCTTGAAGTCATGTGGTGGTGTGGAAGCACGGGGATGGCACGTGGAAGTGGACATCGACAACTGGAACGCGAACGGGTAACGCCGGCGATCTTGTCGCCGGTTGCGGCCGGCGGCAAGACCGCCGGCGTTACCAGACTCGCAGGGCCACACCCGGGTCTACCTTGGTGGCGCGGCGTGCCGGTAGCCAACTCGCCAGCATGGCGATTGCCAGCCAGGCGATGCTGGCGGCTGCAAACGACAGCGGGTCGAAGGGACTCATGCCGTAGAGGAATCCCCGCAGCAGACGGACGGTTCCAGCACTCACCAGCAGCCCGCCGGCGATTCCCATGGTGGTGATGCGCAGGCCGTGGCCCAGCACCATGCGAAGCACATCCGCCGGCGACGCGCCCAAAGCCGTGCGCACTCCGATTTCATGGGTGCGGCGCGACACCGAGCAGGCCACTACGCCATACAGACCGATCGCCGCCAACACTGCCGCCAGTAATCCCACTCCGCCCAACAGCGNNAGAAGCCTCCTCCAGGCTCTGCACTTCAAAGATGAGGAGATTGGGGCCGCCCCTCTGCGCCACCTGCAGCAGGGGCTTGGACCAGCGATAAGGACTGCCGGCAGTCCGGACAATCAGGTGAGCCGGGCCGCCGCCTGGCGATTGCCGCCTGGAGAGATACACGTAAGGTTGGGGACTTCCGTCCAGGGAGCGGTCGTTGCGGTCGCGCGCAATCCCGGCCACCTGCCCGATGCGGCGTTGCGCGGGCTGGCAGCCCAGCCAGATGGTCTTGCCGAGTGCGCGCTCGCCCGGCCACAGAGTCCGCGCGAAGGTTTCGTTGATCACCACTTCGGGCGTATCGCCGGTGGATCGGAACGCAGCGCCCTGCATGATGGGCACGCGCAACACGGCGAAATAGTTGGGTTCCACGGTAGCCCCGTCCAGCTTGCGCGGCGGAGTAACGGCGGAAGCGCTCACGCATCCCGGGCCGCCGGAGTGGAATTCGAGAGTGGCCTCCGTCACACCGGGCAGCGCGCGCGCCTGCTCCAGCAGCGAAGAATACAGTTGCGCCGCCTGCGCCGGCGGGAATTTGTTCGGCGGCGCCAGCAGGTTGACGTACAAGCGATGGTCCGTTGCAAAGCCCGGGTCCCCGGTCTCTGCGCGGTGCAGGGCGCGCAGCAGGAGGCCGGTTGCGATGAGGAGAGCCAGCGAAAGAGCGACCTGTAAGAGCGAGTACACGTCGCCCTGCCGGGACTTACTGTTCGCCGGATTCAGATCGCGGCGGCCGTTTTCCAGTGCCGGCGGGANNGCCCGCGGCGCCCAGGAACAGCACAACGCGCCAATCCAGCGCCAGCCGGATGCCGTTGTAGTAAGAAGTGGGGACAGACGGCAGGGCCCGTTCCAGAAGCCGTCCAGTCCAATATCCCGCCGCGGTCCCGAGTGCCACACTGCCCGCTGCCAGGATCAACCCTTCCGCCAGGGCCGCCCGGAACAGCCGCCACCGGCCGGCGCCCAGCGATTGGCGAATCGCCATTTCCCGCCTCCGGGACACCGCGCGCGAAAGCAGCAGATTGGCCACATTCACGCAGGCAATCAGCAGCACCATGACGCACACCACAATCACCAGAGTCAGCATGGGCTTCAGGTACTTGCGCCCGTTGGCGGCGAATCCGGATGCCCACTCCACGTGCAGAGGATCTTTGTTCAGCGGGCCGAGATCGAGCGCTTGCAGCTCCGCGGCAGCTCGTTCCAGGGTCACGCCGGGATGCAGGCGGCCTACCAGGTTGACGCGAGGATCCGAGCCTTGCGTTCCGAACGCGGCCGCCAGCGCAGCCTGCGGGACCCATGCATCCACCGCCCAGGGCGGCAAGGCCCCTTCGTACCCCGGCGGCGCGATTCCGACGATTCGGAAGGGCTGCTCCTGAATGCGGATCAGCCGTCCCACGGCGGCCGGATCGCCATGGAGCCTGGTCTGCCAAAAGCGATGCGCGATCACCACGGCGGGTTCACTGGCCGGCGCATCTTCCTCTGGCACGAACCACCTGCCGCGATAGGCGGCCAGGCGCAGCACGCCGGCGTAGTTGGCGGAGACCATTTCGAAGCGGACTTCAACGTTGGCGCCGTCCACGTCCGCGTAGATCCCGGCCGGCAGCCACGCCGCCACGCGCAGCGATTGCAGGTGGTCGCGAAAGCCAAGAAAGTCGCGCCATCCGCATACCTGAGTGCGCTCGCGATGAATCTGTACGATGCGGCCCGCTTCCGGCACCGGAAGCTTGCGGAACAGCATGCTGTTCAGAAGGCTGAAGAGCGTGGCGTTGACCCCCATGGCCAGCGCCAGGCAGATCATCCCCGTCAGCGCGTAGCCCGGGTTTCGCCGCATGGTGCGCAGGGCATATCGAAGGTCGAGCAGCATAACTCTGTGACGTTCGAATCGGCTCAGGCGTGGTAACGCCGGCGATCTTGTCGCCGGTCAGCCGCAGGAACCGGCGGCAAGTCCACCGGCGCTACCGGCGCAGGCGGGAGTAGCCGAACACGCCGATGGTGACCAGCATGGCGGCGCTGCCGTAGTACAGATTCTGGATGCCCGCTTTCTGCGCCACGGGACCCGCCACGAACATCGCCAGAACCTGCGAGATGGCCATCAGGGACATCAAGCTGCTGCTGACGCGCCCCAGCATCGGTCCGGGCGTTTCCTTCTGAATCAGGGTCTGCGCGGTGATCATGATGAACGCCGCGAAGAAGCCTAGCGCCAGCATGCCAACCGCCGTGGTGGCCACCGTGCCGAAGAGGGCCGTGAACAAGACCCCGACGCCCATGCCGCCCAGACCATAGATCACCAGGTGCTGATGCGAGATCTTTTGGGCGAAGCGGTGCACGCATTGCGAGCCCACAATCATGCCGATGCCGATCAGCGAATTCAAGGTGCCGAACAGCGCCGCATTGGACAACAGCACGTCGCGCACATAGACCGACAGCAGCGCGCCAAAGCAGCGCACGGCGAACATCCCGGCCGTCATGGAAAGCATCACGAAGGAGATCACCGTATGGGTGAAGATGAAACGGAACCCCTGGCTCAGCGAGTGCAACACGGAACTGGCGGCGGTGGATGCGGGCGCCGCCTCGCGATGAATGGTGAGCGACAGCACCATGCCCGCCGAAAAAAAGAAGCTCAGGCTATCGAACAGGAAGCACGAGTTCGCTCCCAGACCCTGTACCAGCAATCCGGAGATGGCCGGGCTGATGATCTGCGACCCCTGCACAGCTTGCGACATCAGGGCATTGACCACCATCAGTCCATTGGGCGGGGCCAGGGTGCGCACCGCCACGGCCTGCGCCGGAAGGAAGAAGGCGGAGACCGTGCTGAGCAGCAGAAACGTACCGTAAATTACGTACAGGTCGCGCTCGAACAGCAGCGTCAGCACCAGGAAGCCGCGAATCACGTCGCTCGCGATCATGGTCCACTTGACGTTCCACTTGTCCACGAACACCCCGGCCAGCGGGCTGATCACGGCTAGCGGCAGCAGGTACGACACCAGAATCATGGCCACCTGGGTGGGCGTGCCATGCAATTGAAACGTGACGATGGCGAAGACGGCGAACACCGCCAGAAAATCGCCGAAGATGCTGACCAGTTGCGCGATCCAGAGCCGGCGCACCTCGCGCACGCTCAGAACCTCTTTGAAAGACAGTTGTGGCCCAGGTGCTGCCATATGAGTGAGAGTCCCCCGCGAAGAGATTTGACCTATGATAGCAGGTGCGTCAGCGCTCGCGGTGATGCTGGATTTCGTGCTCGCCGATCAGTTGGCGCAGGAGTCCTTCCAGTTCGGCGACGCGGCGCGCCAGATCGTCGATGGCCTGGCCTTCGGGGTCGGGCAGGTGGCCGTGATCCAGCGGGGCCTCGGAGCGGACGCGCACCACGCGCCCTGGCACACCCACCACGGTAGAGTTGTCCGGGACGGGATGCACCACTACGGAGCCGGCGCCAATCTTGACGTTGTCTCCGATCCGGATGTTGCCCAGCACCTTGGCGCCCGTCCCCACCACCACGTTATTTCCCAGGGTGGGGTGGCGCTTGCCGCTCTCTCCGCCCGTGCCGCCTAGGGTAACGCCCTGGTACAACAGGACGTCGTCGCCGATTTCGGTGGTCTCGCCGATCACCACACCGGAGCCGTGATCGATGAAGAATCGCCGCCCGATGGTGGCGCCGGGGTGGATCTCGATGCCGGTGAAGAAGCGGCTGATCTGCGACAGTACGCGCGGCACCAGCGGCACTTTCCACTGGTACAGGCGATGGGCTAGCCGGTGGGCCAGAATGGCGTGAAAACCCGGATAACACAGGAGAATTTCGATGACACTTTTGGCCGCCGGGTCTTCCCGGAAAATGGTATCGATCTGTTCCCGGATGGCTCGAAACATACCGTCGTGCCAGTTGGATGATGAGCAGCGCAGCGCCGATTCGGCTTAATGCGCCGCTGCCGTCTCCGGCGCCATCACCGGCGGATGAGCGCCGGGGGGCACGGGAGCGAGCATATCCTCTTTCCGTTTGATCAGAGTTGACGTGTTGTAGCTGGCCACTTCAAAGCCGTGGCCATGCGTGATGGCGTCCGTCGGGCAGGCTTCCACGCAGTACCCGCAGAAGATGCAGCGGTTGTAATCGATGTTATAGACCTTGGCGTAGCGTTCGCCGCCGGAAATCCGCACCTGCGCCGTGTTCTCCGCGGCTTCAATGTAGATGCAGTTGGCCGGGCACGCCGCGGCGCACAAGAAACAGGCGACGCACTTCTCCATGCCGTTTTCGTCGCGCTGCAGAACGTGAACTCCGCGGAAGCGCTCTTCGAACTTGGGAGGCTCGTCGGGATAGTTTTCGGTCACCGTGGGAGACATCATTTCCTTGAACGTGACGCCCATTCCCTTGGCGATGGCAGCAGCGGTACCCAGAATGTCTAATTTATTGGCCATGGACTATTCTCAGTTTAGCAGCGGGGGCAAATCAGGGCCAGTCGGGAGTCCTCTCCAGTATGAACGCGCGGCACGCGAGAGATTTGCTTTTTGGCGAATCTCCGTGCCCGGCTCGAGTTTGGCGAAGAAATGGCGTTCCCGCAACCCGGATCGCGGGCGGCGGTATCGCGAACAGCACCCGGCCACCGTCCAGCGGAACCGCCAGCAGCAGCAAGTTCGGGACCAAAAACGGCATCTTTGCGATCTTGCAAACAACAACTCAGGCTGGCGCAAGTCTGGATTCTGGAAGCACTTCCGCCCCACGCCCCACATTTTGGTTTTTTCGCTCTCCGAAATCGCTACCGATCTTCGACAGCCTGGCGAATTGCTCCAAGGACCGCGCGAAGTGCATCCTTCCTGGCCCAACCCCGTGACGCGCCTTTGCCGCCGATTGTCGACGCTCAGGCCCAGTCCCCCACCCATGGCGCTTGCCGCTGGCGGCCCCACGATACGGCGAGGTGAAGAGAGCCAAACTATTAAATTTATAATTGACAACCGTGCACCCACGGAGTACGCTCTAACTATTAATTCCTTAGCGAATGGAGCAGACTCTTTTGGCCAGAAAAAGATCCCCCAGTCTCACCGATGCCGAATTGCGCTTGATGGAAGTGGTTTGGCAGAAGGGCTCGGCCACCGTGTCCGACGTGGTGGAAGCACTTCCCGCGCGGGTAAATCTCGCCTACTCAACGGTCCTCACCACGCTGCGCATTCTGGAGCAGAAGGGTTATCTGAAGCACAGCAAAGAAGGGCGGGCGTTCGTCTATCAGTCCCTGATAGGACGCGACCAGGCTCGCGAGAACGCCGTCACGCACCTGCTGCGGCGTTTCTTTGAAGGCTCGCCTGAACTACTCATGCTGAATCTGGTAGAGGGCAACAAAATCCGCCCGGAAGAACTCCAGCGCCTGCGCCGGCGGATTGCCGAGGAGGAGGAATCGTGACGCGGATGCTCGACGCCCTGGTCAATGGGTCCATCCTGGGTGCACTCGTCACAGGAGCGGTGTGGCTCGCGCTGCGCCTGACGCCGCGCAGGGTACTCAACGCGGCCACCCGCTATGCCCTGTGGTGGGCCACGTTGGCCGTGGTGGTCGCGCTGCCCACCTTGTACCTGCCCGGTCCCGTGCGGCAGACCGTCAGCAACCGCTCCCTTACGGCGGCAGCTCCGGCGACGGTCGCCACGGCCGTTTTGCAGCCCTTGGCACGAACAACCTTGGTACACCGCAGCCAACTCAAGACCGAGCCTCCACTCCTCCACTTTCCCATCCAGATCGCCGCTTCCGGTTGGCCCCGATGGGTGATGCTCACGTGGGCGGCGGCCGGCTTAATACTGCTTTTCCGGCTGCTTGCGAGCTTCGTCCTGCTGGGGCTCACCAGCGCGCGCGCTCAGGATGCCCCGCTCGCCGTCCGCGAGGTTGCCCGGCCATGGTTGGCCCGCGGCACCAATCGCCGGGGAGTCCGCCTCGCCGGCTCGCCAGAGATTGCCATTCCGGTCGCTGTAGGGCCCTGGCGCCCCGCCATTCTGATTCCCTGCGGCCTGCTCGAGGAACTGGGCCACGAGGAATTGGAGCAGATTGTCCTGCACGAGGCCTCACACCTGGCCCGCCGCGACGATTACGCGCTGCTGCTGCAGCGCCTGGTGGAAGCGGTATTTGCTCCGCACCCGGTGGTGCGCTGGATCGCTCGCCGCATCGATCTGGAACGCGAAATCGCCTGTGACGATCGCGTGATCGCGGTCACTGGGCGGCCTCGCTCTTATGCCACCTGCCTGACGCGCGTGGTGGAGTGGAGCGGCGGCGTGCGATCTTCGCTGGCCGCGGCGACCGCCGCCGACGGCAGTTCGCACCTGGCGCGCCGCATCGATATGCTGCTGGATAAGACTCGCCACACGGGTACCCAACTGCTCAAGGCCCGCCTCACCGCCATGCTTGCCGCAGTGGTCTTGCTGGCGTGGATCGCCGGCCGCTCCCCCGGCTTCGTCGCCTTCGCAGCGCCACTGGTCCGCACTTTGCGGCAAGTGCCCGAGCGCATCCTGCCCCGGGCGACTCTTCTTCCCCGTGTGGTGGACGAGCCCCAGGCGGCCGCGCCCGAATTCGAAGGACGCGTGGTGGAAGATTCTTCGGGCAACCCAGTCGCCTCCGCGGAAGTCCGATTTCACAAGGCCGGCATGCGCGAACTGGCGGCCGATCTGGACACCGACCGCAATGGCCGTGCCCTGGCCCCCGGCCTGCGCGCGGGCGAGTATGCGATGGAAGTGGTCAAGCCGAATTTCGTCACTGCTTCGCTCAAGGTGCATGTCCCAGTTGCCGGCCTTGTCGTGCGTCTGGTGCGCTATGGCGTCATCGGTGGACAGGTCACCGATCAGCACGGACAGCCGGTGCCCAGCTTTCTTCGCGCACCCAATGGCCGCACGACGGGTGGCACGCGTGTGGCTGTCCTGGTGAAGGAGCCGTCTTCCGGCCAACTGCAGCTTCTTCGCGAGTATCCCCTCGAAGAAGGCGGCCGCTACCGTATATTCGATCTGACTCCGGGCCAATACGCCATCGGAATCTGGTACGACGGATTGAACGACGGCTCCGGCGTGCAGCTCTATCCGGAGAATGAGCACCCGCGCTTCTTTACGATATCCGGCGGCGAAGAGTACGATCACATCGACTTTCTGATTGCGCCGCAGCCCACATTTCACGTAAGCGGCAGCGTGGAGGGCGCTACAAAAGGCGCTCAATACGGCCTTGCTCTGGCGCAGCCCGATCAGCCTGCGCTACCCATCGCTCAAACACTCTCTGAAGACGACGGCCATTTTCGTTTTGGAAAGATTCCCGCCGGCTCCTACGACCTGCTGGTGGGCGGTCCGTCGCGCGGGCACGCCGCCCACGACACTGTGCTCGGCCCCAATGCGCTGTTCGGCCGCATACGGGTTCAGGTGGGCGGGAACGTCGATGGGCTCTCCGTTCCGGTCAGCGGCGGCAGGTCCGTGACGGTCACGCTGCACGGCTGCCCCGGAAGCGCCATTGTCAGTGCCGAGCCCCTGGATCCCTGGGGCTTGGTGTTCAATCACAGGGCTCCGGTGGCCACCGGCAAGGAAGCCGAAATCGGCAATCTGCCTCCCGGCCGTTTCGGACTGATCGCCGCCGACTTGCCGGCCGGGTGCTTCCAGGTGAACCAGCCGGTGGTCGATCTGGCAGGCGCCCCCGGCCCTGTCACTATCGAGCTGGCCCCGGCGGGTTCCATTCATGGGACGCTCCGTGGAGCCGCGCGCCCGGCGGAGTTTTCGATTGTGCTGCTGGACGCCGGTGGACGCCGGCGGGTCGCCCGACGCCGCCGCTCAACTCGCCCAGCCGGACGCACAGGGCCGCTTCACCTTCGACTCGCTGCACCCCGGCCGCTACCGCATCGCCGCGAAATCGCGTGCGGCGCTGGACGTTTCCCAGATGGTGGAGATCGAAGTTCCCGCCGGCATACCCGCCGAGGTGGATCTGCCCGCGCCCGTGAAAGGCGGTGGTCAGTGACACACCTGCCCCTGCTGCTCGGTCTCCTCGCCGCTGCTCACGCCCAGCAGCAGACTCCGGCGGCCAACGCCTCTGTCAGCGGTACCGTGCAGGATGCCGGCACCGGAAAGCCCCTCGCCAACCTCAACGTCTTCACGTTCGTCAACGGCACATGGCTGAATGAAACCATCCTCATGAGCGCCACCACGAAGACAGTGAAAGCGGTAACCGACGACCAGGGGCATTACCGGCTGGGCGATCTGCCTCCGGGTCCATATCGCGTCATGGTGAACAGCGCCGAGTCCGGCCGTGAAGTCATCCGTCACATCACCCTGGCGGGACACGATCTGGACGGCATCGATTTCAGGGTGAAGATGGGCGGCGTCATCTCCGGCAAAGTCGTGGACGAAAACAAGGAACCGGTTCCCGGCATCACGGTCCACCTGGTTTCCCGCGAATACTACAACGGCGTGCCGGGCTACTTTTTCGCGGGACGCGCAGAGACCAACGATCGAGGCGAATACACGCTGCGGCGCGTGGAAGCCGGGCACGCGTACCTGGTGATGGCCGAAAAGCTGGAGCGGCATACGCTCGCGCATTCCGAAGTGCCGCTGGAGCCCAAACTCCGACGCCGCGTTCCCATGCGGACGTTCTACCCGAATTCGCCGGCCAAGGAAGGTGGTGCGCCGGTAATCATTCAGCCTGGTGAGCACCGCGAAGGCGTGGACATCGAGCTCTGCAAAGCACAGAACTACTGCGTGGAGGGCCAGATTTCGGGTCCCATGGGCCCCGCGGCGGTCCTTTTCGGAATCGAAGGCGCCCAGCCATCCAACGGGGCGTCTAGCACCGGCGGATCCATAGGCTCCGCGCCCGGCGGCATGACTGGGCCGGACGGGAAATTCCGCATCTGCAACCTGGCTCCCGGACAATGGCGTTTTACCGCTTTCGAGCAGGCGTCCAGTCAGGGCCTGCAGTTGATCATGGGCAATCACGCGATGGTACCGCTCTCTATCGGCGACCAGGATCTGACGAATCTGAAAATCACGCTGGGCGCGGGCCCCCACTTGGATGGCGAAGTGGCGCTGGATGGGCTCGCTCCCGCCACGCCCATCGCGACCCGGGCGATCGTCTCGCTTCGCCCGTTGTTGCGCAGCCCCATGCCCGGCGAGGCTTTCTCCGCGCGTGTGGACATCCCAGGCACTTTCTCTTTCAGCGGCATGGTGGCGAGCGACTACGGATTTCAAGCCCTGGTCAACGCTGCGGGCTTCTATGTGAAGGACGCCACCTTCTCCGGCAGCAGCGTGCTGCACGAGCCTCTGCACGTGGGCCATGCCATGGAGGGCGCAGCCCTGAGAATCATCGTCGCCAACGATGGAGCGACGCTCAACGCCGCCGTCACGGATAAAGATGGCAATCCCGCAGCCGATATGCGAGTGCTCGTCCTGCCTAAGGAGATCTCCTCCGAAGCCATGCTACAGGCCGCGCTGGTCACCGGCGTTACCGATCAGACGGGCAATTACCACTCCCACACGCTCGCCCCAGGCAAGTATTACGTGGTGGCCACCAACGAGACTTTCGACGCCACCCCGGAAAGCATTGGCCGCCTCTGGCGCGCCCGCAATCATTTCCAGGAAGTGGAACTTGCGCCCAATGGCTCGCCGCAGGTCAGTCTTCAGCCAGTCAAGATTGATTGATTTGCCAATTATTACCGTTAAAGGTGTACAGTATTTGGTGATATGTACCGCCTTCTCTGCCTCACCCTGATTGCGTGCTGCTGCGCCGCTCAGCCAGCCACCGTCTCACATACTGCCGGAAAGTGGACCATTGCAGGCCAAAGGAATACGGTCGAATTGAACGAATCCGACCTTTCCGTGGCCATCCACGCCGGTCCCGTCACCTGGCACCTGCTCCCCTCCACGGCGGAAGACATGCTCGTCGCGCTGAACGGCGCCGAGCTTCACGTCCGCCTGGCCGACGCCGGGAGCGTGGATATGGCGCCTTATCAGACGGGCTTCAAGACCGGAGTCCGCATCATTCTCGATCGCTTTCGCAACGCCGATTTGCGAGTGGTTCTGACCATGTGCCTGGAAAGCGCGGACGAAGAACTGGTCTCCGAAGCGATGGTCAACGAACGTAACGCCACCGTGAAGGAGTTGCACTGGCCGGCCGCTGTGAACGGCAGCGAGGTGGACTACACCGTGATCTCCAGCGACAACGGCACGCTGTTGCCGCGCGATTGGCCCAAGCCGTATCACCCCATCCAGCGGGCCGCCGGCGATCACAGCGTGATTCAGAGCCACCTCATCGAATCCTGGTCCATGTCTTGGTGGGGCTTTCTGAAGGGCGACTCGGCCATGATCGTGATTTGCGAAACGCCCGACGATGCGGCGTACACGTTCCATCATCCCGCCGGTGGCCCCACTACCATNNCCGCATGGGTTTCCTGCCGAAAGGCGGCTATGTCGATCTGGCCAAGAGGTACCGCCGATATGTGATGGATTCGGGCCTCTTCGTTTCGCTCCAGACCAAGGTCGCCCGCAAGCCGCTGGTGCAGAACCTGATCGGCACACCGTTCATCGGCTCCAGCGTGCTGCGCAATAAGAAGCCGGGCAGCGTCAACTACGATGCGAAGAACCCCGACAGCAACCGCCGCCTCACCACCTTCGCCCAGAATATCCAGCGCCTGCGCGATTTCAAATCACAGGGCTTCGACCGGCTCAATGTCAGCCTCTCCGGCTGGCTCACCCTGGGCTACGACCGGCAGACTCCAGACGCACTTCCGCCGACTCCCGAAGCCGGGGGATGGGACGGCATGAAGGCGTACTTCGACGCATGCAAAGAGATCGGCTATACGTGTTGGTTACACGATCAATATCGCGACTACTACCTCGACGCGCCTTCCTGGAATCCCGAGTTCGCAGTCCACGACGCCGGCAAAGCGGGTCCGCCCGACGCGTTTCCCGGTACGCGCTTCAAGCACGATTGGAAGGACGGCGACATTCCGCTCATGGACAACTGGGATGGCGGCGCGCAAGGCTATCTCAACAATCTCTTCATGATGGGTCATCTGGCTAAGAACTATGGCGCCCTGTTCGCTCATGGCATCCATCCACAGGGCAGCTACCAGGACGTGTTCGGCTACATTCCGCCCGACCAGGATTTTAATCCGAACCACCCGTGCACGCGCACACAGTCGATGAATGCGCGCGCTGCGGTCTTCCAATGGGTGAATCACAATTTGGGCATTGCCGGCACCGAAGCTGGTTCTGATTGGCTGATCCCGTACGTGGACTACACCACCTCGCGCTTCAATCGCGGCTCCAATACCGGCACTGATCCCGATCACGAAGACGCCATCCCTGTGCCGCTCTACGAGCTGGTCTACCACGACGCCGTGGTTACTACGGCTACGCCCAACAACCTGCGTTCCTTTCTTCATGGGAATGTTCCACAGATGGGTTATGGCCGGACCGATGCATCCAAGGAGCAGGCGCTCCGCCTTGCTGCTCTACATCGCCGAGTTGGCCTGCTGGAGATGACTAACCACGAATTTCTGGATAAATCGCGCCGCAAAGAGCGCACGACGTTTGTCGGCGGCACCACGGTCACTGTAGATTGGGACGCCAACACGGTGGTTATCGCGCCACCTGTTAGTAAGTAGTGCAAGGCTCGTCACACACGGCTGAGAAGGGCATCAGGCCTAACTCGGCCTCTAACAACATCACCGACCTTCCGCGCCTTCATGGGCAGCCTGAGGTGAACCGTGTCATGAGCCTTCCAGTTTTTCCGGATAACTGCAAAGATCCCCTTGCCCGATCGCACAACCGCCGATCTCCATTGATCGCGATCTGCGCGGGAGGCTGCATCCATCCGGGAATGCG
>OKRF01000061.1 GCA_900290315.1 Candidatus Sulfopaludibacter sp. SbA3 | reverse complement strand
CGGCGAATTTCGAGCCTGGCACGGATTTGCGGCGGGCACACGGCTCGAGATTTTCGAGGGTAGCGCGGGTTTGCGGCGGACACGCGGCTCGGGATTTTCGAGGGTGTCTTCCCGGCTAATCTATCGCCCGTGCACCAGCCACGTGGAGAGCGCCACGCCGGGAAAATCGAAGCGCGCCAGTGCATGCCCTGTCACAATCTCCGGCGTAATTTCCAGGCGTGCCGACGGCAGATCGCTCGCCGGTACCAGCCACTGAGAACCCGGCCCCGGCGTCATGACATCGACCAGGTGGAAAAAGGACTCGCCGCGATGCAGCGGCGAGAGCCACGTTTCGTGCGGCCCCGGCATGTACGTAATGGAGGAACTCAGGCGTTCCTTCCATTCCCGGCCCGATGCCTCATGGCGCAGCACCATGACTGCCGCGGGAAGTTCTCGCGGCGATTCGCACTCCAGCTTGAACGCCTGAGTCCTCCCATCGTCCGTGGTCAGGGTTGTACAGCGGCCGAGATCGGCGACCTCTCCGCTGCCTTGCGTGGGAAGGATGGTGGTCCGGCCGGGGTGGTAATACTCGATGGCGACAGTCCCGGTGATGTGCACGCGAGCGTTCTTCACGTGTTCCCACGCGGATCTTGAGAAGCTCAGCGTGAGCCAGTCTGGAGACCCGGAGTTCGACGTAAAGAACGGGTAGGCCGTCAGGTCGATCTTGTCGAAGTGGCGATTAGGGGACGGATGGACTGCCTCGATCCGTGTACCGTCTGGCACCGTGATTTCGACGTCGATAATTGGAATATGAAAGCGCGCACCGGAGTCGATCGCAATCGGCAGCAGCACCGTCGGCTGCCCGCGCCCGGTTCGCTGCGCGGCGTCCTGCATGAGTGGCGCCTGACGCAGAGCGATACGAGGCGGCTCTGGGGAACTTCCCACGGCGTACTCGGCGCGGGCGGGAAGCCATGTGGAGAGCGCCGCCGCAGCCAGGCCCGCGGCCAAAGCGATGACCCGCGCCGGAATCACGCGCCGGTGCGCATACTGCATCCAGATCACGGCCAGCGCCGCCGCGGCCAGCAGAATCCGCAGCACGGCGTAGCGCACGTCATTCCGCTGTGACGTGAACTCGGGGAAATTCTGGAACCCGCCATTGAGAATCAGAATGCCCGCCGCAATCGTAAACACCAGAATCACGAAGTGGGTGAAGCTGCGGACCAGCGACGCCAGAGCGAGGGATGGCAGGGTGACGGCGGCGAAGAAGAGGATCTGCTTGCCGAGCAGTTCTCCCAGGAATGCCGCCGGGGAGAACCCGCGCGAGGCGAGTATGTAAACGTCGGCCAGAAAGGAGGGAAGATGGATGGCGAGCACCACGAACAGCAGTTTGGCGAACAGCAGCGGAGGCCAACGATGCGGCCGCGTGGTCCAGAAATTGCGGTCTCCCACCAGCGGCTCTTCCAGTATCGCGAGTGCCACCAGGCAGGCCCACGCCATGGTGAGCAGCATGGTCATCCAGCCTTCCACGGCGGAAGGGATCCAATCGCCGCGCCAGCGGTCGGTGCGGGCGAGTTCCAGCAGCATCACCCAAGTGACCACGACGGCGGGCCATAACCGGCGGACATCCTTCTGGAAGGAGTGGAGCATCAGGCGCATGGCACTCTCCTGGATTTCGCGAGCGCCAGAAAAATGTTCCGGAAGCTCATCTCGCGGATCTGAATTTCGCGGATGCCGGCGAATCGCCGCGCGACTTCCTCGTGCGACCGCGCCGGCTCGTAGCTCGTATCGGTGAAGCGCACCACCACGCCGGCCTGCTCCGCGTTGAGCCACGTCGCCGGGAGCCCGGCCGGCAGTCCCTTGGGCGCTTCCAGGGTGACCTCGACTTCGCGGAAGCGCGCGGAGAGGGTTCCCATCTCCTCCACGAATTCCAGATGCCCCTCGTTCAGGTAGGCGATGTGCGTGGCGAAGCTTTCGATTTCGGCGAGGTCATGCGAGGCCAGCAGGATGGTGGCTTCGGGGGTGCAATCGACAAGGCTCTCGATGAGTTGCTCGCGCACCAGAACGTCCAGGCCGCTGAATGGTTCGTCCAGCACGATCAGGCGCGGGCGGTAGGCCAGGGAGGCGGCCAGCACCGCTTTCACCTTCATGCCGCGCGAGAGCGCCCGGAGACGGCGGTCCAGCGGCAGAGCGAACTGGCGCACGAGGTGCGCCGCCAGCGCGTTGTCCCACGATGGATAGAAGGCCCGGCAGTAGTCCAGGAAATAGCCGATGCGCATCCACTCGGGCAGGTTTTGGTTCTCGGAGACGTAGCCGATTTGCGCCAATTCGGCGGCGGACAGCCGTGTGGAATCCACGCCGAGCACCTGGGCCCGGCCAGCGCTGGGGCGAATCAGGTTCATGACGAGTTTGATGGCGGTGCTCTTGCCCGCGCCGTTCGGTCCTACCAGCGCGAACACGCTGCCCGCCGGCACTTCGAGCGTGAGATGGTGCAACGCTTCGTTGTGGCGATACCTTTTGCTCAGGTTTTCGGTTCGGATCATCGGCCGTCCTTTCCCGCCAAGCGGTGCCAGCACTCGCCGACCGCCGATTGGAGTTCTTCCAGCGACATCCCAATCTGCATGGCCTGGACGGTGAGCTGTTCCACATCGCCGGCCAGCAGGCGCGACCGTCCGCTGCGCGGCGCGGCGGGCTGCGCCACCAAGGTGCCGATTCCGGGCAGCACCTCGATCAGCCCCTCGGCCGCCAGTTGCGAGATCACCTTCTGGGCGGTATTGGCGTGAATCTTCATGGCGCGGCCCAGGGCGCGGACGGAGGGGAAGGCGTCGCCCGGCCGCAGCTTCCCGCTGAAGATGGCCTTCTTGGCGGCGAAGGCCACCTGGTCGGCAATGGGCACGCCGGGCTGCACAACCAATCGGAAGGGGACCACATGTGTAACATGACACTTGTTACAGCCAAAGTCAAGCACCGGGTTCGTGGGAGTAATGCATCCACGCGCGTCGAACCCCCGCGTCACGCTGCAGAAACTGAACGACGAGCGCGGCCGAATGCCATCGCCGAACGACTTCAGGTACCGCGCCGCCAGCGGGCGAAGCCAACGTCATCGCCTTCCCAGCGCCGCAGAGGCACGCGCCGCAATGGCATCGATGGATCGGCCGCCGGCCAGAAGACATCGCGCCAGCACCGCGGTCAGGACTTTCAGAGTCAGCATCGCGGAACGGCGGCGAAGCGCTCCAACGAGTCCCACCCTGCGGCGAAATCTCAGTTCTTCACGTTCCCATGGTAGCGGCAGAGGGGTGATAGCAAGAAGAGACAGACGACAGAAGACGATGGTCTGTCCTACACTGAAACCGTGCAAAAGAGCCTGCGGTTGATGATTCGCCACGCGATGTACAACCTGCGTGGCGGCTTCCTGATTCGCCCGCTCACCATCGCGCTGACGCTAGGTGGTGCGGGCGCGCTGCTGTCGTCGCTGGAAGAGTCCTTCCCGGTGGTGAGCGCGTGGGTGCCCACCGTCCTATTCCCTTCGCATGCCGATCCGCAAGTCGCCCAGGTCATTCTGGGGGGCATTGCCGCCTCCATCATGACCGTGGTCTCCATTGTGTTCGCCATTCTGCTGATGACGCTCACCCTGGCATCGATGCAGTTCTCGCCGCGGATCATTGTCAGCTTTTCGCGGGACCGGGTTACGCAATGGACACTCGGTATCTTCCTGGGCACTTTCTCCTACTGCATGGCGGCGCTTCCCGCGGCACGCTCGCTGCCTCACCCGTTCGCGCCGGTGGCGACCGTGCTGGGCGCGATGGGGCTGGCGCTGGCATGCGTCGGTTTGCTGCTCTTCTTTATCCACCACATCTCGCAGGCCATCAGCGTCAATCACATCGTCGACCGGATCGCGGAAGAGACGGAAGCCATGATGGATGAGATGATGCCGTGGCCGTACCGGACCAGCCACCTGAAAGATGCCGAGCCGCTCAGACCCAACGCGAGCGAGGTGGCCATTGCGAGCAAGGATTCCGGCTACATCCGGTTCGTCGATATTCGGCGCCTGGTTGCCTTTGCCAGGCAATACCACGTCAGCATCCGCGTTCTGCGGCGAGTGGGCCACTTTGTTCCCGCGGGAATCCCATTGATGATGGTCTCCAAGGGGAACCGCCTGCCCGCGGAAGGAATCGCCGAGTTGCTGGCCACGTTCGACTTCGGCCCGACCAGAATGCTGCAGCAGGACGTGGAGTTCGGCGTTCTGCAGATTGTCGACATTGCCTTGAAGGCGATCTCGCCCGCCGTCAACGATCCCACCACCGCCATCAGTTGCGTCGACCAGTTAAGCCGCATACTGATCCGCTTCGCGTCGCGAAATCCACCGGAGGAGTTGCTCTACGATCCGCCGGGGGTGGTGCGCGCCAGCATTGGATGGATCCACTTCGAGCGCCTGCTGGACGCGGCCTTCGAGCAGATCCGGATGTATTCGAAGACGGATGTGGCCGTCAGCTTGCGGTTGCTGCGGGCGCTCGGTGACATCGCCGTCTCGACGCCCGAACCGGAGTTCCGCCGGGTACTCGTTGAGCGCGGGCTGAGGGTAGTCGCAGGGTGCGGCGAGAAACTCGGCGAAGAAGAACTGAGAGAACTGCGCGTCCGCCAGGCTACGCTGGAAAGCTCGATTGGGTAAAGCGGCGATGTTGCCGCCGGCCGGACGTCGACAAACACCGATCGAGCACCGGCGGCAGGACCGCCGGCGTTACCGCTTCACCTGGTCTAGCGCGAGATTGAGTTTCAGGACGTTGACTCGGGATTCGCCGAGGAGGCCGAACTGGCGGCCTTCGGTGTGCGATGCCACGAGTTGACGGACTGTATCGGGGCTCATTCCGCGCGCCGCTGCCACGCGGGCGATCTGTAATTCGGCGGATGCGGGACTGATATCGGGATCGAGTCCGCTGCCCGATTGCGTCACCAGGTCGGCCGGAATTGGACCGGTGTACGTGGGATTCTCCGCGCGCACCTTCTTCACGGCTTCCCTGACGTTATCGATCAGTTTCTGGTTCGTGGGTCCCAGGTTCGATCCCGTGGAAGACAGGCCGTCATAGCCATCATTACCGGCCGCCGACGGCCGTCCGTGAAAGTATTCGGGCTTAGTGAATCGCTGTCCGATCAACTCCGAGCCGACGATCTTGCCGCCGGCCGAAACAATCGGGCTCCCCTTGGCCTGATGGTGGAACATGACGCTGCTGAGGCCGGTGACCAGCAGGGGATAGGCGAGGCCCGTGATGACGATCATCACCGCGGTAATTCTGATGGCAATCCAAAACTGTTTCATAGGTGCTTCCTTACGCCAGGTGCAGTAAGCCGAGCAGGCGATCGATAACCCAGATTCCCGGGAACGGCGCGATCACGCCGCCAATGCCGTAAATGAAGAGGTTGCGCCGCAGCAACGCGGCAGCGCTCATGGGTCTGTACTTGACCCCACGCAGCGCCAGAGGAATGAGCGCGATGATAATCAGGGCATTGAAGATCACGGCTGCCAGCACGGCGCTCTGCGGGCTGTGCAGTCCCATGATGTTCAGCTTCTCCATCACCGGGTATGTGGTCAGAAACATGGCCGGAAGAATGGCGAAGTACTTGGCGATATCGTTGGCGATGGAAAAAGTAAACAGCGCGCCGCGGGTCATGAGCAACTGTTTGCCGATGGCCACCACTTCGATGAGCTTGGTGGGGTTGGAATCCAGATCGACCATGTTGCCGGCCTCTTTGGCATAAATAGTGCCGGTGTTCATGGCCAGGCCGACGTCGGCCTGGGCTAGCGCCGGCGCATCGTTGGTTCCGTCTCCGGTCATGGCCACCAGTCGTCCGCCGGCCTGTTCCTTCTTGATCAGGTCCATCTTGTCTTTCGGCGTAGCCTGAGCCAGAAAGTCGTCGGTGCCCGCTTCGGCGGCAATGGCGGCGGCAGTGAGCGGATTGTCGCCCGTGATCATGACGGTGCGGATACCCATGGCGCGCAGTTGCTGGAAGCGCTCGCGCATCCCGCCTTTGACTACGTCTTTGAGATGCACCACACCCAAGGCGCGATCGCGGTCCGCCACCACCAGGGGCGTGCCGCCGGAGCGCGCAATCCGGTCGGTGATATCCATCAGTTCGGTGGGCACCGTTCCGCCGTGCTCATGTACGAACTCCACCACGGAGTCTGTGGCCCCCTTGCGAATGCGCCGGCCGTCCAGATCCACGCCGCTCATGCGCGTCTGGGCGGTGAAGGGAATGAAGTGGGCGTCGTGCTCGGCCACTTCGCGGCCGCGCATGCCATACTTCTCCTTGGCCAGCACGACGATGCTGCGGCCTTCCGGAGTCTCGTCGGCCAGGCTGGAGAGTTGCGCGGCATCGGCGAGTTCACCGTTGTGCACGCCGCCCAGTGGGATGAACTCCACGGCCTGGCGGTTGCCCAGCGTGATGGTGCCGGTCTTATCCAGCAGCAGGGTATTGACGTCGCCGGCCGCTTCCACGGCTTTGCCGCTCATGGCCAGCACATTGTGTTGCATCACGCGATCCATGCCCGCGATGCCGATGGCGGAAAGCAGTCCGCCGATGGTCGTTGGAATCAGGCATACCAGCAGCGAGATCAGCACCGTGACCGAAGGAGCGGTGCCGCTGCCACTGGCACTCACGCTATAGGTGGCGAAAGGCTGAAGCGTGACCACCGCCAGCAGGAAGATCAGGGTGAGGCCCGCGATCACGATATTGAGCGCGATTTCGTTGGGAGTTTTTTGCCGCTCGGCACCTTCCACCAGGGCGATCATGCGGTCCAGAAACGTCTCGCCGGGGTTGGAGGTGATCTTCACCTTGATCCAATCCGACAAGGTTTTGGTGCCGCCGGTGACGGCGCTGCGGTCCCCTCCCGATTCGCGAATGACGGGAGCGCTTTCACCGGTGATGGCCGATTCGTCCACGCTGGCGATGCCTTCAATCACATCTCCATCGCCGGGAATGGTCTCTCCGGCTTCCACCACCACTACGTCACCGGCGCGCAGTTGGGTGGCGGAAATAGTTTCGGTCCTGCCGTTCACCAGGCGGCGCGCGGTAGTTTCCGTTTTGGTCTTGCGGAGCGTATCGGCCTGGGCCTTGCCGCGGCCTTCCGCCATGGCTTCGGCGAAGTTGGCGAACAGCACCGTGAACCACAGCCAAAGGGTGATCTGGAAAGTGAAGCCGGCGCCCTGTGCGCTGGCCAGAATATCGCGCGCCGCCAGAAGGGTGGTCATCAGCGCGCCGATCTCTACCACGAACATGACCGGATTCTTCATCATGGCCCGCGGGTTCAGCTTGACGAACGAATCCCAGATGGCGCGCTTGACAATGGGCGGATCGAACAACGGCCGTGCTCGGGGCGCCTTTTTGGGAATCAAGGATGTAATGTCGTTGGGCGTCGAGGGTGTGGTCATGGTTGTCGCCATATTAACTCCAGAGCCTCCCTGCCTGCATCAGGAAGTGCTCCACGATGGGGCCGAGGGAAAGGGCGGGGAAAAACGTGAGTGCGCCCACGATAATCACCACGCCCACCAGCAGACTCACGAAGAGGGGACCGTGGGTGGGGAATGTGCCCGCCGAAACCGGCACCTGTTTCTTCTGCGCCAGGCTGCCGGCCGCGGCCAGCAGGGGAATCATCATCAGGAAACGGCCAAACAGCATGGCTATGCCAATGGTTGTGTTGAAGTACGGCGTAGTCGCGTTGATACCGCCGAATGCGCTGCCGTTGTTGCCTACGGCACTGGTATATGCGTACAGCACCTCGGAGAGACCATGCGGTCCGTTGTTGCCCAGGTTCGCTGTGGTGGCGCCTGGCGGATTGAGGTAGCTCTTGGGCGTGAATCGTGCGACGGCGCCCACCCCCGAAAAACCGAGGATGGTGAAAGCCAGGACCAGCGCCGCCAGCATCACCATTTTGACTTCCTTCTGTTCGATCTTTTTGCCGAGATACTCCGGCGTGCGGCCCACCATGAGTCCGGCAATGAACACGGCCAGGATGGCGAACAGCAAGATGCCGTAAAGGCCAGAACCCACGCCGCCAAAGACTACCTCGCCCAGTTCGATATTGATCAGCGGGACCAGGCCGCCCAGCGGGGTGAGGCTATCGTGCACGTTGTTTACCGCGCCGCAGCTCGCGTCGGTGGTGATGACTGTGAACAAGGCTGAATTGGCGATGCCGTAGCGGACCTCTTTGCCTTCCATGTTGCCGCCGGACTGCGTATCGGTGGCTTGCACCTGTACTCCCAGGTTCGCAATGTTGGGATTGCCGGCCTGCTCCGCCGCATATACTACGAACACACCCGCCAGCCAAAGCACACTCATGGCTGCAAAGAGGGCCCACCCCTGCCGGGCGTCCTTCACCATTTTGCCGAATGTGTAAGTGAGGCCCGCCGGAATGACGAAAATGAAAATCATCTGCAGGAAATTCGAGAAAGGCGTGGGATTAGCGAAGGGATGGGCAGAATTGGCGTTGAAGAAACCGCCGCCATTGGTGCCGATCATCTTGATGGCTTCCTGCGACGCTACCGGTCCTTGCGGAATGGTCTGTACCACTCCCTCCACCGTTGTCGCCTTGACGTAGGAGTCCAGGTTTTGAATCACGCCCTGGGAGCACAGCAGCAGCGCGCCGGCCACCGATAGTGGCAGCAGAACGTACAGAGTGGCGCGCGTGAAATCCACCCAGAAATTGCCCAGCGTCTTAGTGGAATGACGTGCGAATCCGCGTGCGAACGCAATTGCCACGGCGATGCCGGAGGCGGCGGACCAGAAGTTATGAGTGGCCAGCGCGACCATCTGGCTGAGATAGCTCATGGTGGTCTCGCCCGAGTAAACCTGCCAGTTGGTGTTGGTGCCGAAAGAAACCGCGGTATTGAACGACAAGTCCGTTCCCAGGTTTCCGAAACCCTGCGGGTTGAGCGGGAACCATTGTTGCAGACGCAGGAATGCGTAGGTGAACACAATGCCCACCGCGCTGTGCAGACGCAGGAATGCGTAGGTGAACACAATGCCCACCGCGCTGAAGACCAGCATGGCACCGGCGTATTGTTTCCAGTTCTGCTCGCCGCTTTCGTCTACACCGCACACCTTGTAGATGCCGGCTTCCAGCGGCCGGAGCACGCGATGCAGCCACGTGCGTTCGCCGGCGAACACCTTGGCCATGTAAGCGCCAAGCGGCTTGGTCAGCGCCACCAGAACCGCAAAGTAGATGGCGATTTGCAGAATACCGTTGCCTGTCATAACTTGTCAGAACCTCTCGGGGCGAAGCAGCGCGTAAAACAGGTACACGGCGACCCCGGCCGCGACTACCAGTGACATCACGTATTCCATGATTGGTCTCCAGGCGTTAAAGCCGGTCGCATCCCTTCACGAATGCCCAGCCCGCCACGAAAAACAGAATTGTAATACCTACGAAGAATAGATCCAGCATGTTGTTGTCACCTATGCGACGTGCATCAGCGCGACCTTGTGACCGTCATGAGCCAGTATACGCGCAAGCTTCTCTTCCGGCGTGCGCCAGAAGTGTTTCCGCGAACCGATGAGCACCGTCGATTCCGGCTCCAGCGCGAATTGAAAGCCCTCAGCCCGACTGCGCGCCAGCACCACCTCGGGTCTGACGGGCAATGGGCAGCGGCTTGCGATTTCCACAAGCCGATTCACGAGGTGCGCGTGAACCGACGCCGGACATTCAAAATCGCAAGGATATGGGATGGTGTGCACGGCGACCAGGTGGATTTTCGCGTCCAACCCGGCGGTCAGCGCCACAGCGTGGCGGAGCAGCGCCTCGGTCGAATCAGATTCCGTATACAGGACAGTCAGTTCGATTGCCGGAGATTCACCGGCCGGAGCCAGAGATCCCGGGTCAATTCGCAGTTCTCCGCGCGTCTCCATAGTTCCCAGCGTAGAAAACGGTGCATAAGGAAGTCGTAAAGAAAGAATCAGGATTGGGTTAAGCTCAATGCAGTTCAGTTACGACGATGCGATCTGCTCCATCGCCGTTTCATGGGCTGCCAGCAGCAAGTTGGGGGTTGAAGTTGGGGAAGAATGCGCTTCGCGCGTCTTTTTTGTTCTGAACCGTTGCCATTTCCATGATTTCATCCACCTCAAATTGCAGACCGAATTCCTTTTCGAGAGGGGGGAAACCATGTTCATGTGGCCCAACGATTCCCACGTTGGCATGTCATCGGGAAAGTATTACTGGTGATTTCCCCGGCGGGCAGGGCGAACGCCTGATTGAATACCCTCGCCACACGAGATAGTGTCGTCATCAAAGCTCCTGGACCATGCCGAATGATGCGGTTCCGCACCGAAGGCTCGGTAGTCTCGTGGGCGTTTTCGAACATCATGACCCCGGCGTTGATAATGAGCACGTCGATGCCACCCATCTGCGCGGCCGACCGAGACAGTGTGCAATCGCTTCGGGAATATCTACCAGGTCGACACAGTGATAAACCGCGGCTTCGGCCAGGGGGCCGGCGATACACTGCCACTGTTCCGGGGCCATCTTACCAAGCACATAGACGATGTGCCCAACCGCGAGCAATCGGCGGACAATGCCGAAGCCGATATCCGAAGATCCGCCGGTTACGACAATGCGTTGTTTCTTTGTTGGGGAATTCCGGCTTTTGAGTGGTTGTAAGGGCTTGGGGGTGGACGGCGGACGGCGGATTCC
>OKRF01000052.1:9476-16635 GCA_900290315.1 Candidatus Sulfopaludibacter sp. SbA3 | reverse complement strand
CTCGAAATTCGCCGCCTTTTGGCGAATCTTCGTGCCTGGCTCGAATTTGCCCCTTCGCGAAACCCCGACGCGTTCGTCCATTTTCATACCCATCGTTGCCCACGAGTGGGCCCCCCAACAGGCTCGAAATTCGCCGCCTTTTGGCGAATCTTCGTGCCTGGCTCGAATTTGCCCGTCGCGAAATCCCGATGCGTTTTCCAGCCATTTTCATCCCAAACCGGTCGAGTGACTCCCGTTTTTCATTCCGTTTTGCGGGGCGGAGCGCCCCTAATTGACAGACGACAAAAAACGATCGTCTGTCCTACTCTGCAGCTCACTGCGTCACTTTCACGATGAAGTACGCAATCTGCTTGCCCGCATCCACCTTGATCTGGTGCGGAATCTTCGCCGGGATCGAGACGATATCGCCGGGCGCGAGTTTGCGCTCCGTTCCGCCGGTGATGGAAGTGCCACGCCTTTCGTGGGGCGCGGTGGCCTTTTCGTCGACCAGGTGGCCGCCAATCACCAGCGTGCCCTCTCCGGTCTCCACCACGAAAACGTCAGCCTGCGTTTCGTGATACTCAGCCGCGGCAGTAGCCGTGCGCAGAATCGTGATGAAGGAATAGTTGCCGATTCCCGGAATCGGCTGCGTCGCCGAGTGAGTCTCGTTCACTTTGGGTGCGAGCGTCTTGGCAATCGATTTCAGCTCCGCGGACTTCCACACGTGGAAGCCTTCGGGATCGCCCGCAGGCAGCGCGAAGCCGGCGCATAACAGGATCATCGCAATGAGTTTCATTCCTGGAGTTTACCCCTGATAGAATTCCGTTGATGCGCTTTCTTAGCATTTTTTTCATAGCCGCCTCCGCGTGGGGCGCCGCCTGCACCAACGCCACGCCGGCCTGCACCGAGTTCGTCACTCTGGCCGGCGGACCTACCCGCTCCCTCATCTACCGCACCTATTCGCTCGATACCAGGAACGAGAAGATCACCCGTGCTCTGGTGGTGATTCACGGCACCAATCGCGATGCCGATAACTACTTCCGCACCTCGCTCGCCGCGGCCTTCCTGGCCGATGCCCTGGAAGATACCGTGGTGATTGCTCCGCGGATTGCCTCCAATGCCGCCGGCTGCCATGACACCCTCGCCCCCAACGAAGTCAGCTATAGCTGCCTCGGCGACAGTTGGCGCTCCGGCGGCGTGGCCAGTAATAACGATAAGCTCACTTCCTTCGATTTCGTGGACGAACTCCTGCGCAAGCTGGCCGCCCGGCAGGCCTTCCCCAACCTCAAGAGCATCGTGGTGGCCGGCCATTCCGCCGGCGGCCAATTCGTCAACCGCTACGAGATGAGCAATCGCATCCACGAAACGTTGGGCGTTCCCGTCACCTATATCGTCGCCAACCCCTCCAGTTACGCCTATCTGGACAACACACGGCCGGTGGGCGAAGGCGGCATCACCTTCCGCCCCTATGGCGATGCGCGCAATTGCACCACCTACGACCACTGGCCGTACGGATTTCAGGGCCGCACCGGATACAACACCAGGTCCACCGACGATCAACTGCGGAAGCAGCTTGCCTCCCGCCCCGTCACCTACCTGCTGGGCGAACTGGACATTCTCCCACTGGGCGGCTTCGATGGCTCCTGCCCGGCCATGGCGCAAGGCTCCACACGCCTGGCGCGCGGCCAGGCCTTCGAAAAATATGTCAACGAAAAGTTCGCGGCCAAGCACCAGGTGCTGGTCGTTGGGTTGTGCGGCCACAACGCCCGCTGCATGTTTACCGCGGAATCGGCGTTGCCGCTGCTCTTTCCGAAAACGGACACGCATTGATCTCCCCCGCCCGCAGCACGGCCTTCGACATTCTACGCAAAGTAGAAGCCGGTGGCTACGCTTCCGACCTGCTGCTGGCGCGCAGCGCGGACCTGGACTCGCGCGATGCCGGCCTGGCTCAGGAGATTGTCTTCGGCGTGCTCCGCTACCGCGCGCAATTGGACTACCTCATCGCGCACTATTCCGGCCGCCGGCAGAAGCTGGATAGCGAAGTGCGCGTGGCGCTCCGCATGGGCATCTACCAGCTTCGCTACCTGGAGCGCATCCCGGCCCACGCGGCCGTTGCGGAGAGCGTGGAATTGGTGAAGCGCGCCCGCAAACGGTCGGCCGCCGGGCTGGTGAACGCCATCCTGCGCCAGGTGGATCGCGACCCCGTCGCCTGGCCCGACCTCGCAACCGCGCTCTCCTGCCCTGAGTGGCTGCTAGCCCGCTGGCAGCGCCAGTTCGACGCCGATACAGCCCAGGGCATCGCGCGCGCCGCGTTGTCCGCGCCTGTCGCCTATACCGCTCCTACCGGCCGCATGCAGGACATCGGGTCGCAATCCATCGTTCCCCTCCTTGACCTGGCTCCCGGGCAGAGCTTCCTCGACCTCTGCGCGGCGCCCGGCAATAAAACTGCCCAGGCCCTGGGAGCAGGCGTGCACGCGATCGCCTGCGACCTGCACCTCCATCGGCTGCTCCAACTCAAAGGCCTGAATGCCTCCCTGGTGGTGCTGGATGGCACTCGTCCGCTGCCCTTCTCCGGCCGCTTCGACCGAATTCTGGTGGACGCACCCTGTTCCGGTACTGGCACGCTGGGACGCAATCCCGAAATTAAGTGGCGGCTGACTGCGGCCGATCTTGACGACCTTCCTCGCCGGCAGTCAGCGCTGTTGGCAAATGCGCGGGCGGCACTCGCGCCCGGCGGGTTGCTCGTGTATTCCACCTGTTCGCTCGAGATCGAAGAGAATGACCATATCGTTGCGGCTGTTCCGTGCGAAGCGATCGTGAAGACTGTGCGCCGCATTCCCGGGCGCGATGCCGGCGATGGGTTTTTCGCGGCGGTCATCGGCGGCTAGCCAGTTGCTCTTGTAGGCCACCGCGAGCGATGGCTTGGGCTCCAGGGCCGCCGGTTCGGCGTCGCGCGCCGCGGGTCAGACTTCTCTGTCCCGCGGCGCCGCTTTTGCGCCGTCGTGGACAGAGCGGAGCGGTCTGACCCCAAACCCGCACGCTTCCCGCACTGCCAGGAAGTGCGTAATCGCATTGGTGTTTGCCACCCCGCTCGTCTATAATAAACGTTTTACTGAAAACATAATACTGGAAGCGCGCCATCTCCAACAGACGCCCCATCCCGAACCTGCGCTGGTGGATCGGTGGGCTGCTGTTCACCTCCACCGTCATTAATTATATTGACCGTCAAACCGTGAGCGTGCTCGCTCCGCATCTCAAGACTCAGTTCTCGTGGAACAACGCGGATTGGGCCCTGATTGTCATCTCCTTCCGCGTCGCCTACGCCCTGATGCAGGCAATCTCGGGACGCGTGCTCGATTCGCTGGGGACCCGCCGCGGGCTGCTCTTGACGGTGAGTTGGTATTCCCTGGCGGCGGCCGCCACCTCGGCGGCGGCCGGATTGAAGAGCTTCATGTGCTTCCGGTTTTTGCTGGGATCCGGGGAAGCAGCCAACTGGCCGGGCGCCACAAAGACCGTGTCCGAATGGTTCCCCAAAGCGGAGCGCGGATGGGCCGTGGCGCTCTTCGATAGTGGATCTTCCGTGGGTGGAGCGGTGGCGCCCTTCCTCGTCTTTTGGGTCTACCGGACCTTCGGTAGCTGGCGGCCCGTGTTCGTCGTGACGGCCACGCTCGGTCTGATCTGGGTGCTGGTGTGGAACGCGTTCTACCACCCTCCCGAAACCCACCCCAACCTTGGCGCGGAAGAGCGCGCCATGATTTTGGAAGCGCGCGAAGACGAGCAGCGCGAAGAGGCCCATGCCCTAGCCGCAACGGGGACGCGGCCTGCGTCCTGGGCACAACTGGTCAGCCTGCGGGAGACCTGGGGCATTGTGCTCGGCAAGTCGCTGACCGACCCCGTCTGGTTCTTCATCACAGACTGGTTCGCCATTTACCTGGTCTCCAGGGGATTCTCGCTGGAGAGCACCGTGCTTGGTTTCTGGGTTCCGTTTCTGGCTGCCGACCTCGGCAACTTCTTCGGCGGAGGGCTTTCCAGTTACCTGATCCAGCGCGGTTGGCCCGTCCTGAAAGCCCGGAAATTCGTCATCCTGATCTGCGGCGCCGGCATGACGCTGCTCATTCCTACCATTGCCGTGTCTTCGTTCGCAGCGATCGTCTCGCTATTTGCAGTCGCCACGTTTTCGTATTCGGCCTGGTCCACCATGGCGCTGGCGCTGCCGTCGGATTTATTCCCCAGCGCCTCGGTCGCCTCGGTCAGCGGGATGAGCGGCACCGGCGCCGGGATCGGCACGATCCTCTCCACATTTCTGATCGGCCAGGTTTCGGACAAATATTCGTTCGCGCCGATTCTGGTGGGAGCCAGCCTGGTGCCCCTCATCGCCACCGCGATGGTGTTCGTCCTCATTCGGACAAAGGAGGCATCATAGAAGAATATGGCAAGAGAATTCGACCTTACGCCGAAGCCCGTCCCTCGCGTAGAGACCGCGCTTCGCAGAATCGTCACGGACTTCGTGGTTCCTGAATCGATTCCCATCCTCCAGAAGCTGCAGGCGTACGAGCCCATTGCCATGTGCGGGCAGCCGCCTGTAGTCTGGGATCGCGCTGAAGGATTCCAGGTCTATGATGCCTGGGGCAACCAGTGGATCGACTGGTCCTCCGGTGTGCTGATTGCCAACGCCGGCCACGGGCGCAAGCAGATCGCCGATGCCATCGCGCGGCAGGCGGACAGCCGGTTGCTCACCAATTACTGCTTCCCTAGTGAGATCCGCGCCCGCCTGGTGGAGCGTCTGGCGAACCTGCTGCCGCAACCCCTGCGGAAGATCTTCCTGCTGACCACGGGTTCAGAAACCGTGGAGTGCGCCATCAAGCTGTGCCGCACGCATGCCTCCCGGTCGGGCAACCGCGCGAAGAACGTCATCGTCTCCTATGACAAGTCGTTCCACGGCCGCACCCTCGGATCGCAACAGGCCGGCGGCATTCCGGCGCTGAAGGATTGGATCGGGAACCTCGATCCGGGTTTCGTGCAGATTCCGTTTCCCGATGGTTTTCGCACCGCCGACAACTCATTCGACGGCTTCGAGCGAGCCTTGCGCGAGCACAATGTCCCACCCGATTCCGTCGCCGGCGTGATCCTGGAAACCTACCAGGGTGGAAGCGCGGCCTTCGCCCCCGCCGAATACATGCACGCGCTGCGGCGCTGGTGCACCGCCCACGATGCGCTCCTGGTCTGCGATGAAGTGCAAGCCGGTTTCGGACGCACCGGCACGCTTTGGGGATTCGAGCACTATGGCGTGGTTCCCGACCTGGCGTTGTTCGGCAAAGGCATGGCCAGTTCACTCCCCATCTCGGCCGTAGCCGGCACGCCCGGCGTGATGGACCTGCATCCCGCCGGAAGCATGACCTCGACTCATACCGGGAATCCCGTCTGCTGCGCGGCCGCGCTTGCGTCCATCGACCTGGTGGTCAACGAGGACCTCGCCGGAAATTCACGCCGCACCGGTGCTCTGCTGCACGAACGGCTGCGCGCGCTCCAGTCGCGGTTTCCGCAGATTGGTCGCGTGGATGGCAAGGGGCTCGTCGCTGGCGTCGCTTGTGTACAGCCCGGCGACCTGTCACCGGACGGCGAGTTGGCATGGCGGGTGGTGGAACGCTGCGTGGAGAAGGGAGTGCTCATGTTTAGCCCCGTCGGCTTTGGCGGCGGCACGGTGAAGATCTCTCCTCCCCTGGTGATTGATGAGGCCGCCATTCGGGAAAGCGTGGCCGTGCTCGAAGAGGCGTTCGAAGAAATTACCGCACAACGGGCGGCGGCGTAATCATGAAACCCGAAATCCTCATCGTCGGCGGCGGCATGATCACGCACGATCAAATCCTGCCGTCCCTGTATCACATGCAGCGTCAGGGGCGCATTGGCGAAATCGCCATTTGCGCCCAGCATCGCCAGACCGTGCAGGGGCTCTGCGCATCGCCCACCATGGCTGAGGCGTTTCCGGGACAATCGTTCCGCGCGTTCCCCACTGCCGGCGATGCCGATCAGCCGCAGCCCGATCTTTTCCGGGAACTGATCGCCCGCATGCCCCCGCGTAATATCGTCGTCGTCGCGGTGCCGGACCACCTGCATTTCAACGTCATCATGGAGGCCCTCTCTCGCGAACAGCACGTCTGCTCCGTCAAGCCGCTCGTGCTCCGGCACGCGGAGGCGCGCGAGATCGAGCGCGAAGCTCAAGCCCGCGGCCTGGTCGTAGGCGTCGAATACCACAAGCGGTTTGACGATCGCAGCCTGATGGCCCGCCGTAGTTACCGCGCGGGCCGTTTCGGAGAGTTCAAGCTGGGAACCGCCTGCCTGCTGGAAAAGTGGTTCTACCGCCATTCCAATTTCCAGAACTGGATGACCACCCGGAACTCCGACGCCTTCACCTACATTGGCTGCCATTACGTGGACCTGGTGCACTTCATCACCGGGCTGCTGCCGGTGGCCGTCAGCGTGTATGGCATCCCCGATCGCTTTCCCAACGGTAAGGAAGGCTTTCTGTGGACCGACGCGCGCGTCATCTGGAACAATGGAGCTTGCCTGAATGTGCAGAATGCTCTCGGCTTTCCCGATGTGGCGCCGGGCGGAAACACACAAGGCCTCACCCTATATTGCAAAGGCGAGAACGACGGCGCGCTGATCGCGCACTCGGACCAATACCGGGGCTTGAAATACTCCTACACCCACAAAAGCGGCGACCCCGGCGCCACCTTGTATACCGAGCCGAGTCCGGATTACTTTCAGTATGTGGACGTGGGAGGCAAGGGCCTGGCCCCCGTCGGGTACGGATACCGGTCGGTGGAGTACATCATCCAGACCTGCCTTCGCGTAGAAGCCGAGTGCTCGACCCTGGCGCTCCGCCAAAGCCTGCTCCGCGAGATCGACAAAGCCGGCATCATGGCGACCCCCGCCAACAGCGGCTATAACGAGTTAGTCATCGAGGCCGCCAGGGAATCGATCCTGAACGGAGGAAAGCTGGTGGAGATCCGCGAAACTCCGTGAACGCAAGGTGCTTCTGGTCGGTTGGCATCGTTCCAGATAAGTGTGCCAACGTGCGAGTGCGCCGACTCTCTCAAAAATGCGAACTACGTATACGCCGCAAACCGTGCCAGGCTCGAAATTCGCCGCCTTTTGGCGAATCTTCGTGCCTGGCTCG
>OKRF01000052.1:3029-9469 GCA_900290315.1 Candidatus Sulfopaludibacter sp. SbA3 | reverse complement strand
TTTTCCCCGCCATTTTCATCCCACCGCGCGAGGCATCGCCTCATGCGCCGACTCTCTCGAAAATCGCATGCCACCAGCGGGCTTGGCCGTCACTCATCGCCAGCTTGTTTGCATATTTACGTTTGAGCCTGCTATTCTTCGTCAAATCTTCCCTCGAAGACCTTAGCAGGAGGACCGAATGACGCCGATTGGGCCGATCACGCCGGAAGAGCGCATCAACTCGCTGGACACGCTGCGCGGATTTGCCCTGCTGGGGATTCTGCCGGCGAACGTCCTCGTCTTCGGAATGCATTTAGCGGCGGGCAGCGATCCGACGGTGGCTGGCGGGGCGGCCGGTCTGAACCTGGTCAGTTGGGCGCTGTATCGCATCCTCATCGTGGGTAAAATGCGCTGCCTCTTCTCAATGGTCTTCGGAGCCAGCATGATCCTGCTGACTTCCCGGGCCGAGGAGCGCTCCGGGACCACCGCCGCCGACATCTACTACCGGCGCGACCTTTGGCTGCTGCTGTTCGGCCTGGCGCACGCATTCCTGCTCTTCTGGGGCGACATCCTGTACCCGTACGCTTTGTGTGCTCTGATTTTGTTTCCGTTCCGCAAACTCCCCGCGAAGAAGCTCCTGATCATCGGCGGCCTGTTCATCGCGTTCAAGGCAGGGTGGTCTGCCGTGGACGCGTTCCATCAGCTCGAGCGGCGGGACCTGGCCGCCGCCGCTGCCGCTGCCGGGAAGGTGGGCAAGAAGCCGGCCGAAGTGCAGGCGGAAGCGGCCAAGGAACTGGAGGCGCAGCGGAAACAGCGAAAGCCCTCATCCGCAGAGCTGGAGAAGGACGCCAGGACGTGGCGAGGCAATCCCTGGGAAGTGATCGGCGCGCGAGCGAAAGCCCTTGCGGTCTGGCACGGCCTGCCGTACTACGACCCGGCGAATTGCGACATATGGAGCATGATGTTCATCGGCATGGGCCTGTTCAAACTCGGAGTCTTCAGCGCTGCCAGATCCTTCCGCTTGTACACTTGGATCGCGGTCATCGGGTGCCTGATCGGGATTCCGTTGAACTCCTACACAGCCTGGCTCGCAGTGAAGAGCAATTTCGACCGCGTCACCTTCGCGTTCACCCACGTGGCCTATGACATCGAGCGGCTGCCCATCGCCCTGGCCTGCATGGCGCTGCTCATGATCCTGTGCAAGGCCGGCGCGCTCCGGTGGCTGACCAGCCGTCTGGCCGCCATCGGGCAGATGGCGCTGAGTAATTACATCATGCAGTCGCTGGTTTGCACGTTTGTATTTACCGGATACGGGTTCGGCTTGTATGGGCGGCTGGAACGGTATCAGTTGTACTACGTGGTGGCGGGATGCTGGGCCATGTCTCTGGCCGCAAGCCCCGTATGGCTGCGGCATTACCGGTTCGGGCCCCTCGAATGGTGCTGGCGGTCGCTGACCTATTGGAAGAAACAGCCCATGCGCATCCGCCGCCCATCCGGCGCGCCCAGGGCAGCGGAAGCCGTCGCCTGAGCCTCAGGCCGCTGTGGGACAGACGATCGTTTTTTACCGCTGTGGGACAGACGATCGTTTTTTGTCGTCTGTCATCTTCCGGGCTATGGAAAGAAAGCGGGCGTTGGGTGGTGTTTTCACACTTGAGCGTAGTCAGAGGTGAATAATGCCACGCTGAATGGCGGCAGTGGCGGCCTGAGTGCGATCCTGCACGCCGAGTTTGCTCAGGATGTTCTTTACGTGATTCTTCACGGTGTGCTCGGCGATGCTCAAAGCGTAGGCGATCTGCTTGTTGGCGAGGCCGCGGACGATCAGCTCCAGCACCTGCACTTCGCGGGCGCTCAAGTCGGGCCGAGGCAACTGCGCCGCCAGCGCCGCCGCCACCGCCGCGGGCAGATAGGTCTGGCCGGCGTGCACGGCGCGAATGGCTTTCAGCAGTTCGTCGTGCAGCACGTCTTTGGTGAGGTACGCTTGAACCCCCGCGTTCAACGCGCGGCGGATGTCTTCGTCGCCGCCATAGGTGGTGAGGGCGATCATCCGGGCATTGGGAAACTCCGCGCGAATGGCCTGCGCGGCTTCCACTCCTCCCATCCCGGGCATGCGCAAATCGAGCAGCGTCACGTCGGGGAGATGCTTCCGGTAGAGCTCCACGGCCTGTAGCCCGTTGGAGGCTTCCGCCACGATGGTCATATCGGGCTGCATGTTGACGATTGTGCTGACTCCCACCCGGGCCACCAGGTGATCTTCAGCAACGAGAATTCGTATGGGTTCGCTCACGGTAATGGCACCATCACTTCCACTTCTGTTCCTCCACCCGGCTGACTGGCCAGGTGCAATTCGCCGCCCAGGCGTTCGGCGCGCTCGCGCATGCCAAGCAGGCCGAAATGGCCGCCCAGCGAGGAGAACACGTCTTTCTGTTCGAAACCGCGCCCATTGTCCACGATGCGCAGCAGTAGCTTGCGCGCCTCCATGTGCAGCTTGATGGCGATGCGGGTGGCGCCCGCATGCTTGAGGGCGTTGGTGACCGCCTCTTGGGCGATGCGCAACACATGCTGTTCGATTTCCTGGGGCAGTTCGCGCTGCGGTCCGGTGGCATCCACCTGGACTTCCACGCCCGAGCCGGCGGTCCACATGCGCGAGCCGGATTCCAGAGCCGCCCCCAGTGCCTGTCCCTCCAGCACGCTGGCCCGCAGGTCCATGACGCTGCGGCGCGCTTCCGTGACGCTGTGACGCGCCATGCGGCGCGCCATGTCCAGGTATTTGCGCGCCGGCGAGGATTCGTCCGGCATGCACATGGCGACGGCATCGAGCTGCGAGGAGATCCCCACGAAGCCTTGCGCCAGCGTGTCGTGAATCTCGCGCGCCAGGCGGGCCCGTTCTTCGAGCACCAGGGAAAATCGATAACGGATCTGGCGCAGCCGCAACCAGTATCCGGCCCAGGCGGCGGCCACCAGTGCCAGCACACACAGGGACTTGAACCAGGTGGTTTCGTAAAACCAGGGCAGCAGATCGAAAGACAGGCTTTCTTCGGCGCTCGGCCCTCCAGGCAGTTCCGCCCGGACCGTGAAGCGGTGGGTGCCGTGGCGCAGATTGTTGTAGTTGATCTCGCGGCGTGCTCCGTGGTGCACCCAATCCGGATTCACGCCATCCAGCTTGTAGGAATACCGCACCCGTTCGGGGGCGCTCAAATGGATCCCCGAATACAGGATGCGCACGCGCTGGCTGCCAGGCTCGAGTCGCACGCGATGGAGCAGGTCCACAGGCTGCTCGTTAGACGTCATTTCCTGGATGTGAACGATGGGCGCGAGACGGGTCTGTTTGCGGCCCTGCGGGTCGAACACTGCCAGGCCGCGGCTGGTGGTGAACCAGATGCGCCCGTCGGCCATTCTTTCGCCGCCGCGGCCAATGGGATAGCTGGGTGCGGTCTGCGCGCTGCGCAGCCCATCCTCTACGCCATAATCGATGGGGTTGAGGCGCTTGCGTTTGCCGGCGGCGAAATCGCGAAGCTGATCCTTGGCGATCCGGCAGATGCCGCGAGTGGTGCTGAGCCACAGGAATTGGCCATCGTCGGTGATCTTCGCCACGTTGTCGCTCAGCAGGCCGTCCTGCGCGGTGAAGTTCTGGAATTTTCCGTTGTGCAGAGAGCTCAGTCCGCCCCCGAAGGTCGCGATCCAAAGCGTGCCGTCGTCGTCCTGGTGGAGCGAGCGTACCTGGTCGCTGGAAAGGCCGTCCGCGGTGGTGTACAGCCGGCGATTCTGGCCCTGTATGAACCACAGGCCCTTGCCGAGCGTCCCGGCCCATAAGGCGCCGTCCTGTCCCTCGCACAGGGTTACCACCGCACTAGCCAGCATGGCGCCGCCATCCACCACCTTAATGAATTCCTGGCCGCGCAGCTCCAGCAGTCCTCCGGCGGTGGCCAGCCACGTTCTGCCGGTCCAATCCTCCATGGCGTCGAACACGTTGATGCGAGCCAGGGGATCTGTGGGAATGAACCTGGTGAAATGGCCCTCGTGCATGCGCACCATGCCGCCGCGCGCCGCAATCAGCAGGTCGCCATCGCCCATTTCGCGAATGGAGTAGACTTCGTTGTTGGGCAGCCCGTCGGCCGTGGTGTAGATGTGAGGTTTGCCGCCGGAGAAGAGCATGAGGCCGGCATCGTGGAAGCCTACCCAGATCCTTCCCCGGCTGTCCTGAAACACCGTGTTTGGTTCGTCGCTGGGCAACCCTTCGGTTTTTCCGTATGCCGTGAAGACGTCGTCGCGCAAGCGGCTCAGGCCGTCGTTGGAGCCCACCCACAGATCGCCCTCGCGATCTTCGAACATGCAGCGTACCTGCTCGCGGTCGGAATCGGCGCCGGTGTGCAGGGAAACGAAGCGATCGCCGGCCAGACGAGCGAGCCCACCGTTGGTGCCCGCCCAGACGTTGCCGTCACGATCGATCCAGACCACCCGCACAAAGGGATCGGGCAGGCCATCGGCGGCCCCGAATCGGCGCAGGTGCCCGTTGGGCGACCTTAATAAGACGCCATCGTTTCCGGAAACCCAGAGGTTGCCATGATCGTCGGGCAGCAGGGAGGAGACCAGTTCGCCGTGAAGTTCCGCCGCATCGAGCACCGGAATGTACTTGCCATCGATCAGTTTGCCGATTCCCGTAAAGCCGGCCACCCAAAGCTGGTGCTGGGAATCCTCCCGCATGGTGCGCATGAAAGTGACAGGGAGATTGGTGCCCGGGGCGAACACTTGAAACTTGCCGCTCTGCAGGCGGCACAGATTCACGCCGGCGACAATCCAAAGGGTGTCGGCGTGGTCCGCGTAGAGCATCGTGATATTGTTATCGGGGAGCCCCTGTTTGGTGGTGTAGGTTTGAAACCGGCGGTCGCGATAATGGGCCAGACCGCCAGAGGTCCCGATCCACAAGGAGCCATCGGTGTCGGCGGCCAGCGAGGTCACGGAGTTGGACGGCAAATCGCCATTGGCCTTGGTGAAGACCACAAAATCGTAGCCATCGAAGCGGGCCAGGCCTTCATCGGTTCCCAGCCACAGGTACCCGTCCTTGGTCTGGATCACGGCGCGGATCGTGTCCTGGGGAAGTCCGTCCTGCTGGGTCCAGAAGGTGCGCGAGTATTGCGTGAGACTCTTGTGAGGGTCCAGTGCCAGAAGAGGACGGGCAGGCAGGATACAAAGGATCGTGGCAGCCCAAACGAGTGCCCGGCGGTGGCGCGCGGATGTGATAATCACCCTGGTTTTCAGTATAATCCGGCGCGATGAGGCTCGCTTTACATTCCTCGCCATCAAGTATTAATTTTTTAATTGACAGGCGGCGGGCTTGCTCCTATGATTACTATTAATTCCTTAATTGGAGAGGAAGACAGCCGATGGGCGCGTTTCTCGCAGCGGTGGTGAATGGGGCGGTCGTGGGCAGTGCGCTGGCGGTGTTGGTGGCTGTTGGGCTTCGACTGGCGCCGCGGCGGGCGCTCAATGCCGCTACACGGTACGCCGTACTGTGGGTAACGCTAGCGGCCGTGGTGACACTGCCGGTGGCCTTTCTTCCACGGCCGGGCGGACGTGCTCTGGAAGACGACGCGGTGCCGGCTCCCGTGGTGCAGGTTGCGAGGCACCGGGCGGCGCCAATCGCGGTCTCCGTTGCGATCCGGCCACCCGGCCATCGCGCGCCGGCGCCACTGTTTCCGCTGCCCCTTCCGGCCGGGCGTGAGACTCCCTGGGTTTTGCTGGCATGGGCGCTGGCCAGCGCATGGATGCTGTTGCGCCTGATAGTGAGCTGCCTGTTTCTGCAGCGGGAGAAGAGGCGCGCCGTGCCTGCCCCCGGGACGCTGGTGGAGCAGTGGTTGGCGCAGTGCGGCTGTTCGCAGCGGCATGCGCGCCTGGCGGCCGCCGCGGGAATCGCCACGCCGATGGTGGCGGGATGGTGGCGGCCGGCCATCCTGATCCCGGCGCGCTTATTGGAGCAACTGGATGAAGGGGAGTTGCACCAGATCGGGCTGCACGAAGCGGCGCACCTGGCGCGGCGCGACGATTACGCGCTGCTGCTGGAACGGGTGCTGGAAGCCGTCTGGGTTTGGCATCCGGCTGTGCGCTGGATCGCGCGCCAACTGGATCTGGAGCGCGAAATTGCGTGTGACGATTTTGTCGTGAAGGTAACCGGGCAGGCGCGGCCTTATGCCGCATGCCTCACCCGCGTGGTGGAGTTGACCGGCGCCGTGCGCGGATCGCTGGCGGCGGCCGCGGCGGCCGAGGAGAATTCGCATTTAACCAGGAGGGTGAATATGCTTTTGGACCGTAGTCGTAATTCCGCTGCGCGGCTTTTGAAGGCTCGCTTCGCGGTGATGCTGGTGGTGGTAGCGGGCTTGGGAGTGGTGGCGGCGCGGCTGCCGGGTCCCGTGGCCTTCGCCATGCCGCAGCGGCCTGTCGCTCCGGCTGTGCCTGCTGCGCCACCC
>OKRF01000052.1:0-3019 GCA_900290315.1 Candidatus Sulfopaludibacter sp. SbA3 | reverse complement strand
GCAGCGGCCTGTCGCTCCGGCTGTGCCTGCTGCGCCACCCGCACCCGCCGCTCCCGCAGTTGCCCAGGCGCCGAGCATTCCTACGCCGGTGCCCCAGACTCCGCAGATCAGGCCGGCAGTCGAGGACATGCTGGTAAAGGTACCGGTGATGGTGCAGGATCCTCTGCATCGCGCTGTCACCGGACTGGCGAAAGAGAGCTTCCGCGTATTCGAAGATGGCGTGGAACAGCAGGTGGTCGAGTTTGCGAGCGCCGACACGCCCACTTCATTCGTCATCGTTTTCGATGGCAGCGGCAGCACCGCCGCCAGGCAGGAGCAGGCGCGGCAGGCGGTGGCGCAGTTTATGAGAGCGGCGGGCGCCGGCAGCGAGTTCTGCCTGGTGGAGTTTCACGAACGCGCAACCGTGGCCAGCGGTTTCACTTCCGACGCCGCCCAGATTCAGGGCCGGCTGGACATGATCAGAGCTCGCGGCGGCACGTCGCTCTGGGAGGCCATCGTGCTCGCGCTCCAAGAGGTCAACCAGGGGCGGAACCCAGCGAAGGCGATCCTGCTGGTGACCGATGGCGTGGATAATACCAGCAGCATCTCGGCGGAACAGGCCAAGGCGGCGGCACGGGCGGCCGGCATTCCCATCAGCGCGATCGGCTTCGGTGACGATCGCCGAGGAAACGCATTTCTGGACGAAATCGCGGACGCCACCGGCGGGAGGGATATGTCCGGCAGAAGTNAACGGACGCCACCGGCGGGAGGCATATGTCCGGCAGAAGTCGGGCCGACGCCGGGGCTGCGGCCGGCATAGCGACTCGCAATGGCTACGTGCTGACCTATCGTTCGAAGAACACGGCCCACGATGGTGCTTACCGCACGCTGCGGGTGGAAATCGTACCGCCCGTCGGGCTTCCGCCGCTGACGGTCCGAAGTCGGACGGGGTATTACGCGCCCCGGCAGTGAACGTGGAGACCGCGCCCGGAACGGCCTGACTGGGCCAGTTTCACATCTTTTCTCGCCACGCTCGCCGACCGGATATAATCTCTTGCGTACCAACTTCGCGAGAGACGTTCGGATGCTTTCACCAACAAATTTCTGGATGTGTTTTGCCGGGCTCATCTATCTAGCCGCCGGAGTTCTGATACTTCGAAAAGAGATCAGCGCGGCTCGCGGCTGGGACAAGCTCATCACCTTGGGCTGTATCTGCGTCGCCGTTCCACTCGCTGTATTCGCGCCCGAGCATTTCCGCGGGCCGATGTTTGTCCAGAATGTGGTCCCGTCCTGGATGCCGGCGCGCGCGTTCTGGCCGTGTTTTGTCGGCTGCGCCCTGCTCGCGGCAGCTACCAGTCTTACTGTGAGGAAGTTCGTACGCCTGTCGTCCACCCTCCTGGGATTGATGTTCTTTCTATTCGTCTGCATGATTTACATACCGTCTGCGCTCGCGCATCCCAAGAATCGATTCGTGTGGGCCTACGCGCTAAGAGATCTCTCTTTTGCCGGAGGCGCATGGGCTCTCGCCGGACTGCAGCCGGACTGCATAGTCGAGCCTCGTCCCCGCAACAATCGAAATGGATGATTTTATTTGGGCGCATCGTCATAGCGATTGCAGCGATCTTTTTTGCCGTGGAACATTTTCTTCATCCGGGATTTGCGCCCGGCGTTCCTTTGGAAAAGATGATGCCATCATGGGTTCCGTTCCCCAGCGTGTGGGGATACCTCGCAGGAGCGATCCTGCTGGCCGCCGGAATCGGCTTGGCCCTGAACAAAAAACATAGCCGCAGCCTCGATTGGCGCCTTAGTGACCGTCCTCACTCTGTTCCCATACCTGCTGATTTTGATCCTCGCCAGATCGGCGCCCCAGATCAATGAAGCGATAAATTACGTCGCGGACACATTGCTCTTCGCCGGCGCGGCACTCGTCCTGGCATCGGCATTGCCGCGCTATCCCGGTCGCGTACAGAAAACGTAGCGATGGTGTGCACCTAACAGGGCGGGTCGCATTCCCACGTCCGAGGTCCGGCACATTCCGCTTCATGGAGAGCCGTCCTTCCCCATGCAGCGATCAGGTCGGAGACGGAAATCCTTGGGGTCCGGCTAGGCTCAACCGGGAAAGGTATTCCGGTATTGCGCACAAGATTGGCAGGTATTACCATAGAAAAGATGCAGACGATTTCATTGAAAATGCCGGAGGATCTTCTTGCGGACCTCAAGCGCGAGGCGAAGGCGAGGCGCGTCAGCAAGTCCGCTCTGGTACGCGAGAGCGTGGAAGCAGCTCTGCGACACCGATCACGCCGTGGCGCAGCCTCCTGCTATGACCTGGCTCGTGATCTTGCGGGAACTGTTAAGGGACTGCCTCGTGACCTCGCTAGCAATCCGAAATACCTGGAGGGATTCGGCGAGTGATCGAGCCGGTGGGTCTGCTGGACACTGGACCGCTTGTGAGCTTTCTGGCTTCCGGACTGGAGCATCACGAATGGGCAGCCGAGCAATGGAAACGGCTGCGCCCACCGCTGCTCACGTGCGAGCCGGTCCTTACGGAAGCGGCATTTCTGATGAAACGGGAAGGACGCAACACAGATTCACTGTTCGTTTTGTTGGACCGCGGGGTCATTCGGATCGGCCTTTCAGTTCAAGAACAGCAGGCGGACCTCCGGGCGCTCATGCGGCGCTACCGCAACCGGCCGATGTCACTGGCAGACGCCTGCCTGGTCAGGCTCTCTGAAATCCACGCCGCCGCTGAGGTGCTCACGCTGGACAGCGAATTCCGAATCTATCGCCGCCACGGTAACAAGGTCATACCGTTGCGGATGCCGGAGTGACGCGAAGATAGGAGCGGCGCTGACGAACCAGTGTGGATTCCCTGCCATAGAGCTCGTGGCGTGATCTGGCCAGAGCTGTCGCGTTGATAAACGAGCCGTGGGCCTGTAAATCCCAAATGCCCGTTGGGATTTGCATCCCTATTCTGGGGCGGACGCGTGCGCCGCGGGTCAGACTTCTCTGTCCCGCGGCGCCGCTTTTGCGCCGTCGTGGA
>OKRF01000082.1:5265-15041 GCA_900290315.1 Candidatus Sulfopaludibacter sp. SbA3 | reverse complement strand
TCTCCTTGGGGTCGGCTGGCGTGGCGATGGTGAGGGAGAGTTTGAGCAGCTTGAGTTTGCGAGCGGTGACCGGGTCCAGGTCAAGGCCGTCGAACCGAGTGGCACTCTTGGCATAGTCCACGTTGGCGTTGATGGCGCGCTCGTCGAGCTTGGCGGCGATGGCTTCGGTATCGTCGGTGATGTAGGTGGACTTGACCCAGTCGGCGCGGGATTGATCGACGCTGAGGGCCAGCAGCCGCTGCTCGGCGTCGTAGATGAATTTGCGCGCGTCGTCTCCACCGGGTTTGGGGCCGCCGCACGCAGCAAGGGCGGCAGCCGCGCAGACGAGTGCGGCCGAAGGGCGAAGGTCCATGTCTACACGTTATCAGGAGGCGTGGGATTTTTCGCGTGAAGTTTGGTGGGGCGGACGGGTCGTGTTAGCATTTAAATATCTGCGTGACATTGCGGGGACGTAGTTCAGTTGGTTAGAACGCCGGCCTGTCACGTCGGAGGTCGCGGGTTCGAGATCACTTACAGGTACTTCACGAACGGCACTTTCGACATATCTTCGTCGGTGCTACAGTAGCTGCTACAGTTTTCCGCGCACGCTGCTGATCTCGCGATACTTACACCCTCAAGGCCCTTCGTGTCCGTTGTGGTTAGGATCTGAGTGTCGCGGCCTCCATCCGGCTGTGCGCTCGATGAATCCGGCTATAGTCCTACGATGTTCTGCGAATTGGCGAACAAACCCTCATGCGATCAGTTCCGGGTAGGTGACCATCGAACCTCTTATCTCCTTAAGGCGCTCCCACCATCAGCATGAGCGAAGGGCGTGTTTTGAGGCCGCCGGCTGTGATCTGGATCGGTTGCGGTCCCGGGGCGAGATCCGAAGGAATTACCACTCGTACCAGGTAAAGGCCCGGCGACGTCAGGCCGGCAAATAACACCTGTGCCGATTCTCCGGCAACGCTCGCCGTGACCGCGGCGCTGACGGGGTACGCCCCCGCGAATACCTGAGTCGTGATGAATTGAGATGCGTCTGTAGTAGCGCCTAACCCCGCCATATATAAATCGAGGACATCGCCGGGCAGAGCAGCGCGCGTCACGCGCGGATCGACCGCGCTGTTTCCGATCAACGTTCCGGTTCCCGCCAGAGCTGCCGTGACGAAGAAGGCGCTGCCATCAGAGTTCGGTATCGCGTAGATGGATGGCAGCGTGGCCGTGGCGGTGATCGGAAACGGGCTACTGTTCACTCCGTTGGCTTGCACCACGACCTGAACCAGTCCCGGCGCCACCGCAGCGGGCACGAGCGCGTTGATCTGCGTCGGGCTGACGTAATAGAGCGCCGCGGGTGCGCCGTTTAACACGACGATCGTCCCGCCGAGTTTGGTGGGCAACTGCTGTGTCCCGCTCAGATTCCACGTCTGCGGCGACCCGGTCATCAGATTGGAACCCGTGATCGTCACCCACGCGCCCGGCGCGACCCCGGGAGTATAGTCAAATGCATCTACGATCGCCTGAACCAACGGCCCTTGCCCGCCCTGGTTCACAAGGATCGTTGAGTTGCCCGCTACAGTGAGCGTAGTCGACCGCAGCGTGGCGCCCGAGTTGGCCGCCACCGAGTAGGTGAAACTGCCGGACCCGCTTCCGCCCGCCGGCGAATGGATCGTGAACCAATCCACGTTGCTCGACGCTACCCATCCGACGCCCGCCGGCTCGCTGACTACGAACGTGCCCGAACTCGCGCCCCCGTTCAGGAACGGAAGCGGAACGGTCAAGCCGATCAAAACATACCGGGGACTGTTGCTTGCAACAGGAGCGGAAAGCAGCATCGTGGCCCAATAGAGGCCGGGAGCCAGATTCGTCGTGTTGGCGCTGAGTGTGATCGTCGATGGGGCGTTACCGGAGTTGGAAGAGATCTGCAACCAGTTGCCGCCATCGAGGGTGCTGACCGATGCCGTCCAGGGCATGGGGCCGGTGCCCACATTACTGATGGTCAGCCGCTGCGGGGTGTTCCCGAAAAGGAAGAGATCGGGCTTGTCGGCTCCCGTCGGTGGATAAAGGTTGAAACTGTCAGGAGTAGTAATCGCGAGCTGTGCTGCGGCGTTGGGATTCGTGATTTTCCGGATGCGATCATTTCCCGTGTCCGCGACAAACAGGTTCCCGCTTCCATCGACAGTCATCCCCATTACCGGCGAAAAAATAGTGGTAGTGTCGTGAACCATATGAGCGGCGACCGAAGGCCCGCCATCTCCATCGAATCCCTCCTGATATCCCTGCAGCCCTCCTCCGGTCAGGAGAGTGAGGATTCCCGAAGGGTTGATGCGGAAAATATGCCACGTGGCGTCCAAATAGACGTTTCCCTGGTCGTCGGCGGCGATGCCGTCCGCTCCATCGAGAAAGACTTTGCCCGAGGTTGCGATGACTCCGTCGGGGTTCTGACCGGCAGGCGAACTACTTACGATGGTCGATATGGTTCCGTCGGTCGATACCTTCCGAACGGCGCGATTGCCCGCATCCGTGATGAACAGGTTGCCGGCTCCGTCCACTGCCACACCGAAGGGATTATTGAGTGTAGCGGCCGATGCCGGACCGCCATCGCCCGAGAAGCCCGCGTTGCCATTACCGGCTGCCGTCGAAACGACTCCCGCCGGAGTGACCTTGCGAACGCGACTGTGGTTCGGATCTACAATGTATAGGTTGGGGATGCCGACCGAAACGCCGGTGGCAGGATAACCGCCCGCGGAGTTGTCATAGAGTCCATTACCGGCATAGGTGCGAATGATGCCGTCTGGCGTCACCATCCGTATACGGAGATTTTGCTGGTCGGATATATATAGATTTCCAATCGGATCGATTGCGACTGATGCGGGCACGTTCAGCTGTGCGCTGGTGGCCGGTCCCCCGTCTCCTGAAAACCCGGCCGTTCCCGTGCCTGCAATCGTTGTGATCACTCCAGCCGGTGTTATCTTACGGACCCGGTGGTTCATCGCATCGGCGACGTAGAGATTGCCGGCGCCATCGACCTTTACGTCCGTCGGAAAATCCATGGCTGCGAGCGTGGCCTGGCCACCGTCACCTGCGAAATTGGTCACTCCGCTGCCCGCGATCGTGGTGATCGAGCCCGACGAGTCCACGCGCCGGATGCGGCGGTTGTTCTGGTCCGCGATGTAGAGATTGCCCGAAGGATCCAATACCAACGCAACCGGTAGATTGAGCGTAGCCGAAGAAGCCGGTCCTCCGTCGCCGGAGAACTTCTCCATGCCCGTACCAGCCACCGTGGTGATGATGCCCGTGGAACTGACCTTCCGCACCCGATTGCCCTCCGACTCGGCTATATACAAGTTGCCTGCCGAATCGACCACGACTCCCGCTGGAAAAATTAGCGAGGCCGAGGTAGCTGGTCCCCCATCACCGGGATTTCCCGAGGGGCCGCCTCCGGCAACCGTGGTGATGTTTCCTTTTGTATCGATCTTGCGAATCCGGTTATTGCTTTGGTCGGCGATGTACAGGTTGCCTTTACTGTCGAATGCAATGTTCTGGGGATACGCAAACTTTGCAGTCGCCGCGGGGCCTCCATCGCCCGCGAAGCCAAAGCCGTTCCCAGCGACGTGGTGAATGATTCCGTCCGGCGTGATCTTGCGAATATCCGAATCTTCGCAGAAATACAAGGCGCCCGCCGAGTCGAATGCCATTCCACCCGGCTCGAACACCGTCCCGGCGGTCGCCGGGATCTCATCCGTGTTGTAGGCGGCGCCTCCGCCCGCAAACGTAGTAATGATCCCCTTCTGATCCACCTTGCGAATTCGTTCGTTGTGGAAATCGGCGATATAGACGTTGTCGGCAGCGTCGACCGCGACGGCTTTGGGCTCCATGAGTGCGGCGGCGGTTGCCGGTCCGCCATCCCCGGAGAAGCCCCGCACTCCGCTTCCCGCGAAGACGGTCATCGTCCCATTCGGCTGCATTTTGAAGACTACGTTCTGTTGGTTATCGGCAATGTACAGGTTCTGTTTGGAATCGAAGGCCAGCCCGATTGGGCCGCCTAGCGGCACACCGGTTGCCGGCCCGCCAACGCCGGTGAGAATCCTGCCTTTCCCTGCGACGGTTGTGATGATGGATTGTGCCTGAGTGCAGGTTGCAACGGCTGTCAGCAGAGCCATTCGGCGTGCGAGCTTTTGAAGTACCATGATCGGCAGCGCTTCAGAGAGCGTTTGTGTTGGCTAGGTGACCCAATTTCGACAACTATTTACCACAAGCTGCCATCTTGTGTCAAACCCTTCGCTCCCCAAAACGCCATCTTCAGCCTGCTCCAAAACATCAGGACCCGACCTGTCCGGAGGCAACCTGCTGTTTGACGTGCAACCTGTAGAATCGGGTCTTCCTTCCGCGCCAGCTAAGGCTAAGGGCCTGCAGAATCACGCCACTCGAAGGCGGGCCGCGGGCCGCGAGCTCGCTTTTCGTTTGACGGTGATTTCGATGTCGCGCCCCAGCCTCAAAAGCAGCCGCATCAGCCGCTCGATTGAGAAACCTGACAGCCTCCCCTGCTTGAGCGCCGAGACCTTGGGCTGATCGATTCCGAGGATCGCGGCCGCTTGGCTCTGCGTGAGCCGTCGACGTTGGATCTCCGCGATGATTTTCGCGGTCAACTCGGCTTTCGCCAGCAGATCATCGGCATATGGTAGCTTCAGGTCAGCGAACACGTTTCCGGAACTCGGCGTAAATTCCTTATTAGGCATCTTCCCTGTCCTCATTTCCCGGCCAGTTTGCGCGCAAGTTGAAGCCGTTGCCGGATTAGATCCAATTCCCGTTGTGGGGTCGCGATTCCGGAGGTTGCCTTCTTTTGGAAGGCATGAAGAACGTATACCGCCTCCCCGAGTTGCACCACGTACACCGCGCGATACGTCCCGCCCGGATCGTCTGCGCGCACCTGCCAGACCGTTTCCGCAAAACCGTCCAACATCTTCGCGCTCTCATGTCTCTGACCGATCTGAGCCTGGTACATTGCAAAACCGAGCTTCTTACGAACCATCGGCGGAAAGCCCGTCAGCCGAACGAGCGAGTCGACAAGCCAAATGAGTTTGCGCGGTTCCTCCGGCTTCACGGGCACAGCCTCTATTGTATGCCAGAACTAGCATAAAGTGGGCGGCGAAAACTGTAGCACGTACTGTAGCAGTCCGAAAAGTGAAGCCTCACGATCCGTGCAACCCACTGAAAATGAAAGAGACTTCGCTTCATCGCTTAATGAGCCTTCGGCCTGTCACGTCGGAGGTCGCGGGTTCGAGCCCCGTCGTCCCCGCCATTCCTTTCAATCACCCATTCCTTTCAATCACTTAGAGTCCTCTCTGACCCCCTTTTTCCCGGTTTTTCTGCGCGTGTGCAGTGGGTGCGCACTAGATGCACCGTTCCGGTCCTTGCTGTTCTTCTGCGCATCCTCAATCGTCTTCGCGATCAAGTCCACCGTTCCGCGCTTCAGATCTCCCCGAAGGTGCTGATATCGGGAGCAGACGTAACACGCTAATATAGAAGTGCAACCGCATCTATTGTGTGCGACACGCCCGCATTAGCGGCTCAGACCTGCTGTCCTTACTGGCCGCTATAAGCGATCCAGATGGGACTCGACCACGCCATGTTGCGATCCGCCTGCACGGCGCGCACGTAATACCAGCTCTGGCCTTTGGCAGCGGCGTTGTCGCTGTAGTCGAATTCCGCGGTGTCGGAATTGGGTTCGGCCTTATACACGAACTTTCCGTCTTTGATGATCTCCACTGCCGCGATGGGCGCGGTTCCCAGCACCTTCACGTGGAAGACAGGCGGGCCAGCGGCATCCAGGGAATCTCCCATCATCCACTCCTTCCCCTGGCGGTCGCGCGCGCGGAAATCCATCACGATGTTGTCCGTGGCTCCATAGGCATGCCGCTTGCGCATGCTCTCCACGATGTCGCGGCGGGNNGTACGACGTGTGAGTGGCGATGTGGTCTGAACTGGATTCCATCCCCAGCTTGAGACCCTTCGCCAGGGCGTTCCAGTAAAAACCGTCCGGACGGTAAGGGCCGTGCGCGGTAACGTGGTAATCGCTGGATTCAGCCTTCGGCGCTCCCGCGTACTCATAGTTTGCGTGATAACCCTGGTAAATCTCCACCAGCGGCTCCACTTCGGGATCGTTGTCGCGGTAGTCGCTGCCCTGGTCCGTCGCCAGGGAATGCAGCATACAGATGCCGCGATTCTGCTTGAGGTACGGATAGAGCACGCTCCCGCTGGCGACCGTGCCCTGATTCTCCTGAGGAGAGATGGGCAACACTTTCACGCCGCGTTCGGCAAAGACCACGTTGCGATGGCCGTTGGGATACGGCACACTGCGCTCGTAGCCAAACAAAGGCGTGTAGCCGCCGGGGATGCGAAACAGGTCGTGCCCCTTCTCGATTCGCCACCAGGTGTACTCGTCCACCCCGGAATTGTGGTCCGTAACGATACCGGTATCCATGGAAGCGGCATCGATCATATAGCGGAAGTAATCTTCCAGCGAGCCATCGCCCGCGCCATCGGGAGAAATCTCGGTGTGGCGATGGAAGTCGCCGCGCAGGATGCGCAGTTCCGCGCCGCCGGTCTGCGCGCGGTAAGCGCGGGCGCGCTGCACGTCCGCGGCTTCATGCGTGTGAATCGGCGCACCGCTTCCGGGCGTGTCCACGAAGGCCTCCAGCAGGGGAGTAGCCGGCGCAGCATCTCCATCCACGCGGCCGAACTCGATATCGCAATGGCGCCTGTTGGGCTGTCCCGCCGCCATGGGCAGTTGACGATTGTCGTTGGCCCACGCCGCCCAGAAGCCGCCGGGCGCAGCCGTCAGCGCGAGCGGCCCGTCCGGCCGCGTGCTGGATTGGGGCACGGGAGCCGCCGGCCGCAACCGGTCGCCTTCATAGGCCGAGACGAAATCTTCCCAACGCCCGTTATTCGCCCAGAAATCCGTGCGGTTCTGCCCCGTGGAAATCCGCAGTTCCAGCACCATCCAGATTCGTCCCGCGCCGTCTGCCGTGAGTCTCGGCAATTCCGCGTAGCGGCGGTAGCGTTCGGGTACCGCTCCCATCGGGTCGGCTACCGGTTGCGACCACTTACCGCCGGCAAGCACGGCGACGCGCGGCCGGCGCTCGGTGTACAGCGTGGTGCCGCGCCAGGTATCGTCGCGGGCCCAGTCCTTGCCCCAGTTCGCAGCAGATTCGTCCCACGCCAGCCAGACGCGGTCGGCGGAGTCTATCGCGAGCGAGGCGTGCGCGTGAAAACGCTGCGACCTGGTCACCTGCTCAATAGGCCCAAGCGCACCATCGGCCGCAATACGCCGCAGAAAAATGTTGTAATTCCCGGTGCGGTAGCTGTCCCACGCCACGTAGAGATTGCCCTGCGAATCGGCCGCCCCATCGGGCATCCAGGCGCTGGCGCCGCTGATCTCGCGGGCGGCGCTCCAGGTGTCGCCGTCCAGTTTGCTCCACATGACGTGCGATTCGGCATTCAGATGGGCAACCCAGACCAGGTGCAGGCTGCCGGCGCGGTCGCGCACCAGCTTGTGAAAGAAGTTGGGACCGTTGCCGTTGGTCAGCTTGCGCGGCGCACTCCAGGCGCGGCCGTCGTACACGCGCGCTCTCAGATCCCATACTTCGCCGTCGCGCTGCGACCACACCACCCAAATGCGGCCGCGTGAGTCCTCCGCAATGGCGGTTCGAAATATGTCCAAGCCGCCCGCCATCAGTTCTTCGGGTAAAGACCATCCGGCAGCAGTGGAATNNATAGCGAGCGAGGGATAATCGTGCTCGGCCACGGCGTTGGGTCCGGAGCGGGCCGGCGAAACCCGGGCCGGCGCCGGGACTTCCTGGACAGTGACGTCGCCATCTTCGAAGGTCAGCACGCCGCCGCCTTTCAATGCGTCGAGCCGGAACGTGTAAGTGCCGCGAGCGGTCGGGACGGCAGCGGTGGCGGCGGGAGAAGAGTCCACTACCGCCGTGATGCCTTTCGGCATGATGTTCTGCACCGGCCCTGGCGTCGAAAGGGGCTGCGGTTTGTCGGGCTGGTTCTCGTAGGCTCCCCGGCGCGTGAACAGCTTCCAGCCATTCTCTCCCTGCAGTCTGTCGTCCCCAAAGAAGCGCCACGGGATGAGTTCGGCAACCCTGCCGCCGCTGAGTGTGAGCGTGCCGGAGTAATCGGTCTCCCTCTCCTGCATCTCTCCGAAGGTGAGCCGCAATGCCGTGCGGGCGGGCGGCGCCGCCGGACTCGGGCGGGATGGTGCATTCTGTTGTTGACTGCGGACGAACACTGCGAGCATGCACGCCGCTGCGGCAAACAAAGCCCATCGCTTCATGTCCGCCTAATCTATCAACTATGATGCGGAGCAGCAAGGCGGATACTTTGAGCGGACCGTGCAGAATCGGCTCGTGGGTGCGCACCATCCAGCGGTGGGATCGAACGTCGGATGGTACAGCCGTGAGGGATTACAATGTCCCTATGCCAATGGGCATGCGCTCGGCTTCAGTTGACGCGTAACGGGTAGCTCCACATGGATGAAGAGCGGCGGGAAAGAATCCGTTACTACTCTTTCGCAGCGTTGGTCGGAATCCTCCTGCTGCTGAACTGGCTGGGTATTTTCAAAACCCTGTTTGGGCTGGACACGGCGATTCTGATTACCCTCCTCGCCGGGTACAAGACGTTTCACAACTCCATTTCGGCGCTGCTCGAAAAGCGCATCTCCGCGGACATTGCGCTGTGCATCGCCGTGATCGCGGCTCTCGCGGTGGGTCAGAATCTGGCGGCAGCGGAAGCCATGTTCATCGTGCTGGTTGGAGAGGGACTGGAATCCTACGCTGCCGGCCGGACCTCGGCGGCGATCCATCGCTTCGTGGAACGGATGCCGCAGCGGGCAACCTTGTGGCGCGACGGCCGCGAGGAAGAGGTGGACGCCGGGACTCTCTCGCCGGGCGACCGGATCGTGGTCCGCGCCGGCGAGCGGGTAGCCGCCGATGGCGTGATCGAAGAGGGCTGCTCTTCGGTGGACGAAAGCTCCGTGACCGGAGAGCCGCTGCCGCACGAAAAGGGCCCCGGCGACGAGGTATTTTCGGCGACCATGAACGGTGGCGGACTGCTGCGCATCCGCGTATCGCGAGCCGGCGCCGATACCACGCTGGCGCGCGTCGTGCGGCTGGTGCAGGAGGCACAGGAGAAGCGGGCGCCCGTGGAACGGTTGGCAGACCGCGTGGCGAAATACTTCCTGCCGGCGCTCCTGCTGGCTGCCGCTGCTACGTATTACTTCACCCGCGATTGGATGCGCACGGTGTCGGTGCTGATCGTGGCTTGCCCGTGTGCGCTGATTCTGGCGACGCCCACGGCGATGGTGGCGGCCATCGGAGGCCTGGCTCGCCGCGGCATCCTGGTCCGTGGAGGTTCCGAACTGCAACGCGCGGCCCAGGTCGACACGGTGATCTTCGACAAGACCGGGACCATCACCGAGGGGGAATTCGAAATCATCGAAATCGCCGCACTGGGCCGCACTGAAGAGGAACTGCTCGCGCTGGCGGCCGCCGCCGAGCAGGTTTCCGACCATCCGCTGGCGCGCATCATCGAGCGCGCAGCGGCAGACCGCGGGCTGGTCGTCCCCCGCGCCGAGTCGGCGCAGGCGAGGCCCGGGCGCGGTGTTGAATGCCGCATCGGAGAACACATTGTGCGCGCGGGAAACGCGGCCTTCCTCGCCGCAGCGGGAATCTCGGCCGATGCCCTGGTGGAACGGGCCGACCGGCTCGGCGCAGCCGCAGTCCTGGTCTCCG
>OKRF01000082.1:0-5255 GCA_900290315.1 Candidatus Sulfopaludibacter sp. SbA3 | reverse complement strand
CGGAACGGGCCGACCGGCTCGGCGCAGCCGCAGTCCTGGTCTCCGTGGGCGATTCGTTCGCCGGCGGCATCCTCCTCCGCGATCGTTTACGGGAAGGCGCAAAGGAAGCTTCTGCACGCCTCGCCGAACTGGGCATCACCCACCAGGTGATGTTGACCGGCGACCGGCCGCGCGTCGCCGAGGTGATGGCGCGGCAAGCCGGCATTCCCGAATGGCATGCCGGCCTGTTGCCGGAACAGAAGGTGGACCAGATCCGCCAGATCGCTTCCCACAAACTCGTCGCGGCCATGGTCGGCGACGGCATCAATGACGCGCCCGCGCTGGCCGCCGCGCATATCGGGATTGCCGTCGCGGGCGCTAGCGACATCACCGCCGAAGCGGCCGGCGTGGTCTTCATGCCGCACTCGCTGGAAACGCTGCCCGTGTTGTTCGAGACCAGCCGCCGCGCCGTCGCCACCGCATGGCAGAACATCATTCTATTTGCGGGAGTGGTGAATCTGGCGGCGGTGCTGTGTGCCGCGACCGGCGTGGTCGGGCCCATTGGCGCAGCGGCTACGCATCAGCTTTCTTCCTTCCTCGTGATGATGAACTCGCTGCGGCTGCTGCGCGCCGGCCGCAGGGATGTCAGCCGGCTTGCGGCGCGTATAGGGCTGCCGGAGTTCCTGGCGCGTATCCTGAAATACGGGCGCGGCATGGATGCGGGGGCCATCCTTCCCTGGCTGCTCGTGCGAAAAGCCGCCTTGGTCCGCGTGCTCCCCGCATTGGCCGGCGCGGCAATCGTTCTGAGTGGTTTCTACATCATCGGTCCCGATGAGACCGGCATCGTGCAGCGGTTCGGCAGGAGATTGCTTCCCTATAGCGAACCCGGCCTGCACTATAAGCTGCCATGGCCCATCGACCGGCTCACGCGGATCCGGTCGCACCAGGTCCGCGTGATCGAGATCGGCTTCCGTTCCACCATGGCCGCGCCAGATACCGAACCGGCGGCATATGAATGGAACGTGCAACACCGTGCGGGCCGCTTTCAAAGGAAGCCCGAAGAGTCCCTGATGCTCACGGGCGATCAGAATATGATCGAACTGAACGCAACGGTACACTACGACCTCTTGCGGCCCGACGATTTTCTCTTCAAGCAGTTCGATGCCGAAGCCACGCTGCGCAGCGCCGCCGAATCGGCCATACAAGCCGTGATCACCGCGGCGCCGCTCGACGACGTGCTGACCACCGGCAGACTCGCTATCGAAGCGAAGGCGCGCGCCGGGCTCCAGGCGCGGCTCGACCGCTACGGCGCGGGCGTCCGCGTGCTGTCGTTCCGCCTGGAGGACGTTCATCCCTCGGTGGAAGTGGTGGACGCCTTCCGTGACGTTTCGGCGGCCTATGAGGAGAAGAACCGGCTCATCAATGAAGCCGAAGGGTACCGCAACGAGCAGATCGCCCTGGCTCGCGGGAACGGCAAAGCGCGTCTCGAACAGGCGCGCCAGTATGCGCTGGGGCGGGTCAATCGCGCCGAAGGCGACGCTTCCCGCTTCATCCAGCACGAAGCCACGTTCCGCGCGGCGCCGGGTCCCAACGAGACCCGTCTGTACCTGGAGACGCTGGAACAGGTGCTGCCGGGGAAGAAGAAACTGATCCTCGACCGGTCGAAGGCTCCCCGGCGGCTCTTCCTGATGGAGGGAGGAGTAGAGATTGCCGGCCCGGCGATGCCGCCGCTCTTCGCTCCCGATGCGTCCAGGAAGGTTCCAGAGGAGCGGTAAAGAGAATTCCTATGACCCCTTATCGAAAATATCTGCCACATGGAATTGTCCTGGCCACGGTGATTCTGGTCTGGCTCACGTTCTTTACCGTCAAGGAAACCGAGTTCGTCCTGGTTACCCAGTTCGGCCGGCCTGTCCGCACCGTGCACGAAGCGGGATTGCACGCCAAGTGGCCGTTTCAAGGCGCCACATGGTTCGACCGCAGACTGCGCATCTACAATCCGCGGCCGAGCGAGTTTCTTACCCGCGACAAGAAGAACATCGTGATCGATAGTTATGTGGCATGGAAGATCCAGGACCCGAATCGCTTTCTCGAAACCGTGGGCGATCCGGTGGCGGCGGAAATGCGCCTGCACGACATTGTGTGGTCCGGCCTTTCGGCGGCGCTCGGCACCCACGATCTGGATGCCCTGGTTTCGGCGTCCGAGACGGGCATCCAGACCAACGACCTGCTGGCGGGCTTGAGCGCCTTCACCGACCGCGCCGCGCTGGAACAGTATGGAATTAACGTCCTGGACGTGCGCATCAAGCGGCTGAATCTGCCGGAGCAGAACAAGCAGAGCGTTTACGCCCGCATGCGGGCAGAGCGCGAGCGCATTGCGCGGCAATATCGCGCGGAAGGCGAGGAGCAGGCGCTGAGCATCCGGGCGGATGCCGACCGTCAGAAGGAAGAGATCCTCTCCGCCGCGTATCGCGAAGCCGAGAAGATCCGTGGCGCGGGGGACGCCGATTCCACGCGCATCTACGGGCAGGCCTATTCCAGGAACCCGCACCTGTACAAACTGCTGCGCACGCTGGAGTCGTACAAGAAGATTCTGGACGATAAGACCACCGCGATTTTGAGCTCAGATTCGGAACTGTTGAAGATCCTGATGCGCGGCGAGGCCGGCGCCAAATGAGCCCCACCGGAACAGAGTTGGAGATGCTGCCGGGTCAGGGGCCGCCGCCGGACCGGTCCGCTCGTCCCAATCGCCCGCGGCGCATCCTGGCGGCCCTTGCCCTGGCGTGGGTGCTCTCTGGAACTTTCGTGGTGCGCCCGGAGCAGCAAGCCGTAGTCACGCGCTTGGGAGCGGTCGCGGAGGCGCGGGTGTATCCGGGTATTCATTACGCGCTGCCCTGGCCGATTGACCGGGTGACCAAGGTCAAGGTCAATCAATTGCAACGGCTAGTGGTGGGCGGGGACTTGGCCGACAGCGTTCTGGGCCGCACGCAGCCACTGCCATCGCAGTTTCTCACCGGCGACCAGAACATCATCACCGTGCGCGTTGTGGTGCAATATTCCGTGGCGGTGCCGGTGGATTTTCTGTTTCGGTCTGTCGATGCGGCCAGGACGATCGGCTGCGCGGTAGAGGCCGAACTGGCGCGGCGGATTGCGCGGCGTGGCGTCGATGCGGTTTTGACCACCGAACGAATGGCCATTCAAGACGAGGTGCTCGGCGCCGCGCAGGCCCGCCTGAATCAATACGGCATAGGGGTCAAGCTCTCCACCATCAACATCGAAAATGCCGCGCCGCCGCCCGAAGCGGCCGATGCGTTCCGCGATGTTGCCAGCGCGCGAGCCGACACGGCGCGGATTATTGATGAAGCGCGGGGGTATGCCAACGGCCTGATACCCCGGGCGCGCGGTAGGGCCATGCAGTTGACCCAATCCGCCGAAGCCTACCGGCAAACCAAAGTCGATGAAGCGCAGGGCGATGCCTCGCGCTTCACTCTCGTGGAAGCGGAATACTCCAGGGCGGCCGAAGTTACGGGCCAGCGTCTGTACCTGGAGACCATGGAGCAGGTTCTTCCCAAGATCCGCAAACTCATCATCGACGCGGACGGGAATGTGGATCTGTCGATTATCAGCCGCGGCAACCCGCCCGACAAGCCATGAGCAGGCCGCGCACCGCCACCATCGTCACGATGCTATTGTTGGCCGCGTTGCTGGCCACGGCGGTCCTTCGCAAAACCGTGGTGCGGCAAACGGCCCTAGCCGCCACGCCGCAGGACACAATCTATGGCATGCTGGACGCCGCGCGCGCCGGCGACGGCAACGCCTATCTCGGCCAGTATGCCGGCCCGATGGAAGCGCAACTGAGACAAGCCATCGCCGAAAAGACGGCAGCCGATTTCAAAGGCTATCTTCAGGCGTCCAATGCCGAAATCAAGGGCGTCGCCGTTTCCGAACCAAAGACGTTGTCCGATCGCGAGGTGGAAGTCCGCGTAGAATTCATCTATCAGGACCGCAATGAGGTGCAGCGCATGGTCCTGGAGAAGTTCAGCGGGAACTGGAAAATCACCCGCGTGGATGGCGCCGAGCGGGTCAAGACGCTGGTCCCCTACGGATCGCCGGTGGAGTAGCCCGGCGCTCCGCGCTTTCCTGCAGGAGGCGTGCGGCTGGTGTTGCACTCGTGATATAAATCGCCTGTTGAGTGAAACCAGCGTCTCTTCGCGAGACAGGTTGCGCACCGCCCTGAACCACCGCGAACCGGATCGAATTCCGTTGGATTTCGGAAGCACTACCGTTACTGGCATCCACATCAGTTGCGTAGCCGCGTTGCGGGACTACTACGGGCTACCCCGGGGGCCGGTGAAATTGCACGAACCGTTCCAGATGTTGGGCCTGGTGGAAGACGACCTGCGCGCGGCGATGGGGCTCGACGTCACCGGAGTGTTTCCGCGCAAGGTGAAGTTCGGGGTTCCCGCCGCGAACTGGAAAGAATGGAATTTCCGGGGTCTGAACGTGTTAGTGCCTGGGGACTGCCGGACCAGCACCGCGCCAAACGGCGACGTCCTGATCTATCCCCAAGGCGATGTGACAGCGCCGCCGAGCGGGCGCATGCCGGTGGGCAGCGCCTTTTTCGACGTCATCATCCGCCAGCCCGAGATCGACGAAGAGAAACTCGACCCGGCCGACAACCTGGAAGAATTTGGCGCAGTTTCCGGGGAAGACCTCGACCACATCGATGGGAGGGTGCGCGCGGCTTGCGGGAGCGGCTACGGCATCGCGGCTGGATTCGGCGGCACTTCGTTCGGCGATGTCGCGAATGTGCCGGCTCCGGCGCTGAAATACCCGAAAGGCATTCGCGACGTCGCGGAGTGGTACATTTCGACGCGAACGCGGCGCGGCTACATCCACCACGTCTTCGAGCGGCAGTGCGAAATCGGTATCGAGAACCTGGTGCGCATCCACGCCCGCATCGGCGACGCCGTGGACTGCCTATACGTCTGCGGCACCGATTTCGGCACGCAGACTTCGGCGTTCTGTTCCGTCGCAACGTTCCGCGAGCTCTGGTTCCCCTACTACAAGCGCGTCAACGATTGGGTCCACGCCAATACTACCTGGAAATGCTTCAAACATTCCTGTGGCAGTGTGGAGCGGTTTTTTGAAAGCTTTATCGAGGCCGGGTTTGACATTGTTAACCCGGTGCAGTGTTCGGCCGCGGGCATGGATCCGGCCGATTTGAAGCGCAAGTACGGCTCGCGTCTGGTTTTCTGGGGTGGCGGCGTGGACACGCA
>OKRF01000463.1 GCA_900290315.1 Candidatus Sulfopaludibacter sp. SbA3 | reverse complement strand
CGCCGCCTTTTGGCGAATCTTCGTGCCTGGCTCGAGTTTGCCCCTTCGCGAAATCCCGACGCCCTTGCTCCGCCCCCATTTTCATCCCGCCGGGTGAGGCTTCGCCTCATGAGCCGACTGTCACCGCTTTGCCCTTCGGCGAAATCCCGACGCGTCGTTTCTGCGCGAATACCTACTCTCTGTGCCGCAGCGCCTGCCCGCCCTGTGCGCTCGTCAGTTTGCCCTCGTCCACCGCGATCTTCCCATTCACCAACACGAAATCGAAACCCTGCGAGTATTGGTGCGGCTGGGCGAACGTGGCCTTGTCTTCCACGCGCGCCGGATCGAACACCAGCAGGTCCGCCGCCATGCCTTCCCGCACCAATCCGCGATCGCGCAGGCTGAACGTGCGCGCCGGCAGGGAAGTCATGCGGCGCACCGCGTCCTCCAGCGTGAGTACCCCGCGCATCCGCACATACTCCGCCAGCACGCGGGCATTGGTGCCGTACGAACGCGGATGCGGATTGCCGGCGCCCAGTTCCGTCACGCCGCCATCGCTGGCCACGGCGGTGAATGGGTAGCGCATGATGCGCTCGATATCCACATCGCCCATCAGCCGGTAGATCATGGCCGCTCCTCCCGCGTTCATCAGGTCGAAGATAGTCTCGATCTGGCCATCCAGGCCGGGCGCGCGGCTCATCACGGCGCTGATCTCGGGAATCGTTTTGCCTTCGTAAGCCGCGTTGGGGGTGAAGCGCGCCACCGTGGCGAAAGCGTAATCCGGCTCGCCCATTTCGACCAGATTCTGCTTCATCGCGGACGCAATCTTCCGGCGCGTTTCCGGGTCCGCCAGCCGCTCCTTGATCTTCCCTTCGGCCAGCGCCCAGGTGGGTAGCCGGATACCCAGGTTGGTGCTGGCGCGGTCGTAGGGATACTGGTCCGCCACCACGTCCACACCCTCCCTGCGGAACCGTTCGATCAGCGCGAGCGACTGATCGCTGGCGCCCCATACACTCCGCCGGTCGATCTTCAAATGCGAAATCTCCACCGGCATTCCCGCCTCCTTGCCCACATTCACCGCTTCGGTGATGGCTTCGATTTCGTGGATTCCCTCATCGCGCATGTGACTCGTATAGACGCCCCCGTGCGCTGCAGAGGCCTTGGCCAGCGCCACCACCTCGGCCGTGTTGGAGTAAGTGCCCGGCACATATTCCAGGCCCGTGGAGAATCCCACCGCGCCATCCCGCATGGCCCGGTCGATCAGTCCCTGCATCTTGCGGATCTCTTCCGGCGTGGCCAGCCGGTTCGCCGTGCCCATCACCTCCCGCCGCACTGTGTTGTGACCCACCAGGGACGCCACGTTGAGCCCCAGCCCCAGCTTTTCCAGTTTTTCGAACCACGCCGCCAGGTTCAGCTCGCTGCCGCCGCAGTTGCCCGTAATCACCGTGGTCACGCCGTCCAACAGAAAGTTATCGCCGCGCGGGTTCCGTTCCACGCCGCCTTCGACGTGCGTGTGGACGTCGATGAATCCCGGCGCGGCCACGCGTTCGCGCGCCTCAATCGTGCGTGCAGCCGTAGCGTTCGCCAACCGGCCTACCGCCGCGATGCGGCCATCCTTCACGGCGACATCAGCGCGGAACCAGGCGTTGCCGCTGCCATCGATGACACGGGCGTTGCGAATCAGGATATCGTAATCGGCAGCAGCAGCAGCCAGCGGCAGCAGGCAGAACAGCAGGTATTTTGGCAGCAGCCAGCGGCAGCAGGCAGAACAGCAGGTATTTTGCCATGGCAACGTGCCCACTATACCACCTGGTCGAAAGTCTGCTTGAGCCATTTCGTGGTGGATTGTTGCGTTCTCTTCCAGAAGCGTTTTTCTGTAAGGAGCGAATCACATGAAAGTCAAGACGATATTAGTGATGACCCCACTCATGCTTGCTTGTGCCGGGCCTTGTGTCATCGCACAGAGTTCCCACCCCTGGCTCGACCAGCAGCTCGCGAAGCAGCGGTATCCATGCCCCGCAGGCCCGTCGCCCGTCCGAGGCCCCGCCGAGGCCCCAGTGACCATCGTGGAGTTCGGCGACTACGAGTGTTCCTACTGCACCGAAGACGAGCCTACGGTGAAACAGGTTCTGGCTGCTTACCCAACCCAGGTAAAGCTCGTGTTCAAGAACCTCCCCTTGGACATTCACCCCAAAGCGAAACACAAAGCGTTGGTGGCGGAGTGCATGGGAGTGCAGGGCAAGTTTTGGCAGGCACACGACCAATTCTTTGCCGGCGCCCCGCCGCAAAAGGTTACGCAGGGCGTTGACGAGGGCAAGCTGAATGCCTGCGTGGCGAAGGGCGGTGACGGTCAGGTGGACAAGGATGTCGCACTCGCCAAGCGGCTGGGGCTGGCGACGACGCCCAGTTTCGTCATCGACGGCATCCGCATCGGAGGCACGCTGGGTCTCGGGCAGTTCAAACTGCTGATCGATGCCGAATTGGCTCGCAAGAGCGCCTCCAAATAGGGGCTGCTTCACGAAACGGAATACATGGTGTCGTTTTGCAAACCACTGCCGGCGGCTTGGAATACTGGGCGGCGAGCGGGTGCACTCCCGCCGGTGCACTCGCTCGTTGTGCTTAGATTGCAGCATGGTCTCCGCAGCGGAAACCCGGTCAGCCTGGCTGAGGCACCTTCTCCCCACTGAAGCGGCTGACCGCCCCAAGGGCCAAGCGGCCGTTCGGGACCTCTATATCGCGGCCGGGCTGGCGCCGCCGCTACACTTCTTGTGGTTCGATTCGCCCTTTGCGGCGTCCACACGCGCGAGGGTCTGCTGGACTTTTGACTTTCGGCATGGCCGCCGGAGGTAAACTAGACGTTTATGTCGCTAATCTATCCTCCCTTGCAGGCCCCCAAGCGCCTGCTCTTCGGCCCCGGTCCCAGCATGGTTGCGCCCCGCGTCTACCAGGCCATGACCCAGAATGTCGTGGGCCACCTGGACCCCTTCTTCTTTCAAGTGGCCGATGAGATTCGGTCGCTTCTGGGATACGCCTATTCCACCAGTAACCAGTTCAATCTGGCGATCTCCGGGACCGGCAGTTCCGGCATGGAAGCGGCCGTCGCCAACTTCACCGAACCCGGCATGAAGTTCGCTCTCTTGACGAACGGCTTCTTCGGCGACCGTCTGGGCGAGATGGCGCGCCGGCAGGGTGGGGAAGTGGTGCGTCTCGCCAAGCCGTGGGGCGAACCCTACGATCCTCAGGAAGGTCGCGAGTTCATCCTGCGCGAACGGCCGCAAGTGGTGGCGTTCGTGCAAGCCGAGACTTCCACTGGCATGTTCAACCAGGCCAAACCGATCTGCGAAGCGGCTCACGAAGTGGATGCCCTCACCATCGCCGATTGCGTCACGTCGCTCGGCGGCATGCCCGTGCTGGTAGACGAAAACGGTATCGATATCGCGTACAGTTGCACCCAGAAAGGACTCGGCTGCCCGCCCGGATTGGCGCCCATGACCGTCTCTCCGCGCGCTCTCGACCGGCTCAAGGCGCGCAAGACCCCGGTGCAATCCTGGTATCTGGATCTGCAGTTGCTCGATACCTTCTATACCGGTCACAAGTACCACCACACGGCCTCCGCCACGCTGTTCTACGCGCTGCGCGAAGGTCTTGCCATGGTGGCCGAAGAGGGCCGCGAGAATCGCTGGCAGCGGCACCAGCGCAATCACCAGGCGTTCGTCGCCGGCATCGAGGCGATGGGTCTCGGGATGCATGTGCAGAATCCCGCCGGCCGATTGTGGACCCTGAACACTCCGCGCGTTCCCGAAGGCGTGGATGACGCCAAGGTTCGCGCCTGGCTTCTGGAAAAGCGCGGCATTGAAATCGCCGGGGGGTTCGGCCCTCTTGCCGGCAAAGTCTTCCGCATCGGCCTCATGGGCCATGGGTCCACCGAAGACAACGTCGCACTCATTCTGGAAGCGCTGGCCGACGCTTTGAAGGCGTAGGACAGACGATCGTTTTGTGTCGTCTGTTGGGATGGGCGTTCCGCCCGCGAAACTACATAAAAACCGGAGTCGGTAACGCCGGCGGTCTTGCCGCCGGTGCGGCGAGCGAAGCGCGCCGCTG
>OKRF01000510.1:2896-20349 GCA_900290315.1 Candidatus Sulfopaludibacter sp. SbA3 | reverse complement strand
GGTCTTGCGCGCCACTCCGACGCTCTTGCCGCGCTTGATCAGTGCGCCCGAGAGATAGCCGCCATAAATACCGCCCACGATGGAAACGCCGAACGAGATCATCACCGGAAGGCGGTTTTCTTCCAGCGACAGGTGGAAGGTTTTTTGCCAGTAGCCAGGCAGCCAGAAAATGTAAAACCACCAAACCCCGTCGGTGAGGAGCTTGGCGAGGCCGTACGCCCACGTTTCTCGGCATGGCAGCAGTTGAACCCACGGCACCCGCGCCAGGTTCTCCGGCGGATCGCTCTGGATATAGGCCAACTCGGCTGCGGAGACTCGCGAGTGCTCCTCCGGTTTGCGGTACAGCCACAGCCAGAACGCCAGCCATACGAACCCGGTGGCTCCGGCGGCAACAAACGCTCCGCGCCACGTGAAGGCTACCACCAGGACAGGAACGATGATCGGAACGAGCATGGCGCCGATGTTGGCGCCGGAGTTGAACAGGCTGGTAGAAAGCGCGCGCTCTTTCCTGGGGAACCACTCGGCCACGGTCTTGATGCAGGCGGGGAAGTTGGCCGCTTCGCCGAGTCCCAGGAGAAACATGGCGATTCCGAAGGTGAGTGCGGAAGTCGCCAGACTCGGCGACATGGCGGCCAGGCTCCACAATACGATGGCGATGGCAAATGCTTTTCGCGTCCCCAGTAGGTCTGTGAACCACCCTGCCACCACCAGGCCAATGGCGTAGGCCACTTTGAATGAGGCGGCGACGTAGCCGTAGGAGATGGCGTCCCACCCGATCTCCTTGCGCAGGGTCTCCTGGAGATAGCCGAGAATCCCGCGGTCGATGTAGGCCACCACCGTGGCAAAGAACAGGAGACCGCAAATCACCCAACGGTATCGCGACCCGGCTGGCCTGTCCTTGGCAAGTGTTGAGGGCATGGAAGCCTGATTATAGCCGGTTGTTCCATTTCGATATACGCCCCACAAGAAAGTGGTGTTAAAATCGGATTTTGAGATATGAGTATCTCCAGAGCCATTGCCGAGCAGATGGAGCGGTCCTCGTGGATCCGGCGGATGTTCGAAATCGGCATTCAGTTGCGCCAGGAGCGTGGAGCGGAGAACGTGTTCGACTTCACTTTGGGCAATCCCGAAGTGGAGCCGCCGGCAAGCGTGATGGAAGCGCTGCGGCGGGTGGTGGCGGAGAACCGGCCGCACAGTCACGGCTACATGCCGAATGCCGGATATCCGGAAGTGCGCGCGGTGCTGGCCGGCGGTCTGGCGGCGCGGACAGGCGTGCCGTTCCGGGCTCAAGACTTGATTCTGACCAACGGGGCGGCCGGCGCCATCAACACGGTATTGAAATCGATTCTGGATCCCGGGGATGAAGTAGTTCTGCTGAATCCCTATTTCCCCGAGTACCGGTTCTACGTGGAGAATCATGGCGGGCGGGTGGTGCTGGTGGAGACGGACGCGCGGTTCCAGCCCGACGTAGAGCGGATTGCCCGCGCCATCACTCCGCGGACCAAGGCGCTGATTCTGAACTCGCCGAACAACCCGACCGGGGCGGTGTATTCCGCTGCGACGCTGCGCGCGCTGAATGGCGTAGTTCGCGAGCCCATGATGGTAATTGGAGACGAACCGTATCGGCCGCTGACCTACGATGGCGTCACGCCCCCGGAGTTGCCCGCCTTGGTGGAGCGGAGCGTGGTGGCGTGGAGTTGGTCCAAGGCGATGGCGATCGCGGGCGAGCGCATTGGGTACCTGGCGATTTCGCCGCGGCTGGCAGAAGCGGCGGCGCTGCGCAACGCCTGCACGTTCGCCAATCGGATTCTGGGCTACATCAACGCACCGGCGATCTGGCAGTGGGTGGTGGGGCAGGTGCCGGACGCTACTGTGGATGTCGGCCCGTACCAGGAAAAACGCGACTTGCTGTGCGACGCGCTGACCAGGATGGGGTATGACGCGCCGCGGCCGCAGGGCTCGTTCTACGTGTTTCCCAGGACGCCAATTCCGGACGATGTGGCCTTCATCGGAGCGTTGCAGCGGGAAGGGATTCTGGCCGTTCCAGGCACGGGTTTTGGGCGGAGCGGTTATATGCGGCTGTCGCTGACGATTCCGAAACGGGAGATCGAGCGGTCGCTGGCGGGCTTTGCGCGCGCGATGCAAGCGGTTTGCGTGGGCGCGCGGTAATGCCGCGGATACCCCTAAGCGACGTCGCAACGGAAGGGGGAGGACGGCGCGAAAAAATGGAGAAAGGCAATATTCACCGCCGAGGCACCGAGACGCCGGGAAGAACCAAAACAAAATGGCGCTCGTGAATGAGTGCGGCGTCGTGTGTTCCTGTTGGATCTGAGGGCGCCGAGAAGACTGCAGAGCGAGGGAGTTTTTGCGCCCTGCCGGTTCGATGGTGAGACTTGTTTCTTACCCCGCCATCTCGCGCATTAGCCACGCGCGGGCGAGCTTCCAATCGCGCATCACGCTCTGCGGGGAAATCTTGAGGACTTCGGCGGTCTCCTCGACGCTCAGGCCGCCGAAGAAGCGCAGCTCGATCACCTTGGCTTTGCGCGGGTCGAACCGGGCCAGTGCATCGAGGGTTTCATCCAGCGCAATCAGCTCCTCCGAACGATCCGCCATGCCGTCGATCGATTCGTTCAGGTTGAAGCGCACTACGCCGCCGCCGCGCTTTTCCGAACCACGGGCTCGCGCGGCATCCACCAGGATGCGGCGCATCATTTGGGCGGAAACAGCGAAGAAGTGGGCGCGGTGCTGCCAGCGGACGCCATCGACATCCACCAGTCGCAGGTAGGCTTCGTTGACCAGCGCGGTGGGTTGCAGGCTGTTGCCGGGATTCTCACCGCCCATGCAGCGGCGGGCCATGCGGTGCAGTTCGCCGTAGACCAGCGGAGTGAGGCGATCCAGGGCCGCCGGGTCGCCACTTTGCCACGCGCGGAGCAGTCGCGTGATTTCCTGCGAGGGAGGCGGGCTCATCGCACGGGATTATACACCCGAGCCATCTCTCGGGATATGCCCGATGCTCGGACCCGCTCGGACCCGGAGGAAATATATCTCGCCCATCTGAAGCAGAGCTTCGTTAGTCTATTGCCGCATAGCCGATGCTGCGGGACGCGCGCTCAGGGGATCTCTCGCCGCCTTAAGGGCAGCCAGCGCCCTGCGGGCCCGCAGTGCCCCAACCTGCTTCTCGTGGAGGTGGAAGTCCGGGACGAGCAGGTCCTTTACCGAGTAATCCTCTTTGGCGACACCGCAGTCGGCGTGTTTGGACGTTACGGCAAAGACATGATACAGTTCGTGAGCAAACACCCGGCCCAGCGCCCGGCCATAAACGAACTCCTGGTCCTTTGGACGGTAGCCGAGCAGTGCAGTCTGCAGAAAAGTGCGGACCCGGGCGCAGTCCACATGGGTGAAAGGAAGAACCGTTCCGCCGCTGATCTCGGTCCAGCCAAGTGATCCGGGCTGGTTGGCGCGCATCACCAGGCCGCCTAAGTCGCAGCGCGCCTCGAAATGCGCCACTACCACGGCGGCAGAAACCCTCTCGCTCCGAAATTCCGACAGGGGCCACCACTGAAATCGGATGCCCGCCGGCGCCATGATCGATTCGACTTCGGCCCGCAGTGCTTGCACCACGGCCTGGGGTGCTGCGTGCTGAAAGTCGACGTAGATATCAACTGGGACGGCGGCGCTTTGACCACTTGCGGTTAGAGCGGACAAAAACGCCAACGCCAGACAGAAGACCGATTGCTTCACGTTAGAACACACCTCGAGACTCATTAGGTTTTCTCAGGATTTTTCATGGCCGGCTTGTCGGCTGCCGGCAGGCGAATCGCTTAGCGGCGTTATGGCCTTCGCCCGTAATATCGGCGGAAAGCCGCTTTTACCTCAGTGGTACCGATTGGTAGAGCGGACCCACAGACGAATTGTAGGAGTCCTGACGGCGATTTGACAGAACCAGTTGTACCGTCGCCCGGCTATGACCAGCAGAGCGGGACACCCAGTATTTCTGGTTCGATTCCTTGGGAATACCCCTGATTACGGTTGGAAACCAGGACCCATCCGCGAGGTGTGAGCGAGCCGTGACCCACGCCCGGGTTTCAGTTATCAAGCGATGATACAGCACATTGTAAATCAAACTTTTTCGGGGGGCTATTTTGTAACTCATTGTAAACAAAAGGAAGTCAGAAAATGCGGTTAACTAAAATAGATATTTCATTACATACAACACCAACCTACCATCAACAGTACTCGAGGTACTAGAACTCACATAACGAGTCCGAAATTTAGAGGTCAAATTTTCTATGTTCACTCGACTGTTCCACTTGAAGAGGCCTGGGCGCACGCTATTGCTTTGCACCGCATTTGTGTTTCCGGCCGTCTTGCTCGCACAGAATGACACCGCCGTGTTGTCAGGACGTGTGGTCGACCCCTCAGGACTGAGTGTCCTCGGAGCGCACGTTCGCCTGATCAAACAATCCACTGGGGCGACGCGAGAAACCCTTTCCACCATCGACGGCGCCTATAGACTCGAGTTGATCGAACCGGGCGACTACGCTCTGAGCGTGGGGGCCGATGGCTTCAAAACACAGGAATACAAGCCGATCCATCTGCAAGTGGCGCAGTCCTCGCAACTCAATGTGACGCTCGCCGTCGGTGTGGTGTCCGAACACGTGTCGGTAACTGAGACGGTCTCGATGGTGGACGCGGTGAGTGTCGCGCAGGGCACTGTGGTGGGCGAGGACAAGATAAAAGCCCTGCCGCTCAACGGCCGCCAGTTCCTGCAACTGGCGCTGCTCTCGCCGGGAGTAAACTCCGGGGGCATGGCGGTCCAACAAAACGCCGTACGCCAGGGCGAAGTGGCCGGTTTAAGCGTGGCCGGAAGCCGCACCAATGACTCCGCGTACCTGCTGGACGGCGTGATCAATACCGATCCCGACTACAACGCGCTCAGCTACGTGCCCATCGTAGACACAATATCAGAGTTCCGAGTGCAGGTAGCGCAATATAGCGCGGAGTACGGCAGAGCATCGGGGGGACAGGTCAACGTGTTGACACAGTCCGGCACCAATACGTGGCACGCAGCCGGGTGGGAATTCCTTCGTAACAATGACCTGGACGCACGGCCGTTCAATCTAACGACTCAGAGCAGCGTGCCTAAGTTCCAGCGCAACCAATTTGGAGGTTTGGCCGGCGGCGCACTTGTGAAGAATAAACTCTTCGGGTTTTTCAGCTACGAAGCTCTGCGGGCCCGCCAGGCAGCCGCCAACCTGACCACAGTCAGCGTACCCGACGCCCTGCAGCGCGCTGGCAATTTCAGCGAGGAAGCCGGCACTACGACGATCTACGATCCGACTACGCTGAGCGCCGGCCAGCGCACACCGTTCCCCGGGAACATCATTCCCGCGACTCGCATCGATCCATCGGTGTCGGCGGCCATGCGGATTCTTCCGCTACCGAACGTCGCCGGCGGGTTTTACATTAACTCCTCCGACGTCCAGGTGCAGAACTACGGCAACTACTCCGCACGCTTCGATTTCCAGGCGATGGACACGCTAAAGGTTTTTGGGCGCTACTCTGGTTCGCAAGAGAATGCGTCCCTTCCCGTGGGGCTGCCTTCGCGCGCGAACCTGGACAACGCCGCGCCGCAAAACGCGGCCGTGGGCGTGACCAAGGTGATCTCGGACAACAAGGTAAACGACCTGAGACTTGGATTCAGCCGCCTCAACTTCCTCTTCGGTTTGCCCGAACTCAGTTTCTCCATCAACGGTCAGCCGGAGCAGTTGCCGAATTTCATCGTGGGGCAGATGAACTTCGGCGGAGCGGGACCGTACGCCGGCGCGGGCCAGGGCGGTATCGGCCACGCGCGCGACAATGTCTACCAGATCTGGGACGTGTTTGCCTGGCAGCACGGGCGGCATGCGCTGTCCTTCGGGGCCGAGTACGACAGGACTCAGTATGTGCGTTACGAGTATGCCGACCCATTGGGTTCACTGACCTTCACGAAGGGTTACACGGACGCGACTGGAGCGGCGCCCAAAACCGGCGATCTGTCGGGCGACGCGACGGCCACCGCGTTATTGGGAATGCCCAGCGCTGCGGTGCGCACGGTTGGGCCGAATCGCATGGACGGCCTGCAGACCAATGCGGCTCTGTTTGCGCAAGACGATATCAGGCTGACCCCGACCGTCACGCTGAACGCAGGGCTGCGCTATGAGGTCTCGCCCCCGATGTCCGACGATCGCCATCAGATGAGCAGCATCGATTACGGTTCGGCACCCCCGCCGATGGCGATTTTTGCCTATGGCCTCCAGGGGATCTACAGTCCGAAACTTTTTGTGTGCGGCAAAGACGGCTATCCGGAAGGGTGCGCCTACACCAACTGGCGCAATTTCAGTCCGCGGGTGGGCCTGGCATGGTCGGTAAATTCGAAGACCGTGATTCGCGCCGGTGGCGGTATCTACTATGGCACGCAGGATGGCAACACGCTGCTCAAAATGGCGCAGTCTCTGCCCACCACTTATAACCAGACCTTGACGTTTAACGCGTACGTACCCCAGAATCCCAACCTGAACGTATTTGCCCCGGCGATCGTTGGCGGCCAGGCGATTCAGGCAGCCTCCATCGATCCCCACCAGGGCACGCCCTATTCGCCTCAGTGGAGCCTCAATATTCAGCGGAGTCTCACGGCGAATATGGTGTTGGAGGTGGGTTATCTGGGCACCGACGGCATTCACCTGGAGCAGAACGTCCAACTGAACAACGGCCTGCCGGGCACTACCGTCAAGCGGCCTTACTACGGCCTGACGCTGGCGCCGGCCGTGCAAGCGCAGTTGGCATTTCCTATGTCCAGCTCGATTGTGCCGGTGACCACCATCAACTACTTTCCACACTCGGCGCAGAGCAACTACCACGCCCTCACCGGGCGCCTGGAACGCCGGTTCCACACGGGCTTTTCGCTGCTGAACTCGTTCACCTGGTCGAAGTCCATTTCCAATGCGCCGCAATATCGCAATGCGGGGGGCATTACTGGCAGCGAGAATTCGCCGCCCCAAAACTCCTTTGACCTTTCGGCGGAGCGCAGCCTGGCATACTTCAACCTCAAGTTCCGCTTTGTCACCACTGGTGTTTACGATCTGCCCTTTGGCAAGGGCCACAGGTTGTTTGCCAAAGGCATGGGCGGAACGGTTCTGGGCGGCTGGCATCTTGCGGGCATCCTTCAATTGCAGAGCGGTTTCCCCTTCACGATTAACTACAAGGGTGACCCCATCAACATCGGCGGCGGGAGCGGCGGAATCCTGACGCGTCCGAATTACGTGCTGAATGCGAACGGCTCGCCCGTGGATCCGAATCTCTCCTCCGGACAGCGTTCCACCTCCCAATGGTTCAACACGGCAGCTTTTGTACAACCCATCAACCAATTCGGCTCGGTGGGACGCAATACCATGCAGGGACCGGGCCTCGGCAACATCGATACGACCATTGCGCGGACCTTCCACATTTACGAAAAGCTGAAGTTGCAATTCCGCTTGGAGGTCTTTAACCTAGCGAATCATTCCAATTACAACTTGATCGGCCGAATCGTGAACGACCCCACCTTCGGCATCGTGCAGAATCAGCTTCCACCCCGGCAGATCCAGGTAGGGTTCAAAGCGGAATTCTGATCCCCAATTGACCGGCCACGCTGCACCGCGCGCCGGCTTCTTCCCAGAGGCCGGCGCACTGTCCTTGATCGGACACTTGAAACAGGAGTGCTATCTTGGTCCACTCGTTCGGTAACGGTTGGCGAGGCGGGCTGATCGCGTCGGCGCTCCCGGTGCTGTGTCTAGCCGCGGCCGTTCTGCACGCGGAGCCGCAGTTGCAGATCGACTCGCCACAAAACGGCCAGATGGTCATGGCGGAAGGCGATCTCACGGTTATCGTCAAAACGCCGGACTCCGTGTTCCAAAGCATAAGTATTGTGGGCGAAGGACCGTTCGCGCTCAGCACCGGTATCTCCGCGCCGCCGTATCGATTCTCCTATCGCATCTCTGCTGAGTTCGCATCGGGCCGCTACCGGTTCAGAGCAGCGGGCGTCACCGGGTTCGGCGCAACCGTTTACTCCAACCCGGTCGAAGTGGATATCGAGCAGTCCGAGAAGCCGAAGAAACTGGAAGCGGGATGTCAGTCGCTCAGTATGATCGAACATGAAAACGCGGCGCTAGTGATCTGGGGAACCTTCGCGAACGGGTCCAAGGTCGATTTGACCCGCTCCACGCAGATAATTTACAGTTCGGACCGGCCGGCGGTGGCTGCGGTATCGAACGAAGGCGGCGTCTCGGCGTCCGCCGTTGGAAAGGCCAGAATCATCGTCAAATACGCTGACAAAACCGTCCTGGTGCCCGTGGTCGTCACGCGGAGCGCCGCTCATTGACTGATCGTCTGGAACTGCGTGATTCACGCGTAGGATGCCGCGAGATGCCCTGCCGCACCCGAATGGCAACAACGTTCAAGCGCTTCGCATCTCCCAAGCCCGCACTTGGGCCGTATGGACAACGTCGTCTCTCCCGAAAATGGAGTCTCGCCCGGGAGCCGACTCTCGCGAAAATGACGTATAACGGGTGAGGCATCGCCCGATGAGCCGACTGTCAGCGTGTTATGCGGACCTCTAATGAGGGTATTGATTATAGCTGAACGGGCACGCCTATGCGCAGATGGTTAGAAAGTCAGGGTGAGGCTTTGGTCGATGCGAAAGTGACGATCCAATTCTCTTGGGCAGCCGTTTCTGGAACAATTGCGCCACGGAATGTGCTGACTATGTCCATTGCTTCCGATGGGTGTGAACCGCGAAGCACGAGGAGGCTCGCCGCGATCAAGCCAGAACGTCCGACTCCCTGGCGGCAATGCACTACGACGTTAAGCCCGCAATCCAGCTCTCGGTCCAACCGCTCGATCAAGCGGACGGCTTCGCCCTCCGAGGCGGGAGCGCTGCGGTCGACAATTGGAAATGAGATGAACTCGATTCCGCTCTTTCTACACTCCAGGGATTCGTCTTGAAGCGCCAGGTCCTCGATCTCGTCCGCTGTCAGAAGAGAGACTACGATTCCCACGCCGGCGCTTCGCCAACTCTTCATTTCGTCTGCGAGCCAATCGCCGCCACGGGGGCGCGCCGATATCGCAAGCCTGCCCGGCCAGGGGCCCTCCAGCCAATAAAGCGGCGTGTACATTTTCACCTCTCAGCTCTCACAATCGGTCTTGACCACGATTTCCCTCGGTAACGCGTCTACATTCACGCCACGAACGCGCAGTATGAGTCTCTATGTCAAGCCGTTCGAGTTCTCGCAACTTCACCTGATTGAGCTCTGCGTGTAGAAATACCAGCGGTGGAAGTTGTTCCACAGAGTGATGCTTTTGGTATATAGCCCTCGCAGTTCAGTGCCGATCCAGCACTTTGCCCGGGAGGGCGTTGGTCATCTTGCCTTCCTCGATTACGGGGACTCCGTTGACCAGGACGAAGCGCATGCCTTCGGAGAGTTGGTTGGGGGCGTCGAAGGTGGCGAGGTCGTGGATGGTGTCGGGGTCGAAGACCACGACGTCCGCCCACATGCCGGCTTTGAGGACGCCGCGGCCGGCGAAGCGCATGCGCTGGGCGGGGAGTGCGGTGAACTTGCGGATGGCGTCTTCCAGGGTCAGCTTTTTTTCGTCGTGGACGTACTTATGCAGGATATGCGGGAAGGCGCCGTAAGCGCGCGGGTGGGGATGCTCCTTGCCGAGAATGCCATCGGGGCTGGCGCCTTGCGAATCGTTGCAGACGGATACCCAGGGCTGCTGGAGGCCGAGTACCACATCGGGTTCGGACATGATGAACAGGGCGACTTGCGTGAAGGCTTCGTCTTCGATCAGCAGGTCGAAGACGGTATCGATGGGGTCCTTGTTCCAGATTCGGGCGATCTCGGCGATGGTCTTGCCTTGCAGCGGCAGGAGTTTGGGATTCTGCACGGCGCCGACGATGAAAGACTCGGGTCCCGTGACCTGCTGCCACTCGTTGTTCCAGTCGCTGGACGGGGTTTCCATTTCCTTGCGAATGCGGGCGCGGAGGGTGGGATCCTTGAGGCGTTCGATGAGCTTCTTGTCGCCGCCATCGTGGGCCCAGGGCGGAATGATGGCGGAGAAGGAATTGAAGCCGGCGGTGTACGCGTAGGTATCGGCTGCCACGTCCACGCCGGAGCGGCGGGCCTGCTCGATGCGGCTTGGCTTTGCCGGCAGCTTTGAGGTGCCAGATCTCGACTGGGATTTTGGCTTCGCGGCCAATGCGGAAAGCCTCATCGAGTGCGGCGTCGATGCCGTTGCCTTCATCGCGGATGTGCGAGGCGTAGGTCCCGCCCCATTTGGCGGCTTCGGCAGCCAGGGCGATCAACTCGTCGGTGGTGGCATAGGGCGCGGGCGCATATTGCAGGGAAGTGGAGACGCCGATTGCGCCATCGTGCATAGCGTCGCGCACCAGGGCTTTCATGCGGTCGAGTTCGGCGGCGCTGGGGGCGCGGTTGTCGTCGCCCAGCACCATGCGGCGCACCTGGGTGGCGCCGACGTAGCTGGCCAGGTTGATCCCCATGCCCTGTTTGCGCAGGCGGGCGAAGTACTCGCGAAAGGTGCGCCAATTGGGCGCGATGGCGTAGTGCTCGTAGNNCCGCCTTCGCCGGTGATCTCGGTGGTGATGCCCTGATAGATCTTGGACGGCAGATGCGGGTTGACCAGGATGGTGAGTTCGGACTGGCCGAGCATGTCGATGAAGCCAGGGGCAACCACCATGCCGCGCGCGTCCAGGGTGCGCCGGGCTGGGGCGCCGTCGAGCTTGCCGATGGCGGCGATACGGCCTGCGCGGATGGCGAGATCGCCGGTGTACCACGGGGAGCCGGTGCCATCGATGATGTGGCCGTTGCGAATCACCAGGTCGTAGGGCGCCGTTGCGGTGGCCGCGAAGAAGAGAATCGAGAGTAGAAACTGCATAGGTGACAGTATAGGCGCTTACAGCCGAGAAGACAGAATGAAAACGGTCTTCCCGCGATACCTGGTAACCCCGGCGGTCTTGCCGCCGGTCAAACTGGCGATGTGCCCGAGTCACGCCCCGTGCCATGCGAAGTCCCCGAACGACCTTAGTGCGTTACTCTGGTCGGAATGGCTTTCGACCTGTTCACGGCAGCAGAACGCGCGGCTTTCCGGCGCTTGCGCTCGCCTGAGAAGATCCAGCGATTCCTGGACGACCTGGCATATAACAAGGAACCGGACGGGCCAACCTGCCGCTCGCCGCGGATGGTGTTGCGCGATGGCACCGGGCATTGCATGGAAGGCGCCTTGTTTGGCGCCGCGGCGTTGCGCATGCTGGGTCACGAGCCGCTGCTGCTGGATTTCGAAGCGGTGCGCGACGACGATCACGTGCTGGCCCTCTTCCAGATGCGCGGCCACTGGGGAGCAGTTGCAAAGTCCAACTACACGGGGCTGCGTTACCGCGAGCCGGTATATCGGACGCTGCGGGAACTGGCGATGTCGTACTTCGAGCATTACTTCAATCTGAAAAAAGAGAAGACGCTGAGGCGCTATTCGCGGCCGGTGAACCTGAAGCGATTCGACGCAATGCACTGGATGACTTCCGAGGAAGATGTCTGGGCCATTGCCGACTACCTGTGCACGATTCCTCACACCCCACTGCTGGCGCCGCCGCTCATTCGCAGACTGGGACGAGTGGACGCGCGGCTATACGCGAGTGGCCTTGCCGGACTCGCCAAATGACCAGTGAAATGTGACGTCAATGGGGATGACGGCCCGCACGGGATGGCCGCCACGCATGGAGGGGCGATACTGGAACTGCCGGGCGGCATCCATGGCAGCTTTGACCAGGAACGGATGGCCGCTGATCAGTTTGAGCGCGGCCACGGTTCCGTCTTCATCGATGACGGCTGCCAGGTGTACCGTGCCCTGGATGCGCATGGTTTTGGCTAACGGGGGATACACTGGGTCGACGCGGCGAATGAGGCGGGGCGTGGTGCCGCCTATGAACTGCGCTTGCAGCAGAAGCGACAGGCAAAAGACGAGGGCCGTCAATCGAGCTGTCATAGCCGATTAGACACCGGCCGGCAGGGAAAGTTACCGAATCGGATCACTGACCGCGGCGGAAAATGGTGACCTGTTGGATCTTGATCGCGGCACTGCCGGTGTTCTGCAGGGTGAGACGAAATTGCGGCCCATACACGTCAAATACGGCGCCGCCGGCATCCCAGTAGGGGAATGTGGTGGCAGCCTTGTTTTCCGCCACCGTGAATATGTCGGTATTCGCGACCAGCCAGCGCGGTATCAGAATCAGGCCCGAAGCGCCCAGCGAGCTGTCCACGGTCGTGCATACACTACATTGGACCCCGACGGCCACGGTGCTGGCGGACGAGTAGTCCATTTGCGAGTCGATGGAATAGGTGGTACCGGCCTGGATGACGATGTTCTGAAACACCTCGGAATTTCCGCTTGGTGCGGTTGGAGCACTGGCGTCAGAATCCTTGATCACGACGGAAGTGGCCTTGCGATTTTCAGCGGGGGACACGCACACGAAGCACGCGGCGAGCAGCGTGGCGAAGGCAAAGCGGGCGATCTTCATAAATGTGCGGGTTGCACCTCAGCGGCCCCTCGGCTGGTCAGTAGAATGAGGAACTTTGCGGGATCGGGCGAGCGTAGCGCGGCAAGAAATTGGCGAACCGGCAGTATGATGGCGCCGGCCAGCCAGCACAACCGGCGGCAAGACCGCCGGCGTTACCGCTCGCGGCGCGCTTTGATGACTTCGATGATGGTAGGCAGGAGCGACACAAAGATGATCAGGATGATCACTTTGTCGAAGTTCTGCCTGACGAAGGGCTTGCTGCCCAGCCAGAAACCCAGGGTAGTGCAGAGGAATACCCAGCCGACGCCGCCACAAATGCTGTACGGCAGGAAGCGCAAGTAAGGCATCTGGCCCACTCCGGCGATGAACGCGGCAAAGGTCCGGACGATGGGTACGAAGCGGGCGAAGGTGATGGTCTTGCCGCCGTAGCGATCGTAAAAGGCTTTGGTCCGGGTGACGTATTCCTGTTTGAAGAAGCGGGAATCGGGACGGCTGAAAATGCGGGGTCCGGTCTGCCGGCCGAGCAGATAGCCGGTGGAATCGCCCAGCATCGCAGCCAGCATCAGCACGATGTTGACCGCCACGATATTGACGGCGCCGGCTCCGGAGACGACTCCGATGGTAAAGAGAAACGAATCGCCGGGAAGAAAAAAGCCCACCAACAGGCCGGTTTCGGAAAACACCACGGCGAACATCGCGGCGTAACCCAGCCACCCGGAAAGTAAGGTTCCGAGAAGCTGGATCAGCCGGTCCGGATTGGTCAAGGACCTGTAAAGATCGAAAACTTGGTGGATCATCCGCCGGACTGGTAGTTGGCAATCAGGCGGTTGAGCACCTGCTGATTCACTTTCAGCTTGCCTTGTTTGGTCAACATCTCACGCACGCCGGTTTCGAAGATCCCCACGCGGTCGCGGGCCTTTTGCGACTTGAGGTCATCGCGAATCTGGTTGCGCTCCGCGTCGAACTGGGCCATGTCGGCAGGTATGTGGTTCATCACCTTGGCCACCACCTGGCCATCCGGAATGGCGATGGGGCCGAACAGGCCGCCATCGGCGGTGCGGAAACCATCCTGCAAATACGTCACGGTGCCGAGACCCTCTACCGTGCCGGTGTGCCCGAACTCCCCGGAGGTTTTGACTTCCACGCCTATCGACTTGGCGGCCTTTTCCAGGTCTCCACCCATGGATTTGGCCTTGTTCATCAGATCGATGGCCTTTTCCATCACCAGGCGGCTCAAACGGGTGCCAGTCATGGTCTCACGAATGGCGTCCCTGGCTTCTTCCAGGGTCTGCTTGCGGGCCGGAACCACGCCGCCGACTACCGCGAGAGCGATCTTGTTACCGGGCAGGGCAACGGGTTGAGAAACCTCGCCCGGCTTCAGGCCGGCGATCGATTGATTGAAATCGGCATTCACACCGATTTCCGGAACCGCACCTTCGCCGGTGAAATCATCGGCATGCACGATTTGCATGTTGTACTGGGCGGCGACCTTTTCAGGATGGGCCGGATCCTTCTGCAGGTCGGCTTGCGCTTTATCGGAGATCTGCTGCATCAAACCTGAAACGCGCTGGTTCTTCCACTGCGTGGCCAGGTCGCTCTTGGCTTCTTCGAAGGTCTTCAGGTGGGCATCTTCGTGCTTGAGCACCTTCATGACGTGATAGCCGTAGGTGGTTTTGACCACCTCGCTCTCGCCGGGCTTCAGGCGGAACGCCGCGGCCTTGAACTCGGGCATCATGCCGCTATCCTGCTGCACCCAATACTCGCCGTTGTTCTGCACCTTGCCAGGGTCGTCGGAATTCTTCTTGACCAGCTCGGTCATGTTGGCACCCGCCCGGACTTGCTTCAGCAGGTCATCGGCCTTGGCTTTCAGCTTGGCGTCTTCCTCGGGGGACTTGCCCTCGTTGTTGACCAGAATATGCACCACCTGAATCCGCTCCGGGGTCTGAAACTGCTGCTTGTTCAGGTTGTACATGGCCTGCAGTTCGTTGTCGCTGGGAGTCATTGACTGGGACATTTTGGCCTGGTCGGCCAGCAAAATCACCAGGTTCTTCTTTTCGGGAACCATGTAGCGGCTGGAGGTGGTTTGGTAATATTTTTCAACTTCCGCGGGGCTGGGGGAGGCTTCAGCTTTGTACTTATCCGACAGCAGCTTGGCGTACAGGATCTTGATCTTCTCGTTCTTCTTCTTGTATTCGGCTTCGATTTCCATCGGGGTCACCACGGTACCCTCGACGGCTACTTCGCGCAAGCGGTTGACCAGGACCTGGCGTTTCAGATCGCTTTCGAAGTCCTGAATAGTCATGTTCTGCTGCGCCAGGATGGCGGCGTAGGTTTGGGTGCCGATAAACTTGCCGTCCGGGAAGAAATTGGGGACCTGCTGGCGGATGGCAAAGGCCAAATCCGCGTCGCTGACCTGAAAGCCAAGCTGAGTGGCCTCATATGCCAGCGCCTTGTCGTTAACGGCCTCCTGCACCATCTGCGGGATGAAGGTGGCAATCGACGATTGCGGAAGCTGCCTGTTCTTCAGGCTGCCCTGAATCACCTTCTGCATATCCAGCATGGTAATGGTCTCGCCGCCAACGGTTGCGATCACTGTATCGGTCGGGCTGGCGCCCTGGTTGTACGTAGGAATCAGGTAGGTAAGCATGGACAATGCCACCAGAAAGAGCAGCCCGCCCAAGAGGATGCGCACCGATTTTTCACGGCTGCGAAACAGATCAAACATGCGTGAGAAAACTCCTGTCGTCTAAGTGAGGAACTTTCATTATAGCCAAACCAGGGACGGCGCGGCGGGGGGATGCGCCGAAGCGAAATGGTTTACGGCAACTTCACGCGAGGCCACACTCGCGAGCCTATCGCATCACCGCTTGCTGACGCGCACGGCCTCCGTTCAAAGCCGCTAAGGTTAAGGAACGGCTTCGCGGAATCCGCGATTGCACTTACGAAATGGTGTACCCGCGCAACTTCATGAAAAACCCGTTTTTCGACCCTATCGGAGCTTGAATCGCCTGGCGGTCACTTCACGAATATTCCGGCCCTGGGAGATCTTTAGCATCAGAGCGTCTCGACAAACCCAGCCTTCGTAATTGGTCACCCGCGTTCCGCCGTTCATCCCCACCTTCGTCTCGAACGAGATGCTGATGCCAGCGACCCTGCCGTTCATGATTTCGCCCCCACCACCGTTCAGACCCATCGTGTCGGATACGGTGCCGGTCAATATGGCGCCATCGGATTTCAGCTCCATTCTAATCTGACGGGCCGGGCCGCCTCCATCTCCCGCATAGACCCACTTACCGTTGAAATCGGGATTCTCGGCCCCGCAACCTCCCGCGAAGCCGGGAAACACGACGCCGAGCCAAATCGTGACCACAGCAAGCAGCCGTTTATGCATGGTAACGGTTTGGGCGTTGCGAAGCGGCGAGAAGTTACGGCCGGTAACATTACGGCATCAATTCGCCGAAGGCCGATTCACCTGGTCGATGACGACCACGCCCACCGGTCCCTTCGCCGCTTCCAATCGCAGCCCCAACTGCTCCTGAAGCGCGGTGAAAAGCGTCGGCCCCGCACTGGCCGCCATCTGGACGGGCTCCAGTCCGCTTGGACTGGCGGCGCCGGCATCGGGCGTCCAATCGAGCACAAAGTCGTACATCCCCGTCAGCTCTGTTTTATCCAGAACTGCGGTTTCCAGCGCCGTGGCGAGCCTGTGCGACAACATTGCCATGGTGGCTGCAAAACCCTGGACATGGCCCGGCCCTTTGTCGGCCAACCCTTGCTGATCGCCTGGGACAGTTACCGGTTTAACCTTCGGCCCGCTCCTCGCCACGGTCAGCAGGTAGATTGTCTGTCGCCTGGCCTCCGGGTGCACCACCAGGCCGAACCGCTCTGCCAGGAGCGAACGGACTCTCTCGCGTAGACGCTCACCTCGTGTCTTTATCTGATCGTCGGAGATGGCTCGCGGATCTTCCGGCAGCCTGACGATGAACTCGTCGCGCGGCGCCTTGGCCACGATATCGTAACGCTCCGTCTCGATCCACTTGGGGCCGCCGGCCAATTGAAAAATCCTGCAGACCGTACGCAAACTTGATGAGGTTACGCACGGGCCAGTTTTCGACGATCAGATCGTTAGCGTTACGCGTAGATAGTCCGGACCGTTTCGCATGTGGATCCGCCACCTTGACCGACGCAGTCTCGAACGCCAGCGGCGTCGCTGCCGGTTGGGCCCACACGGAGCCCGCAACTAAGATCCAGGCTCCCAGAAATGCCGTAGTGGAGTGCATCATATGGTCCTTAGACGCCCGACTGCGCGTGTGGTTTGATGCAAAACGGCCGCCTTAGCTCGGGTGCCGCTCCCGCGCGGCGGCGGTGGATTGGACCACCAGTTCCTCGAACACCTCGCGGTCCACATCGGCGAGTTTCTTGATGTAGAGGCAGCCTTTGCCCATGGTGTGCTTGCCGAGTTTGGCGAGCAGCGCCTCGGCGCCGCTGAAGGCGGTTATGTTGTAGAAAACGGTTGCGGCTTTCCGTGGCGAAAAACCGACCACCGGGGCATCGCCCTCGCGCCCGCTATCGTACTTATAGTGGTAGCTGCCGAATCCAACGATCGATGGTCCCCACATCTTCGGCTTCTCGCCGGTCGCGCTCTGCATCAGCTTGACGATGGCTTTGGCGTCGGCGCGCCTGGTTTCGTCGGTGAGTGCATCGATAAACGCCGCGACACTCACTGTGGTGGTTTTAGTTTTGCTGTCTGCCATTCATTCTGCCTTTCGTTCCTTCCCGCTCATCGCCCTCGAAAATCCCGAGCCGCGTATCCGCTGCAAATCCGTGCCAGGCTCGAAATTCGCCGCCT
>OKRF01000510.1:0-2886 GCA_900290315.1 Candidatus Sulfopaludibacter sp. SbA3 | reverse complement strand
ATTCGCCGCCTTTTGGCGAATCTTCGTGCCTGGCTCGAATTTGCCCCTTCGCGAAATCCCGACGCGTTTTCCCCGCCATTTTCATACCCATCGTTGCCCGCGCGCGGGCACCCCAACAGGCTGGAATTCTGCCAGTCGACCCGCGTCAGCGTTTTCGAAAACACCAGCCTGGGCAGACCGTTCATTTTCTCTTTGACAGGGCCGCCGCCGGGGGCGGACGGCCAGTAGCCAGCCATCAGCTCGTAGCTTCTGCGGCCCATGATGAGCACATCGGCCGCCGTGAGCATTTCCACGATGTAGGCGTTAAGCTCATCGTCCATAATGTGCCAGTCAATTTCGCGGTTGGGTCCCCCAAAGTACCCATCGATGCAGACGGAAACTGGGGAAATGACCTTCTTCATACCGCGTCATTATCGCAGCTTCAGGGTAACAGCGGCGATTTTGTCGCCGGTAAAGACCACCGGCGGTAAAGACCACCGGCGCTACCCGGTCTGCCGTGAACCGTCTACGGGATGGGACGGCGTTTGGGTTTGGGGACCCCGGTATCTTTGCTGGTGAAGGGGAAGACGGGAACCGGGGGACGCTGGCCCAAGCCGCATTCGGCGTGCACGGCCTGCACGGCCTTTTCCAGGCCATCACGGCGGACCACCACCGCGATGGTCAGTTCGCTGGCCCCTTGCGCGATGGCGATGATGTTGACGTGAACACGGGAAATGGCGGTGAAGATGCGGCCGGCCAATCCGGGCTTGCCTTGCATGCCTTCGCCCACGGCGGCCAGCAGGCCCACGTTGTTATCCACGTGGATGGGGTTCAGGTAGCCGTGCGCGAGTTCCAACGCAAGGGTGGATTCCAGGGCGTGCAGCGTGGGGGCAAGTTCTTCGGTGCGGACCAGGAAGCAGAAATTCTGCCGGTAGCTGGAGCTGGAGATCACCAGGATTTCGACATTGGCGCGGGCAATGGCATCGAGCGAGCGGGCCATCACCTGCACGCCATTCAATTCGGGACTCGCCGGCTCCAGCGATACCAGCGCCACATTCTTCATGGAAGTGACCGCACGCGCGCCCATGCCACCGCCGGCAATCTGCGGAACAATTTTTGTGCCGGCCTTTTCCGGAGCGAAACTGTTCTTACTCCACACCGGAATCTTTTTCTCCGCCAGGGGGGCGAGCGTGCGCGGATGGAGCACTTTGGCGCCGTTATAGGCGAGTTCGGCCGCCTCCACGTAAGTGACTTCGTCGAGCACCTGGGCGTCAGGGACAAGGCGCGGGTCGGCGCTCATAATGCCATCGACGTCCGTCCAGATCCAGAGTTCCGCGGCGTCCAGCGCGGCGGCCAGAATGGAAGCGGAAAAATCGGACCCGCCGCGGCCCAACGTGGTGGGGCGGCCATCCGCCGTAGCGCCGTTGAAGCCTGTGACGATGGGGATGNNGGGGTGAGGCGTTGCCGAAGACCGCATCGGTCACCACTACAGTAGCCGCATTGACCGCGGCGGCGGGAGTTCCGGATGCGGTGAGATACTCGGAGATCAGCAGAGCGGAAAGCCGCTCGCCGATGGCCACGGCTTCATCCACGGAGCGCGGCGGCCGTTCGTTGAGCATGGCCATGCCGTTGACGATGCGCTCGAATTCGCCGATCAACTCCTGCATGCGGTGCAGCACGGCGTCCTGGCTGGCCGCGGGCAGCAATTCGCTGCACGCCTGTTCGTGACGGGAACGCAACGTGGCGAGGTTGGCGGCGATGCCTGCATGATCGCCGGCTTCGGCGTGGCGCATGGTGTCCAGAAGCAGGTCGGTGATTTTGGACATGGCCGACACCACCACCACGACAGGGCGCTTCTTACCTTCCTGTGCGGCGAGGCCGGCGGCCACTCGCATGCGCTCCGCAGAGCCCACGCTGGTGCCACCGAACTTCATGATGAGCAGGTCTTTCAACTGAAATCCTTTCCGTTAGTGATGCGATTGCGGACAATCTTGAGGATGGCCTCTTCCACTTCGTCCAGGGAGAGGCCGGTGGAGTCCAGATAAATCGCGTCGGGCGCCTGCGCCAGAGGCGAATCGGCGCGTGTGCTGTCGCGCTGGTCGCGCTCGCGCATTTGGGCGGCAAGGGCGCGCAGGTCGGGATTCTCGCCTTTGGCGCGCATCTCCTCGGCACGGCGGCGGGCGCGTTCGCCGGGGTCGTCGTCCAGGTAGATCTTGACGTTGGCATCGGGGAAGACCACGGTGCCGATATCGCGGCCTTCCATGACGACGTTGGTGTGCTGCCCGATTTCGCGCTGCTTGGCGACCATGGCGCGGCGCACGCCGGGAATCACCGCCACCTGGGATGCGCCGCTGGAAGCCTCGGGCGTACGGATGGCTTCGGTGACATCCTCGCCGTTGAGGGAGATGCGGCCGGGGGCCAGGTCGATATCGGCGGCGATGGCAAGCTGCTCCATACGGTGCATGTCGGTCATCGCGACGTTCTGGCGCAGTCCCCAAAGGGCGACGACGCGGTACATCGCTCCCGTATCGATATAGGTGAATCCGAGCCGTTGGGCCAGGCGTTTGGCAATCGTGCTCTTGCCGGCTCCAGCGGGACCATCGATGGCGATTACGACGCGTTGCTGGTGGGTGGAAGTCAAAAGAACAGAATAACAGGGCGAAGCGCTTTTTCACCGGCTGGCGGGCCCGGTTTCCGGGTGCGCGACATAGAAGTGAGGGATTTCTTAAAGCACCGGCCAATCGAGAGAATAGCGTACGAGTACGTCAGGCAGAGCCGCGACCGTAAGGGAGCGGTAGAATTAGCGTTACGACCGTGATTTACCTGATCACGTTTGCCTGTTATGGATGCCACTTGCACGGCAGCGAAACCGGCTCCGTGGATCGCGAGCACCATATGCCCGGAACC
>OKRF01000064.1:11745-42300 GCA_900290315.1 Candidatus Sulfopaludibacter sp. SbA3 | reverse complement strand
CCGCCGCTCCTGCCACAGCGGGCAGGAATCGCGTGGCCGCGAGTGACTCGCCGAACAACTCGCGGCCCAGCCAGGCGATCACAGCAATGAGCGGCGGTTGATCCACGTAGCCCCAGTCAAGGTGCCTGGCGCACGCCAGATAATACAGTTCGTCGATGAAAAATCCGTAAGAGCGGCCGGCGTAGAGATGTACGCACAATTTGCACGCTGCGATGAAGAGGACCACAGTGGCGGCGCTCACTGCGACCCGTCTTTGAGTGATTTGCATACCAAAATGAGACAGGTTCACATATACAACGTTTCACGCCGTGCGAGAGGCCTTTGTAATCAATTTGTAACCATTCTTGCGGGAGACGGGCGCGCATTCGGCGATAATAAAGTTATGGTGTCGTACAGTGATCGTACCGAAGTCAAAATCTTGAACCCACCGGCAATTGCGTGTGAGGCGAGAGGTTGCGAACAGCTCGCCGCATTTCTCTTTCGCACCGGCGAGGGTCCGATAAACGCCTATTGCGAACTACATGGCTCCGAGGCTGCCCGCGAGCTCGGCGTCCCACTGCCGGAGCGCTCCCACAAGGTGCTTCGCGCCGGATGGAGCTTCTAACCAGGAATCCAAACTGCGAGTCTTAGCGGATCGCCGCAAGATCCGGAATGCGATTGCCACGCGCGATGGCGCCCAGGTAGTGGGCGCTCGGTTTGACTTCGCGTTCCTGCGTCACGCGGTCCACAGAGATCAGCCCGAATTTCGGGCGGTATCCCATGATCCACTCGAAGTTGTCGAGCAGGGACCAGTGGATGTAGCCGCGCACGTCGATGCCGTCGGCCAAACAACGCAGCAGGCCGGTGAGCGCGCGGCGGATGTACTCCACGCGGCGTGAATCGTCCTCCGTGGACACGCCATTTTCGGTGATGTAGATGGGGACTTCGCCACAGCGCGCGTGCGCGTATCGTACGCAGACCTCCAGCGCCTCGGGCCAGAACTCGTAACCCATCTGCGTCAGTTCCACGCCGGGTTCGGGCCCCATATCGCCGCTCTTGCCTACGCGGCAGCGCGTGTAGCTTTGCACTCCCACGAAATCGCTCAGTGCCGCGGCTCGCAACCACTCGCCGTACACCTCGTCGCATTTGCGGTCGCGCCTGCTCTTGGGGCCCACTGCCTGCTCATCCTGCAGCGCGATGCTCACGCCGACGGGATAATCCCCCGGACCCGATTTCATGGCGGCGCGCGCGCGGTGGTGGGCGCCGATCATGACTTCCTGCAATTTATCCGCATCGCCCAGAAAAAAGCAACCGAAATTACCCGTCCCCACAGCCTTGGCGGCCTGCTTCTTCATGCGCAGCACCGTGGTGAAGGGGATGTCGATGTTCGAAATCCAGCGCAGCAGCATGGGGATGTTCGGCTCATTGAACGTGGTGGCGAATGTCGTAAGGTCGCCCAGGTGCCTGGCAGCGCGCTCGCAGAAGCGCACGAACAGATCCGCCGCGGGCTTTTTCTCCCAGCCGCCCATGGCGGCAAACCAGCGCGGCGAACTGAAGTGATAAAAGCTCAACATGGGAGTGACGCCGTTTTCGTGACACGCCGCCAGCACGCGCCGATAGTGATCCAGGGCGGCGGTCGAGAAATGGTTGCGCTCGGGCTCAACGCGCGCCCACTCCACCGAGAAACGGTACGTGTTCAGCCCCAGGCCGGCCAGCATCCGGATATCGTCGTGGAAGCGGTGGTAGTGGTCGCACGCATCCAGCGAGGGCTCCTGGAAAAGAGTCGGCTGGATATGTTCGAGCAGCCAGAGATCGCTGTTGGTATTGTTACCTTCCACCTGGTGCGCGGCGGTAGCGGCGCCCCAAAGAAACCCGGGGGGAAACTCGTTCATCGAGCAGGACACTCCATTCCGGTACCATCGCGCCGGAGGCGCAAGACGCACATGAGGGTTAGGTATAGCACGAATCCCAAGGGTACACAAATGCAGAACCATGCGCCAACCGCACGAAGCAACGCGCTTCCCAGTTGCCACGCCGCCGGCGCGACCCCCGCTGCCGGCGAGCCGAATATCCGCGACCCCGCGCGCGCCAGGGGAAGCAGCAATGCCAGTTGCAACGGCGACGTGAGTTGATTGACCAACTGCAGTGCCGGGAGATTGACTCTCAGATATACTGCCGCCATCAGGCAAAGGATGGTAGGGCACCCATATACCGGAAACGTCCCCAGTACCAGGCCAACGGCCAGGATGAGAGCGACGTGTTCACCGGTGAGGCCGCAGATCGAGGCCGTAAAGCGTCTCATGACGGCCCTCAAGGCAAAGCCTCCGCGCGCTTTGAAAGCACCAGGCGGAGCGCCATGCGCACATGGGAGGTCGCGAACAATTGCACCGTGCCGGTAACCGGCGGGATCATCCACGGCATACGTCCGCCCCACAGCGCGGATAGCGATCGAGCCACTCCGTCATCGCCGCGATAGAACGTGCGCTCGGTCCAGAGTTCCCGGCCGGGATATTCGGGATACGGCCGGAGGATGTCCCAAATCGCCTCCAGCATGCGAAGGGGCATGGGCTCGCGGTATTGCGGCATGAAGAGCACGGAACTGTGGCCGGCACGAACCTCGGCGGCGAATTCGGCGAACGAATGAGCGTTTGTCAGATTGATGCAGGCGGCAGGCTCGCAGGCGTGACGATCGCCGCCCGAAATCAGCGGGCGCGACCACTCCCGCGCCAGCTCCACTACCTCCGCATTCTCTTTCCAGCGGCGCGTGCCGTTGAGCTCGAAGGCGTGGAACCAGGTGTTGCACTGTTGCAGCACGATTTCGAGGGCACGCCGGTGGTCGCCCTCATCAACGCCCTCTTCCAGCCAGAAGGGATGATTGAGAACGATCAGCGCCTCGGGAATTCGCGCGATCTCGCTCAGGATCTCCGGCAACCGGCGTTCATCCGGCGCCGCCGTATGACTCGCCATCACGCTCATCCAGCGGCGCGCCGAAGACGCCGGCAGGTTGTGAATTCCGAGGTGCAGAATGGTGCGGTGATACGGGACCGTCCACTCCACGGAGACCGGAACCGCGCCGCTCATCTGTAATGCCAGGCCGGCTTCGACATTGTCGTGGTCAGTCAGCGAGACGATCGGCAGCAGGCCCAGTCCCGCGATCTGTTCGCGCTCGAGGCGCAGGGCGCAAGCCGGAGTCAGCGGCGGCGTCCACCAGGCGCGGTTGAAATCGATCGCCTGCGGGCCGCGCTGATGCCGGCTCAGCATCTGCGAGATTCCCGGCACATAGTGCAGATATCGCGGCAGAAAATTGAGACACTCTTCGGAGTGCAATGTATGACCGTGCAAACACACCCCGGTTCGGAACGAACTGATCCGTCCGGCATCCCTCCAGAAGAACTGCACACTCTGCATGAGCTTCTCCTGATGCCAGCTTGACTCGTGGACGGTTACAATTCGTTAGCAAACCCGTGGCTTTTCCACAAAACATTCTGGGGACAAAATGTTTGCAATGGAATTTGGCGCTCGATTTAACTGGTTTGAAACGCAGAATTCATCGAGCGAGCACTTGGATGCGGTCCGAGGCGCCCAATTTGAGCGCCTTGCGGAACTCATCCGGCGAGACCGGGTCGCCCAGAGCATCGCGCGGATTGATTACGGTCACATGACGGGGGGCGGTGGCGAGCAGCAGATCGCCCACATCGTATTTCCGCAGAACGCCGGGAATCACCACTTCGGAGACATTGCGATGTACCGGCTGGTCCACAATCATGCGGTATGAGGCCAGCGTATTCTCCATGATCACACGCCCGATCCGGCTATCCAGGACCGCCGTGTGGAGCGCCACGAGTCCCAGCGCACCTTCGCCGTAGATTGTGATTGCCGATTTGTCGACGTCTTGGCGGGCGCACAGCCAATCCATGGCGCGGATAGCATCGTCGACGCGAATCCCCACCAGCGTCTTGCCGGCCAGAAACGCACGCAGCGAGAGCAGGTTGAAGCCGCCCAGATAGGGAGACTTGATGCTCTCCGTCCCGGGCGGCGTGGGGCGTGCATCGATCACCAGAACCATCTGGCCGGATTGCATAAGCTGATCCATGGCTTTCGGAGTCGAGCGTAGCATCAGCACTGCCGGCTTGAGACCCCGTGTCTCCGGCATGGTCAGCGCGCCCGGCGCTTCGTCTGACGGCTTGGCCCCAGGCTCGGCCTCAGCGCCGGTCAGCATCCGGATATCGCCGGCAGTCACTTTCGCAGGGGTAGGGATCAGGGATTCCGCACGCTTCCGGTTCAGCGAGTAGACTGTCTCGCCGCCGATCGAAGTTGCCACCTGGCCGGTTGGAGTGCAGATCATGTCAGTGGGGTGCTCCGGCCGCAGCGGCGTGTATGTTGCATCCCCTGCCCCTTTCAGATTCCTGGTGAAGAAGGTAAGAATCGCCGGCGCGATGGGAGTCAGGTTGCCGTGGCCGCCCGGACCGGTGATCCACTGAATGCGATCCTCGGCGCCATACAGCGAAAACACGCGCTTGGCCTCCTCGAAGGTCTGCCGCGCCCCTTCGAACGGGAACATATCGTTGGTGGTGGAAACGATGGCATACGGCTTGGGCGCGAACAGTTCCACCCAATCGCCGAAATCCAGGCCCCGCTCGATGAAATGCGGGATGGTCTGCTCAGCATCCTGCACTCCCGTCGGTGAATTCAGCAGCTCCTGGAAAGAGGTGATGTAGCAAGCCGAAGCGGCTGCCTTGACTCGATTGTCGAGAGCCGCGAAATACGCCGTCGCGGTACCGCCCCCGGAGCAGCCAAAGGCGCCGATGTGCGCGCCGTCCACATCTTTCCTTGCCACCAGGTAATCCACTGCGCGCATGGCGTCGTTGACCATGTACCGCGCCAGGTCGTCGCCCAACAGCATCACGGGAATGTTGGCCTCTCCGTGTTCGCCAGTTGGATTGCCGATAGCGGAGGCCTTTTTCGCCGCATCGTAATATTGCAGCCGCTCGCCCTGCCCCAGCGGGTCATAGGCCAGCGCAATGATTCCGTTGCGCGCCAAATTGCCGCCCCAACTCCAATCCTCCGTCTTGCCGCCGGCGCCGTGACCCGGCGCGATCACGACGGCGGGGAACGGTCCGCTGCCAGAGGATGGCACGTAGACATTGGCAGTCACCCAGAAGCCGGGCAGACTCTCGTACGCAATCTTCTCGACACTGAAGCCATCCGCGGAGACCGCCCCGAAAGTTTTCACTGCCGGCGTTCCGTGCCGCTCCGGCAGACCGCCGATTAGTTGCAGGATCTTGCCGCGAACCTCCGTCTTGCGGCGCTCGGCATCGGCGCGCGTGCGAAGCTGCGCCACGGCCTGCTTGCGCGCATCGAGATGCGTCTGGGCAAGCCCGAAGCCCGTTCAGATACGCGATCAGCCTGGCACGCGCGTCGCCGGACTGCGCGGCCAATGAGCCCGCCACCACAACAGCACAAACTGCGGCATGGACTTTCTTGGGAGTCATCATTTCCTCGGATCGGTGAGGATCAGCGGCACACCGGAGTGCGGCGCCAGCGTTTGCAGGCGCGCCGTTTCGATTGCGCTGGAGTTTACCACCGTGAGAGCGGGTCCCGATTCAGTGTCAATGAACGCATCCCGGAAAAAGACGTTGCGCGCATTGCTCACCGTCATTCCGGTCTGCGCCTGCACACGCACGTTATCGAAGACGATGTTCTCCACCGGCAATTCCTTGAGGCCGGTCACCTGCCCGGCCGTCTTGGATCCGCGTGCGGTGATGTTGCTAAAGAGGAAGTCGCGAAAGTGGGGAGTGCCCTCGTTGAGCGGGAAAACATCTTCCGGCTTGTCTGTTCCCATGTAGAAAGTGGTGATGGTGAACGCGGATAACACATCCTGCATCACGATGTTATTCACATTGAGCCCTTCCACCATGCCCCCGCGGCCGCGCTGCGATTTCACACGGATGCCCACCTCCGTGCCCTGAAAGACGCAGTTGCTCACCACCACGTTACGGACGCCCCCGGACATCTCGCTGCCGATGGTGACTCCGCCGTGTCCCTTGAGCATCATGCAGTTGGTGATGGTGATGTTTTCGTCGGGCAGGGCCATCTTGCGGCCTACTTCGTTGATGCCGGATTTCAGCGTCACGCAGTCATCGCCCACGTCGATGCGGCTATTGACGATCTGTACGTTGCGGCACGATTCGGGATTGATGCCGTCGGTATTCGGCGAAGGCACCGGATTCTCGATAGTGACTCCATCCACACGGACGAACTCGCAAAAGAGCGGATGGATGGTCCAGGAAGGGGAATTGATCAGGTGGACCTTTTCGATGACCAGGTGCTTGCTGCGCACAATCTGAATGAGCTGAGGGCGGCCGTTCGCCAACTTGCGAATCTCTTCGAAATCCTCTTCGAAATCGGCGGGCGTGGAAGGCGCGGGCATGCCCTTCTTCGGAGCCGCCAGCCACTGGCGCTTCCACCGGACCAACCCCTGTCCATCGATCGTGCCCCGGCCGGTGATGGTGACGTCCTCAGCATCGGCCGCATAGATCAAGGACGAGACAGTCTTGCGCGTGCCGCCCCATGCGTTGTCGTGCAGGGGATAATCGACCGGATCCTCGCTTCCCAGAATCACCGCGCCGGGGCCTACTTCAAAGGTGATGTGACTGCGCAGCTCGATGGCTCCGGTGAGGTATCGGCCCCCCGGAAGCAGCACCGTGCCTCCGCCTGCCTTGGCGCAAGTATCGATGGCGCGCTGGATGGCCGCGGTGTCTTTATGGCGGCCATCGCCCACCGCGCCGAAGTCCGCCACGTTGTAGAGCGGCGAGGTGGCGGCCAGAGCCGCTGAGGAACAAAGGACCAGTCCACGGATCGTGTTTCGCATGATGCCTCCTGCGGTGTTCACAGATACGATAGCAGAGTGGCATTGCGATATACTGCGCGCTGAAGAGGCCTCATCATGAAATTCGTCTGGCTGGCTTTTGTCGTCGTGACTCTGCGGGCCCAGGCACCGGTGCGCTCGCCGGAAGTCGCTCCGGATCGCCGCGTGACGTTTCGCGTCCTGGCGCCGAACGCAACTCAGGTGATTCTCACGGGCGAATTCCAGCGCGGCGGCAAGCCGCTCGAAAAGAACGAACAGGGTCTGTGGAGCGTCACCATCGGGCCCCTCGATCCCGAGATCTACAATTACAATTTCACCATCGACGGCGTGAAAACCATCGATCCGAACAATGCCCAGGTGAAGACCGGCTCGACGCCCAGCACCATCAGCAGCATTCTGGAGGTCCCCGCCGGCGAGCCAACGTTCTATGACGCCGACGCCGTCCCGCACGGCGAGATTCGGACGCACTGGTACGAATCGAAATCGCTGCACGCCACACGCCGGCTGACAGTCTACACGCCGCCCGGCTACGAGAGCGATGCGCGCACCCGCTACCCCGTGTTGTATCTCTTTCACGGCGCCAATGCGGACGAGACTGCGTGGACCCGCCTGGGCCACGTCAACCTGATTCTGGACAACCTGCTGGCCGCGGGCAAGTGCAAGCCGTTCGTAGTAGTGATGCCGTTCGGCTATGGCGTGCCGCCCGGCAGCGGCGCTTCCGGAAACACCGCGGCCTTCACGCGCGACCTGTTAGAGGACGTACTGCCGTTCGTCGACGCGCACTACCGCGTATATCAGGATCGCGGCCATCGCGCCATCGCCGGCCTTTCCATGGGTGGGGGCGAATCTCTGGAGATCGGGCTGAATCACCCAGACCTTTTCGCTTACGTGGGCGGCTTCAGCGCGGCCATCGGCAACGCCAATCTGCAACAGACATTCGCGGGCCTGACCGGCGAACGCAAACTGCGCCTGCTGTGGATCGGCTGCGGCAAAGACGACGGTCTCTTTACCGCCAGCGAGAACTTCTCGAAGACCCTGGACGCGGCGCACATCCAGCACACCTTCCGGCAGAGCGAAGGAGCGCACACTTGGATCGTGTGGCGCCGCTACCTGAACGAGTTCGCGCCCCTGCTGTTCTGACTCATCGCCCCGCCCGCAGCAGCAGCAGCCAGGGCTCGCTGGTTGGCTTCTGTATCGATGCTCCCGCTTGCCCGCCGAGCGCCTGCGTCTTGCCTGTGCGCGGATCGAACCACAGGCCGTTATACGTGCTCTGCAGCAGTTCGCGCTGCAACTGAATCGTGGGCCCGGTCAGGGAGTATAAGAGCACCGTGCCGAGCGACCCCTCCGCCAGGCACCACGTCTGCTCCGGATCGGCGGTAAGCCCGTCCTTGGGCTGCATCATCATCAGCGTGCCGGCCAGTTGCGCGGTGACGAAACCATCGAGCGGGGTGCGATCGATCGTCTTGCCTTGGCCGTGGCCGCCGGAAGGATTGAGCATGAGTGCCTCGGCGCCGCCCGCCATCAGCACCGGGATCGGCCCAGCCCCGCCGTTCCACGCGACGATCGCCTTGTCCGGATACCGGTCGTGATATTCGCGGACCTGGCGGTATACCTGCTGCGGCGTGGTGTTCGGCGGCGTATCACCGGCACGTCCGAAATCGCGGCCGATCATTTCGCGGAACGCCAGATTCTCGCCGCCCTTCGCCGCCCACAGCGTACCATCCGGCTTGTATTGCCAATAATGCATGTCGATCACCGCCACCTGGCGTCCGCGCGTGGGGTCGGCCAGAATCGCATCGGTGATGTCCTTGCTGGTCGCCAGTTGCACACGCACAGTGCGTCCGGTTTTCTTCTCCCATTCAGCCACTACGTCCTGGAAGAACTCCTGGAACGAGAGCGGCCNNGAAGAACAGATTGTGGACATCCGAGAGCTCGTCCAGTTCGTGCAGGATGAGTGCGCGATGCAGCGCGCGGCGCGTGGGATTGGTAATGTCGTAGACCTGGTTGGCAACGTGGATGTGGTTGCCGGGTTCGATAGGCGGCGGTTCCGGCAGCCCCGTATTGTTGATGTTGTTGGCTGGCCGCCAGGGATAGTCCACCCAATGCGGAGGAATCTCCAGCACGTTATGCGTGTTGTAGATGTTGTGATACAGCACTAGCCCGTCCTGGTCGCACAGCTTGCCGAACTCCTGGAAACGCCCGTAATACCAGGCGTTAAAGCGAGTCAGGTCGAACTGGCTCAGGCCATCGGCCGCCGTTCCCTTGCCGCTGCGTGCCCAGGGCATCTCGTAAAACGGCGCCCACACATTCGCGTCCGGGCGCGAGATGATGGAATGCTCGTCGCGGCGGCGGTCGTACCAGAGGCCGGGAATAGACTGATAGAATGGCGTGCCTTGCTGCACCATGCGCGCCGCCAGCGCGGCGAGATCTTCGGTGAGGCCAGGGCCGGTGCGGCCGGGAACGAAGCGCGTGAGCGCCACACCGCCCACGTCGAGAGCTTCCGCCGGAACGGCCTGCCCGCGCCACCAGCCATCGTTGACGATTCCGCCCCACAGCGTCTTGCCGCCGGCCACGAATCTGCCATTCACAATCTTCACGGCGCGCACTGGTGACGCAACGGGCGCGGGCGCGGCTTTGGGTCGGAACTCAGGGACTCGCGACGCGGCAGTAGTCCCGCGCTCGGGCTGCGTCAGCTTCGCGCCCGTCCGCTTCGCCAACTGGGCCTCGTACAGCGGATCGGTGGAGCGGCTCACCAGATTGCCCGCGCCCTCGGGACCTTCCGCCGTGAGTTCCTTGCCTTGCGAATTCCAAATCACCGAATTCGCCGCCGTCCATCCGCCGCCTTGCGAACGCAAGCTGTCCTGCACCAGGCGAATGCCCGCGCCTTCCACGCGGACCCGCTCGTACAGCACTCCCGAGGCCCAACTCTCGAATGACCCGCTATCGCCCAGCGCTCCCGTGGCGGTGCAATCCAGGAAGACGTTGGGACCGCCGGCCAGCATGCCCGCGGTGAAATCATTCATGCCCTGCTCGCTGGAGCAGCGGTATACCAACACCTGCTGGCCTTCCACCAGAAAGCTCTGGCGACGGTATCCGGCGGGCTCGCTGACCGGCTCCTGGCTGCGGCAATCGGCAATGGTCACGCGGCGGGCGCGCTGTCCCACGCGGACCGCGGAGCCAGCGAAGTGGCGCGCCGTCACCCCGCGCACCCAAGCGTCTTCCACGCGATCCATCGCGATGGCGATCCAGGAGTGGTCTTCATCGCGCGGATTGGCGGCATCGAATTCGCTCTCCAGCGTCACGTCTTCGATGCCCACGTGCGTCACGGGAGCGCTCGTTACCCGCGCCACCGTGCCGCCGCCGTAGCGCTTCTCCAGCGCGGTGGTGATCGGCGCGTCCAGCGTGATCTGGTGGCGGGCGGCATCAACGGACACCACCGTGCGATCCCAGATGAGATTGCGCGAACCGGGGGCCCAGTCCAGCCGCTGGTTGGCGTAAGTGCCGCGCAGCCCCGTCATCTTCAGCGCGCCGATCCAGGCAGCATTGCTTGGCCGCGTGATGACGGCCCGATCGCCGGCATGCAGTCCGGCGAATCTGTCGAGCGTCAGGACCAGCCCACCGGCCGGGACTGTCTCATCGGTGACCGCGGCAGGGGAATCGGTCGTCACATCAGCCACACCGCCAATAGTCAGCAGTGTACGACGTCCCTTGCCCGTTGCGACCATCGTGGCGTTGCCCCTGCCGCGTAGCACCACCCCGCTGGCCCGCATCTCCAGTTTCCCGGACACGCGATAGCGCCCCGGCTGCATTAACACCGCGCCGCGAAACCCATTCGCCTGCGGCGCGAGCGATGCCACGTGATCCAACGCGCCCTGCAGCAGCGCGGTATCGTCCGCACCCGTAGGGCGTACCGAAATCACTGCCGGCACCGCGGGCACGCTGACGCCGCCTCCACCGTACCCAGCGTTCGAGAAATCGATCGGCGACTGCGCAAAGGCCGTAACGCAGAGGAGAGCAGGCAGAAACTTGAAACTGATCATGGATATTCCTACCCCATATTATGCGAGAGGAGACGCTCGCGCTGCTCTTCCACACGGCGCAGGTCCGCGCAGATCTGACCCGACTCCGTTCCCGCCGCAGCCAGCAGAGCCTGAATCGTGGCGGTCAGACCATCCAGCCGGTCGATCGCCTGCTTCTCGAGGGCGAAGATGGCGCCGTTCACAGCGTCCGCCCACTGCGTGGTGAGGCGCGACAGATTCATGGAAACCACATCCGCTACCTTCCACTGAAAATGCCTTTTGAGCAGCGCGCGAATCGGCGCCATCGGCAACAGGAAGGAGAGCAACTCCCAATTCCGGTCGAAGATCCTGCCCAAGCGCACGTCGGGAGATTGCGGCTCTTTCACGCGCAATTCCATCTCGCTGGCTTCGAGCGGCACGCCCAGCGTTCGGAGCGACCCCTCGGACAATCTGTTGCGGAAGTCCTGGAGCGACTGCGCAAGCCGCCGGCTCACACGACCGATCGAAGCGACAAACTCACTGCGATGCCGCTCGGAAAGGCACGACATTTCACGAGCGGCCGCACCGCACAGCCACGCCTCGAAGCGCTCCGCCGCGATGGCAAGGCTGGCCGTCCAGGAGGGGAACTCCGCGTCCAATTCGGCCAGCAGCCTGTCGCGCACGGCGGCTTCTTCGCTTTGCAGCAGCAGTTCGAACTCTCCGCGTGTGCCCTCCGCGGCGTGCCGGGCGGCCAGGCGCAGAGATTGCCGACTCTCGTCGACAATATTCGTTTCGTCCCTTATGGCCCGGCGAACCGCGGCGCGCTCCGAATCTGTTATCTCGGCCGCCTTTCCGGCAATCTTCAGATACTGTGAGCACTCGCGCAACAGCGAGTCCAATTTGTGACGCAAGATCGCGTCCCGCTGCCCGCCTGTTTGGCAAAGCAACTGCTCATCCAGTTCGGCGCGGAGACCCTCAAACCCCGGCCGCGTGGAGTAGCAGAACAGCGGGAGCGGCACGCCAGTGAAACGCGCGAGCTGCGTGCGAACAAATTCCCGGACCTCCAGGCGGTCCGCATCTTCCAGGAGATCGATCTTCGTCAACAGGACGGAAATATTGGGAGTGTAGCGGCTCAGGGTCCGGATCAATTCCATGTCGTGCCGGGAAAGCGGTGGGTCTACGCCCACTGCCACAAGGGCCAATCCCACGTTCGGTAGCCACCTTAGCGAGGCCTCCGTGTTGTGTTCCAGAACGCTTTCCAGTCCGGGAGTATCCACGAATCGCAACGCACGATACCGTTCCATGGCCTGCAGATACAGGCGCACGCGCACCACCTGCCTGAAGTTTCCCGGATTGCCTGCTTCGGAAACGAATTCGCCGAGGCAGGCCGGCGGGATCTCTTCCGTGGTTCCCTTCTGGAACACCACCTCCGCCCGGTCGCGCCGGCCGTATTCCATCTCGGTGATCATCGCAGTCACCGGAACGGCGCCCACGGGAAGAACCTGTTGTCCGATGAGGTGATTCAGAAAGCTGCTCTTACCGGCTTTGAATCGGCCGAGAATGGCTACGTTGACCTTTTCCTGGGCGGCAAACTCGCGGCAGCTTTCGGCGAATGGATCGAGCGCGGCAATCCGGTACCTGCGGTCCCGTCAGACACCCGGTCCCTTCTGAACGCGCACCATCTCGACGGCAGAGGTGGCCATGACACCGGTATCGATCATCTCCGCCACCGCGGGGATGAGACGCCCGATGTTGTCCGCCGCATCGACCACGGTGATCACGATGGGGCAATCGCTGCGCACCAGGTGGCCCTTGTGCATTTCGGCGTTTTCACCATAGCCTTCCAATCCGCGGAACACGGTGGCGCCGGCCATCTTCAATTCCCGGCACTTCGCCACGATCGCTTCGTACAGCGGCTTCCCCTGCGCGCGGTCGGACTCCGAAATGTGAATGCGCAGGATCTCAGCGCTTTGCGTTTGTCGCATCCTTTTCCTCCGCCGGCTTTTGACTGCGGACCAGCCGGACAATCTCGGCGTCCGACGTCACGATCAGGCCGTCCTCCACCATCTCTTCAATGGCTTCAGCCGCGGTTGCGATCTTTTCGGCGCTGTCGATCACCGATATCATGATGGGCATGTCACGCGATACGTGAAAAAAGCTCTGCTTGTGTTGATGCCCCTTGGCGCCATACCCCAGAATGCCGCGGTACACCGTGGCGCCGGCAATGTCCAGCATGCGCAACTTCTTCACAATCGCGTCGTAAAGAGGCTCGCCGTGCCATTTGTCCGCCTCTCCAATGAACACGCGAAGCAGCCTGGCGTGGGCATCTTTGCGCTCGTGCGGCAGGCGGGGCTCAGGCTTCGGCGCCTTGCGGGCGTGCTTCACCACGGTAGTATCCTGCACCTCGATGAGACCGTCTGAGACCATCTCGTAAAGAGTGGGAAGAAGCTCGTCCACTTTCTCCGGCGTCTCGATAAATTCAATGCGGATGGGCAGGTGTTGGGCCAGGACTTCCACCCGGGGCGTATGCAACATCTGGTGCGAACCGAATCCCGAGAACGCGCGGGTCGCCGTGGCGCCGCTGATTCCCTTGTGCATGAGGAACGTCATGATGGAATCATGCAACGCAGTCATATGATGCTGCGCATCTTCGTTAATGAAGATGGTGACCTTTTTCGCAGGGCCTTTGGTCAACATGATGGCTCCTTTGCCGTTAAGTACAGCATAACCACCGGCGCGATTGCCGGCGCGACGTCATGATTCCAGGTCTCCCACAGGTTCGCCGAATGACGATTCCTGCAACTCCCGCTCCTGCTCCGGCAACAGGTGTCTGGGCAGGAAGCGCGCATTGGCGATCGCCGTGGGAATCACGGCGCTGCCGATCACGGTGGCCACCAGATGGGAATATTGCCCTTGCGTGATGATGCCGTGGTTCAAGCCGAATAGCGCGGAAATGGTCCCGAAAGTGAGCCCGGTTGACATCATCAAAGAGTAATAGATACCTTCGTGCCCGCTGTATCCGAACGCGCGAACCACCGGCAGCAGGCCTACCAGCTTAGCGCCCATCTTGGCGAAAAACAGCGCGACAAAGGCCAGGGGTGCGGCAATCAGGACAGGTACGGAAACGAAACTGCCGGCGCGAATGAAATAGAACGGAGTCAGCAGTCCGAACGTGAGCGTTCGCAGCCGCCGGATCAGAAAATGATCTTTGCCCACGGTTCCCGCCAGAACCATACCGATAATATAGGCAGGCAAAACAGCTTCGCTGCCGGACCAAACCGCCAGTCCGCCCAGTCCGAAAAGCAGAAACAACAGGTACTTGGTCTCCAGTTCGGAAACGCGTCCACCGTATCGCTCGAAGAACCATCGCGTCACAAACGGCAGCACCACAAACAACAGCAGGCTGACTGCAACGAAGATCAGAGTCTTTCTGGTGAACGGTGAGAAAATCATCCCGAGGGCAAGCACGGTCCCCAGATCGTTGATGAAACAGGCCGCGAGAATGGCCTTGCCGTAAGTAGTCTGGTTGAAGCCGAGTTCCAGCATCACCGCATACACAACCGCAACGGAGGTGGTGGAGAGCGCCACTCCGGCGAGCCAACTGGGACGCCACGCCCACCCGAGAACGTAGTGGGCCACCATCGCCGCGCCCAGAAACGGACCGAAGAAACCGACCAGGCCGACCGCCGTGGACTACTTCCATTTTGCGCGGAAGACCGCGGGGTCGAGCTCCGCGCCGGCCAGGAAGGTCAGCACGATGGCGCCCGTGCCGGCGAGAAACGCGATCCACGGAGCCTTCGCACCCAGAGCCTCGCTGCCCGCGAACGCCCCGATGGCCAACTGAGCGACGGTGCCGATGACGATCTCCGAAAGCGCCGTGGAGATCTTCAACCAGTTGGCCACCAGCACCGCGAAGAGTGCCAGGAACAGCCAGAGGGCGGCAACAAACCAGACTTGATCCATGAAAGGATCTCCTCTCAACTTTTCTTGTGGCCTGCTGCAAAGGCGGGAACCAACGCGCCTACAGCGAAAAACCACTGCAGGAGTCATTGGCCGTTTCGGTCGGCGTTAAGCGAACTCCACCGCTACCATTAGCGTATAACGCAGCGCTGCCGGCGGCAACTACTACTTCGTCTTCGGCAACTGCCACGCTTCGTCGAAGAGGGCCGCCGCGGATCAGCCCATCGTCGCATCCTACGGAGGCGTATCTGCACAAGCCGGTGCTCTAATCCGGATCCAGTAAACGGCAAAAGCACTACTCGTACCGCAGAGCTACGATGGGATCGATACTCATGGCGCGCTGCGCTGGAATGTAGATGGCCAGCGCAGCCGTGGCGAGGAGTGCCACGGGAATCCCTACAAAAGTCAGCGGGTCGTCGGCGGTGACGCCGTAAATCAGCGAGGCCATCCACCGCGCCATGAAGAACGCGATGGGCAGGCCGATCGCCAGCCCGGTCCCGGTGGTCCACAGGCCTTTCAGAAACACCATTGTCATCACCTGCGGCCGGGGCGCACCCAGCGCCATGCGAATGCCGATCTCGTGAGTCTGCTCCGACACCATGTGGGCCATCACGCCGTAGACACCGATGGCGGAAAGCACCAGCGCCAGCACTCCGAAGACTCCCATCAGGACCGCCATATAGTTCAGCCCGACGGCGCGATTGTGAATCTGCCTTTCCAGACTCAGCATTTCGGTGATGGGCTGTTCGGGATCCACCGACCGGATGGCCGCCGTGATCGCCGGGGCCAGGCGCAAGGGATCGCCCGCGGTGCGCACGCCCACATCCATCCACAGCGCCGGGAACTGCTGGTAAGAAACGTAAACGGCGCGGCGCGGGTCGCGGTCGTAAGGATTGTGCGGCATGTCTCCCACCACTCCAACAACGGTTACCCAGGGATTCTTGGAATCGGCGCCGCCGACCTTCATGTGTTGTCCAATCGGCGATTGCTTGCCCCAAAACTGCCGTGCGGCGCGTTGGCCCACTACCGCCACTTTCGGCGCATCGGCTCCATCGCTGTCACGCAGGTAGCGTCCGGCCAGCAGGGGAACGCGAAGCCCCTCGAAATAGCTCGCGCTGCACACCTGATACATCGCCTGGAGCGGCGGCTCTCCCGGCGCCGAGGGCCGGCCTTCGATAGTGAAGATGCGGCCGCTGGAGTGATCGCTGAAAGGCATGGCTGTGACGACGGCGGCGCTGCGCACTCCGGGTAGGGCGCGGATGCGCGTCACTACGTCGCGGTAAAAGGCAGCCCGGTGAAACGGCTCATGATATTTGTTGTCGGTGAGGGCCAGCCGCAGGCTCAGGACGGTCGATGGGTCCAGCCGCGCACCGTTGTCGATCATGGATTTGAAGCCGTGCACCATCAACCCGGCGCCCACCAGCAGGATAACCGCGAGCGCGATTTCGGCCACTACCAGGATGTTGCGCAGACGATGCCGGCCGCGTCCAGCCGAAGAGCCGCGTCCGCCTTCCTTCAGGGAATCGGTCAGGTTGGGCCGCGAACATTGCCATGCCGGAGCCAGCCCCGCCAGAATGCCGGCGGTCACTGCCGCCAGCATCGTGAAGGCCAGCGCGCGGCCGTCCAGTTGGATATCCTTCCAGCCCAGAATGTAACGTTCGATCTCCGGCGGCATGCCTCCCTTGATCAAATTCATGCCCCACTTGCCAATGAGGAGTCCAAGCGCGGCGCCGGCCAGCGAAAGCAGCACGCTCTCGGTCACGAGTTGCACGATCATACGCCAGCGGCTGGCGCCCAGCGCTGTGCGAACGGCCACTTCGCGCAGCCGCCCAGTGGCTCGCGCGAACTGTAGATTGGCTACGTTGGCGCAGGCAATCAACAGCACAAACAGCACTGAGCCGAGCAACATGATGAGATATTGTTGCGTCTCGTAGTCCACCAGAAAGCGGTGCGCCGGCCAGATCATGAAGCGCCGGGTTTTGTTGGTGTCCGGGTAGGATTTCGCCAGGCGCGCGGCGATGCTGTCTAGTTGCGATTCCGCCTGCGCGATCGTGCGGCCGGGCTTCAGCCGCGCCACGGGAACGAGGGAATCGCCCTTGCGCGAAGCGCGCTGCGCCGGCGTCTGCGCCAGCGGCGTCCAGATCTCAGTGGCCATGGGAAATTCATAGCTGGAGGGCATGATTCCGGTCACTACGAAGTTCTGGTCGTCGAGGTGGATGGTTTGGCCGACGATGCCCGAGTCGGCGCCAAAGCGGCGACGCCACAACTTGTTGCTCAACACCACTTCCCGTTCTCTGCCCGGCTGATCCTCTCCCGGCTGAAAGCCCCGGCCGATGACCGGCTGGACACCCACCACATCGAAGAAATTGGCGCTGACCAGGGCTTGGTCCACGCGGTCCGGTTCGCCGCCACCGCCCACGATGCTGGCCGAGCCTCCCTCGAAGTAGGCGATACTGGAGAGTGCCGTATTGTCGCGCCGGATGTCATCCAGGTCGGCGGGCGTGACGTTATCCCAATCGTTGGGCGAATCCGGACTGCGTTGCAGCACCATGACGAGGGTGTCCATGCGAGGCAGTGAGACGGGCTTCCAGAGCAGGGCATCGCTCACGCTGAACACGGCGGTGGTGGCACCGATTCCGAGGGCCAGGGTCAGCACCGCGGTCGCCAGAAACGCCGGAGAGTTTTTCAGCGTGCGCACGCCGAATCGAATATCCTGCCAGAGATTCACGAAATCCCCTCCAAAGAGATCAATACGACCGCGATACCCCAAGAGTTCGCAAATAGTTCGGTGCCAGGCTACATAACCTCGGAATTAATTCCGAGGTTATGTAGCCTGGCACCGAACTCTACTCGTGCTTTTCCAGTTGTAACGTGATGGTCCCGATGGTAATCGGCATGCGGACGCGGATCTGCACGGGCAGGCGGCGGCGATCGTCGCTGATCCAGAGGTTGAGGTGCGCCTGCCGGTGATACAGCACGTCGTTGAACAGGTACACCTCGTAGCGGATGGTGTGGAACAAACCCTCGGGGGTCTTGATGTCCTCGCGCGCTTGCGCTTCCACTTTGGCCGAGACGCTCTTTTTGCCGTCGCTCACCGGGACTGTGGTGGTCTGACCCGGCTCCAGGTTCAGGGTGCGCAGGAAAAACATTCCGCCCGCCACATCGTGCACGCAGGAGGGGATCTCGATCTGGCGCTGCGACAGCACGATGTTTTTCAAGCGGTCGCGCTCCAGGTAGTCGGCCTTATGAGCGGCGCCATCGTAAGTAATGCGGGTTTCGCGCTGGCGGCTGCCCTCGTGAGAAGTGAACTGCGAAGAAACGGCGCACTCTCCGGAACTCAGATTGACGGCATAGTCGTCTTCCACGCGGAAGAGCTTGGACACCAGCCCCACCGATTCCAGGTGCATATTCACGTGCCCGGCGGAGCGCGGCGTGCCGGCCCACTCCACCTTGGCTTTGCCCGCCGTAATGAGCCGCCATTCTACGTTGTAGTAGAGGGTTTCCCTGGCGGGTAGGGGGTTGCTCTGTGCAAGTACGGACGAAGCGCCTGCCAGGAACAGCGCGATGAGCCTGAAGAGCATGAAAGAGCCAGTGTCTCAGATGCGGCGCGGACGGCGCAAATCAGCGGAACATTGACCCTCGTCTCTGCGTATGCCGCTGAAAGAGCGGCAGCTAAGAAATACGCCTGCCGCTCGTCACGAAAAGGGATAATACGAAACATATGGCATCTGGCTCCCTGGTCCGCCGCCCGGCGGTTCTGCTTGCGCTGGCTCTCTGCGCGGTCGGCGGAGTGGTTACCCTGCTTGGCCGCCTGGTCAGCGGCCCAACCGTGGAACTCAAGAAGGTTCCGCTCACCAGCGAGGCGGGCGCTCACGCCTACCCGGCCTTTTCCCCGGATGGCAACCGTCTGGCCTACAGCGCGCACGATGTATCCAAGGACGCCGTGTTTCACATTTTCGTACGCCCGGTTGCGGGCGGCACGCCCCTGCAGGTAAGCAACGGCGAGGGCAGCGATATCGGCCCCGCCTGGTCGCCCGACGGCAGCAGCCTGGCGTTCCTGCGCGTGGTGGAAGATCGAGCCCAGGTAATCGTCGTCCCGTCCGGCGGAGGGCTGGAACGTAAAGTGGTGGAATTCGACGCGCCCTCCAGCGGCGAGGATGAAGACGCGGAACTCTCGCCCTCCGTGTCCTGGGCTCGCGACGGGAAGACGCTGGTGGTCTCCGCTCCCGCCGGCGGCCAGGATTTGCCCGCGATCTGCACGGTACCCGCGGAAGGCGGCGCGCTGCATCCCATCACCAAGCCGCCCGAGGGCTCACGCGGCGATACCACCCCGGCCGTATCGCCCGACGGTAAGAACGTGGCCTTCGTCCGTAAATCGGAAGGCGGCCGCTGCGACATCTACCTCTGCGATCTGAAAGGGAACGGTGTGCGCCCGCTCACCTTCGACGGCAATACCATCCACGGCATCACCTGGGCCGCGGGCGGGCAGGACGTGATGTACTCCGCCAATCGCAGCAACGGCTTTCGGCTGTGGCGCGTGCCGGCCTACGGCGGCAGCCCCCGCGACCTGATCGTCTCGGGCAACCACGCCTCTTATCCCAGTGTGGCGCCGGCAGGCAGCCGCCTGGTGTTTACCGAAAGCCCCGCGATGTCCGAAATCTGGATCGCGCAGGTGGGACCGCTCGATCCGGAACACGCGCGGCCGCTGATTCGTTCGACCGGCCGCGAGATCAATCCATCGTTTTCGCCCGACGGGAAACGCGTGGCCGATATTTCCGATCAGAGCGGCGACCAGCAGATCTGGATCACCGATGCCGATGGAACACGCACCCAGATCACGCGCCTGGAAGGCCGCCGCATGAACCAGCCGATTTGGTCTCCCGACGGCAGGATGCTGCTCTGCAACATGCGCGGCCAGGGTGGTCAGGAGGTCTTCACCGTGCCCGCGGCCGGCGGCAAAGCTACACGTGTGCTGACCGATGCCAATGATGCCTCCTGGTCGCACGACAGCAAGTCCATCTACTATTCGTCGCGCATGGGTGGCGAGATCTGGAAGGTGGCCGCCGATGGCACCAATCCGAAACAGATCACGCAACGCCACACTGGCGGCGGAGATGCGCACGAATCCGCCGACGGCAAGTATGTGTACTACCGCAGCTACCGCAGCCGCGGCTCCATCTGGCGCGTGCCGGCGGACGGCGGTGAGGGGGAAGAGGCCATCGTGCCCGAGCACGACTTGATGTGGGCCAGCATCCAAACCACTGCGAAAGGAATCTACTACCTGGAATTTGCGCGCAGCGGCCGTGCCCTGATGGTGGTCTTCTACGATTTCGCAACGAAGAAAAGCCAACCGGTGATCCGCTTCAAAAACACGAACTGGTTCGATGGGTACTCCATTTCTCCCGACGGAAAGTATGTGCTGTTCTCCAAGGTGGACCAGAACGAGACCAACCTGACCATGGTGGAGAACTTCCGGTGAAGCAGGAAGCGGCTTTTTTTGAAGGGAGGGAGCCGGTCCTGATCTACATCGCGAAGAAACTCAGCGATGCACTCCGCCTGGAGTCGGTTCTGGCTGCAACAGGCATCGATTTCGGAGTGGAAGCCGACGAATACCGCGGCGGCATCATCTTTCGCACCGTTCGCACGGGAGCGTTCTTTTACGTGCTTCCCGAAACAGTGGCGGCGGCGCATCAGGCGCTGGAACGGAACGGACTCAAGCCCCACATGGAATAGACGCACCGTTCGGCGGCTAGTACTTTGACGCGACGGATTGGCAATTCCCCCATTGACAAGGTGGAGAGAAGAGTGGCACGATTAACCAAAGTTGATATTGGTAGTTCCATCACCAGGAGGGCTTAACACATGACGAGAATTACTGGGTTCGTTCTTTTGTTGGTTGGCGTGTCCTCGTTCGCGTTTGCGGGCATTCCCGCCGCACCCGAAGTGGATGCCGGCTTCGCAGGATGCCGCCGCACCCGAAGTGGATGCCGGCTTCGCAGGATGCGCGATCGTCCTGATCGGGGGAGCGGCGCTCATTATTCGGAGCCGTTTGCGTAAGTAAGAGGACCAAAAATCTCTGTTTTCATCCGGCATGTTGGTGGAGTGGCCACGCGCGAACCGGTGGTGGGTCCGCGTTTTGGCGGGCTTCGTCATCCTGAGTGCGGAAGCATGGTGGGCACGTACCACCGGCATTAAAGGCGACATTTGGTCGGCGGGACCCATTCTCGCGGGTCCCAATCAATTCTTCCGTCTCTTCATTCTTCCGTTCCTGCTTACGCTGCTCTATGTGACGGCCGCCAGTCTGCGGGCCGCGGACAACCGGCATGCCGATCCTCCCGCGCCCCTGCGGAAGAGCATCCTGGGGCATACACTATGTTTCGCAGCCTTCGCCTTGCTGACGTTACTTCTCACCCGGCGAGACGGCGCGAACCAAGGCTCCGCCAGCCTGGCCCTGCTCTGGTTCAGCGTGGGAGTGGCTACAGCGATCACCGGCATCCTTGCAGCATTTGACCCGTCGATCATTTCACGGTCGAATCGCGGAGCGGCGCTTACAGTTCTGGCGTTCGCCGTGGCCAGCCTCGTCGCGATGCCGCTAGTGGAGCGCTCCTGGAATTACGACTCGAATGTAACTGTGCGTGCTGCGACCGCGTTGCTCCGGAACTTGGGATTTGCCGTATGGTCGGAAGGAAAGCGCATCAGGACACCCCATTTTTCTGTCCAGATAACGCCTGCTTGCTCCGGCTATGAGGGGATTTGCATCTTCCTGATATTTGCGATTGCCTGGCTGGCCTGGTTTCGAAGGGAATACCGCTTCCCCGCTGCGCTACTGGTGCTTCCCATCGGAGCGGCCATCTCCTGGAGCTTGAACGTGGTCCGGATTTCCGCGTACGTTCTGATCGGATATTTCGGTCATCCGGACGTCGCCATGAATGGCTTTCATTCGTGGGCGGGCTTGATCTCATTCACTGTCCTGACGCTCGGTTTCTGCGCCTACTCTCCCCATATTCCGGTCATCAGTAAGGTTCCTGACAGACCCAAATCGATCGTGGAGGCGCCCGCCTCCGATCCCATGCTGTACTATGCGGGGCCCTTCGTCGCCATGCTGGCCGCTTCCATGATCTCCAGGGCTGCCAGTGGAAGCTTCGAGTGGTTCTATCCCATTCGCGTGCTGGCCGCCGCGGCCGCGATCTGGTGCTATCGCAAAGAGTACCGGGCGATGCAGTGGAACCGGACGCATTCTCTGTTCGCCGCCGGAGTGGGCTGTGCCGTCGCCGCGCTCTGGTTGGTTTCTTCTCTGCGATTCCCATCCCCGCCCGCACCTTGGACGCACCTGCTCCAGGCCTCCCCCATCTGGCGCATCACCTGGCTGTGCTTTCGAGTGTGCGGCGGCGTGCTGGTCACGCCTTTCGCCGAAGAACTCGCCTTTCGCGGATTCCTCATGCGCCGGGTGCAAGCCTCCGAATTTGCGTCTACCGATCCGCGGCAAGCCGGCTGGCAGGCGATTGCCGTCTCTTCTCTGGTCTTCGGCCTCATGCACGGCACTCGCATTGCGGAGGGCATGGCAGCCGGGGCTCTGTACGGCTACACATATAAGCGAACCGGCAAACTGGGCGACGCCTTCCTGGCTCACGCCGTGACCAACCTGTTGCTCGTCATCGTGGTGGCCGGCACGGGAGACCCGCGGTACTGGTGATGACTGCCACGACCGATTTAGCGGTGAAAATCAGCAAGGACTCTCAGTGGGTGCTCATCGGCGTTTTCGCGTTGATGGCAACTCTGGAAACCGTCGCGCCATGGAGGAAGCTACAGCTTCCTACCGTCCAACGCTGGACGCTGCATTCCCTTTTGTATCTGTTCGGTGCGGTGTTTTTCCCGCTGATCTTCGGAGCTGGCTCCGTTGCGGTCGCGATTGCCGTGGCGGGCAGTCCGCATGCCCTGCTGACCCGGCGCGAGATTCCGTACGCTTTGCAATTTGCCGCCTGGATTCTGGCCGTGGATCTTCTGAGATACGGGCTGCATCGCCTGTATCACAGCGTGTCATGGCTCTGGCGCATTCATCTCCTGCATCATTCCGACCGCGACTTCGATTTCACCAATGAGTTCCGCTTCCATCCATTCGAAGGCACGCTCAGCCAGGCGGTGTTCCTGGCAGCAATCGTGCTACTAGCGCCGCCGCCACTCGCCGTAGCTGTGGATGCCGTCCTGGTGATTGTGTTTGGTATGTTCGAACACGTCAACGTCAAACTTCCAGCAGCAGCCGAGCGGATTCTGCGGCGCGCTGTCATCACTCCCGGTTTGCATCGCATCCACCATTCGATGGATGAGCGCGAACAGCACCAGAATCTCGGGACGGTCTTTGTATGGTGGGACCGCCTTTTCGGAACCTACGCGGAGACTCCCTCACGAGGTTTCGAAGCCATGGAATTCGGAGTCGAAGAAGTCGGCCTCGCGGAGTGCATCCGCCCTCTACATATGCTGGTGGCGCCCTTTCGCTCGTTCGAGAAGCGGCCAGTGCCCGAGCCACCGCCTCAATAAGAAGAAAAAATCCCGCACCTTCTGTGGACCTGCGCACATCTCTACAGCAAGACGCCGCAGGCGTCGGGTAGACTGGAAAGACTGTCCTATGCCCGCACAAACCTCCCTGGGCCGCGCACTGACTCAAGCCCGCGAACAGACTGACGAATTGTTCCGCCTGGTCCGGCCCGATTCATTATACGAGCGGCCCATACCGGAGCGGCATCGCATCATTTTTTACATAGGCCACCTGGAGGCGTTCGATTGGAACCTGATCGCGCGTTATGCGCTCGATAAACCATCGTTCCATCCGGAATTCGACCATCTCTTCGCCTTCGGGATCGATCCGCCCCCCGGCCGTCTCCCCTCCGATCAGCCATCCGATTGGCCCGGCCTGGCCGAAGTGGAACGATACAACGAGCGCACTCGCGCCGAAATCGACGAATTGCTCGACCACGTGCCGGAGCAGCTTCTGAACGTAGCGGTGGAGCACCGCCTCATGCACGCCGAAACGTTCGCCTACATCCTCCATAACCTGGCCTACGAACGGAAGCGGCTCTCTCCCCCCATGGGGCCACCGTTAGATGACAGCCGACAGAAAACGACCGCCTGTCCCACAGAGCCGTTCGTTGCAATCCCTGCAGGCGATGCCGTCCTGGGTCTCGACCCCACGGAGGCGTTCGGATGGGACAACGAATTCCGCGCTCACACCGTTCCCGTGGCTGCGTTTTCGGTGGCCCGGAACAAAGTCACCAACGGCGAGTACCTGGCCTTCGTAGAGGAAGGAGCTTCGGCGCCTTTCTTCTGGGTGGAACGCGGCGGCCGCTGGTTCTATCGCGGCATGTTCTCCGAATATCCGCTGCCCCTGGAGTGCCCCGTTTATGTGAGATTCGACGAGGCCCAGGCGTACGCGCACTGGCGCGGCATGCGTCTTCCCACGGAAGCCGAATTTCATCGCGCCGCCTCGCTGGCCCCGGCGCCGGACCCCGCCATCGATAATTTCGACTTCCGTCACTGGGACCCGATTTCCGTTCCGGGGACCACCGAGCATGCCGCGCAACTCACTGGCAACGGCTGGGAGTGGACGTCCACCGTGTTCGCGCCTTTCCCAGGCTTTACACCATTTCCGTTCTACCAGAACTATTCCGAGCCGTTCTTCGATGGCCAGCATTACGTGCTGAAGGGTGCTTCGCCGCGCACGGCCTCCGGCCTGGCGCGTCCTTCGTTCCGCAACTGGTTTCGTCCGCAGTATCCATATCTGTACGCCACATTCCGGTTGGTGCAAAGTTGATGTTTGCTGCGGCGTTTGAAAATCAGTTTGCAGCCGATGTCCACTGCGGCCTCACGCGCATGGACCAGAAGACCTTGCCTTGCCGCTACTTCTACGACGATCTCGGCTCCGCTCTTTTCGAAGCCATCACGACTTTGCCCGAGTACGGTCTCACCCGCGCCGACGCGCGCGTGCTGCAGGCTCACGCCGGTGAGTTGATGGATTTGCTGCCCGGCGAGTTGATCGTGGCTGAGTTGGGCAGCGGAACCGGAATCAAGACGCGGCCCATTCTGGAACAGCTCGGCAAACGGCAGACGGCGATTTATTACCCGATCGACGTCTCCGGTTCGGCGCTGGCCAAGTGCGCGCTCGAACTCGGCGGCCGGGCCAGCGTGTTTCCGCTCGAAATGAATTATCTGGAAGGTCTGCGCACTGTGTCCGAGCGGCGCGCCACCGGCCAGACGCTGCTGACTCTCTTTCTCGGCAGCACCATCGGCAACTTCGAGCCCGATTCCGCCAGCGACTCTCTACGCCGTCCGCCAATCGATTTGTTCCGGCGACGCGCTACTTCTGGGCACAGACATGGTCAAGCCCGTGGAGCACCTGATCGCCGCCTACGACGACCCCACCGGCGTCAACGCTGCCTTCAACCTGAACCTGCTGGGGCGAATCAACCGCGAGTTGCACGGCAATTTCGACCTTCGCAGGTTCGAGCACCTGATTCGCTACGCTCCGGACGCCCAGCGCATCGAGATGCACCTGCGCTCTCGCGTAGACCAGACCGTTCGTGTGAAGAAGGCCCGCCTGGTGGTGGATTTCGCTATGGGCGAAACCATCTGGACCGAGTCCTGCCACAAGTTCCACCCGGAGCAGATCTGCGAAATGGCGCGAACCGCGGGCTTCCACCTGGAAGCGCAATGGGTGGATCAGGAGTGGCCCTTCGCCGAGAGCCTGCTGGTGGCGGTGTAGTCTTCAGCCTTGAGCCTTCACCTTCGCGGCTATCTCGGCAAGATATTGCGCCGCATCGCCGCGAGTCTGCAGCGACCGGACGCGGTCCTGAATATCCTGCTGACGATCCGGCGACATCGCCATGTCGTGCTGCATCGCGACATGCACCATGCCGGGCAGATTTCCTTCGTCAATGGGATCATCTGGCCTCGCCACCGCTGCGGCCGTGGTGGCGGCAGGCGCTTCGAAGCAATTGACCGGGGCGCAGCCTCCGAGGCCGGAAACGGCGGGATCCGGCAGCGTCGTGGGCGTCTCCCGCGCCTCCGCCAGCGAGAGCAGGGAAGTCAATTCGTTGGCCGCCGCGTCACGATTCGTCAGCGGGTCCAGACCGAACAGTGCCTGGAGCGTGGCCGGAACGGAGGCGTGGTCGTACAGCCGGTGATCGATCGTATTTTGCGGAATGCGCGGCGAAATGACCACAGCCGGCACACGCGGCCCGTACTGCTCAAAGGTGAAACCGTATTTGCTATGCTGCGCCGGGTCTCCGGGAGCCGGCGCGCTCCCCGGAATCGTGTGGTCGTAAAACCCGCCGTGTTCGTCCCAGGTGACAATCAGGAGGCTGTCCGGCCACAACGGCGAATTGCGAATCGCCTCGTAGGTGCATTTGATGAGCGCCTCGCCGCGCGTGACATCGTCCAGAGGATGCTGCGACGTGCTGCACTTGTATTCGCCGGTGGCGTTGTAGCTGGGCTCGATGAAGATGTAGTCGTAGTCATACTCGCCCTGCAGATCCTGGGCGAAATGATGGTAAGGCCGGATGTCGCCGAGCGCGATGCCCTTCAGCGCGGCCACCATGGGAAAATCGTCGCCCGCGTACAAGCGCCGATTGAGGCCTTTCTGCTTCAGCCGGTCGAAGATGTTGCCGTTCTGGAAGCTGAAGCCGAACGCAGTCTCCCAGGCCAGAATTTCTGCCGTCGTGGGGCTGTGATCCAGGCCGGCGGAGGATGCCGCATGCACGAACATGCGATTCGGCCAGGTGGGCCCAGGCAGGGAAGCGTGCCAGTTGTCGCACACCGCGAACTCGCGCGCCAGCGCGTTCAGCACCGGGAGTTGCTCCGGCGCAAAGCACTTCATGATCTCGCCCGGGTCGCCGGCCCCGCGCGATTTCATGTAGGATGCGACGAAGCCGGATTTATCGATGGCCGGATTGTAGGATGCGACGAAGCCGGATTTATCGATGGCCGGATACGCGCCGCCGGGCGGATAGGAACTGCCCGGACCGCACAGTTGTGTAAGCACGTCCGGGAACTCGTGTCCCGGATCGGCCGGCATGGCCCAGTCCGCGCCTTTCTGCACCGGGTAACTCGTTCCGTTGAAGATATTGGATTCGCTGCCGGTGAGCCCGTCAAGCCGCGTGGGTCCGCCGTCCTCGGCATCCGTGCCGCTGATTCCGGAATAGCCCAGCATGTGGTCGAAGGAGCGATTCTCCAGCATCAGAACGAAGACGTGTGTGCTCATGCGTTGTCTCTTTCCCGCAGTGCGCGCGCCAACAGATCGGCGACCCTCAGGCGTGCGGCCCACCCGTTCACATAGTCGAAATCGAGCTCGGGATTGATCGCCAGTATGCCGTGGATGTCGGTCCACTGGCGCTCGGATACTTCGCCGCCCTCACGATACCATCGCAATTTCGCCAGCAGAATGTCTTCGGCCGTGGCGACGGGACAAAGGACGGATTCGCCAAGGAAGTTCACCTCCGCTTCAGTCGCCCGCTCCAGTTGGACGTGATGGAACTCTTCCATCACCGGGAAAATATCAAATTTGAGAAACGACGGCTGATGAATGACATTAAACGATCGGCCCGCGGAGACGGCGCTAGCCATCTGGACCGAATCCGCGTACCAATCCGCTCCCAGCGCAGCCGCGACCCGGTCGGCATCTTTCACCCTGACTGCGGCCACCAAATCGCCGTCCACAGTGGAGCGAGGAACACCGCGCGCCGACGAGGCCAAGGATCCTACGACAACGTAGGGTATGCCTAAGCCTCGCAGTGTGTCGCAAAGCTGTCTAAGTGCGTTCGCTCTGGGTTCCATCCGTTGGCAACTCCCCGTATACCTTACGCGCCAGTTCGTCGCCGAGATACAGCCGGGCCATCCGGAGAAAAATCTCGCGGTCGTCCGCCTGCGGATGCCGGGCGCGCATGCCGGCCTCGGCAAATCCACGTACGGTTTCGGACAGCTCCAATGCGCGGGTCAGGCGCTCACCCGGTGTGGCGCGTCGCACCAAATCCAGGAACACCCGCCACGCTTCCGGAGATGTATCCGAGGGGCACATACTTTACATTATCGCCGCGGGCGGGGCCGGCTCGTTGGGGTCTCCCGCACTTGCCAGCGGGATCCGCACCAGCACTAGCGCGATCAGCGCCATCACCACGATGCCGGCCAGGTACGATGGCTCAAAGTCCCATTTCCCCAACCCGTACAGACCCTTGCTGAAATCCGGCAGCTTCCAATCCTGGAAGTTGAAGACCGCGGTCACCAGACCCGCCAGCGCCTCGCCCGCAATCAACCCGGAGGCCACCAGGACTCCGCAATTCTCCACCCGCGCCCTTTGATTCTCGTTGTGGCTGGCCCGCTTGCCCCTTTGATTCTCGTTGTGGCTGGCCCGCTTGCTGGCCGAATCCGTGAGCCAGCGAACGACGCCGCCCACGAAAATCGCCGACGTGATGGAGATGGGAAGATACATTCCAATCGCCACCAGCATGGGGCTCTTCACCTTGAACATAATCATGGCGAAACCGAACAGGATGCCCGTCACCACCAGCGGCCACGCCATATCGCCGCCCACAATGCCCTGCGCCAGCGATGCCATCAGTCCGGCCTGCGGGGCCGAAAGCGCCTTATCGCCGAAGCCGATGCCGCCCTTATTGAGGTTGCCCTGGTACAGAATCATCAGCGGGAAATACATCACCAGGCTGGCCACCGCCACGGCAATCAGCTCCACAATCTGAATGGAGCGCGGAGTGCCTCCCAGAATGTAGCCCACTTTGAAATCCTGCAGCAGTTCACCGGCGACCGCTGACGACACGCACACCACCGCCGCTACGCCCAGCACCGCTACCACGCCGCTCATGCCGGAAACGCCCAGCGTCACCATCATCAGTGCGGCGATCACCAGCGTGGAAAGAGTCAACCCCGAAATGGGATTGTTCGACGACCCGATCACGCCCACCAGGTACCCCGACACCGTGGCGAAGAAGAAGCCCACGATCAGCATCACCAGCGCCGCCGCGATTCCGCCCGTCACCAGGCCGGACAGGTACACGTAGAGCACGCACATCAGCAGGAACATCACGCCGATCAATCCGAACACCACCTTGGAGCTCATGTACCGTTCGGTGCGTCCCAGCGATTCCTGCGCCGGAGCGCCTCCGCGCAATTCCGCCACCGCCTTGCCCAGGCCGCCAATCAGGTTCTTGCGCATGCGGAACAGCGTGTAGCAGGTGCCCACCATCATGCTGCCCACGGCCACGGGCCGGATGATGAAGCGCCAGATGGCGTTGGCCAGCCCGAGCCAGCTTTCGTCGGTGGCGCCGGCCGGCAGGTAGCTCTGCAACTGCGGACCAAGGAAGAAGATCAGCAGCGGGATCATGAGTCCCCACGCCACCACGCTGCCCGAGAAATTCAGCGCCGCCAGTTCCGGCCCGATGATGTATCCCACGCCGATGAACGCCGGGCTCACCGTGGGCGCCGCACAGGTGGAAACGCCCCCGGCCGCCAACACATTGGTGTTGCCAATCGGTCCGAGCCGCAGTTTGCTCATGCCCAGTTGGCCCACGTGGAAAAAGAAGTCCTTGTCCGGTGCGAACAGGTTGAACTGTCCGAAGAGAAACACCAGCGCGCCGAAGCCCATGTTGTAGAACAGATACTTGGCCGCGCTGGCGCCCATCTGGCCGGCCTTGTGGATCTCCGAAGCGGCTACCGATTCGGGGAACGGCAGCTCGGGGTCTTCCACCATCACGCGGCGAATCAGCGAGACGAACAGCACGCCCAGCACCGATCCCACCACCATCAGCGCCGTCGCCTTCTTATACGTGGGGTCCGCCGCCAGCATCCACATGCTGGTCCAGAAGCCCAGCCCTTTGGGAATCACCGTCGGCACCCATGCATGTACGATAAAAAACGCCGGTATGGTGAACACCGCGCCCGCCGCCACCGATTCGCCGATGGAGCCCGCGGTACGGGCAATGTTCTCTTCCAGAATCGACCCCTTCATCAGGCGGAGCACCGCCATGCCGATCACGGCCGCCGGATAAGTCGCGGCAATCGTCTGACCGGCTTTCAGTCCCAGGTACGCATTGGCAGCGCCCAGAACCACGGTCATCACCAGGCCCAGCATCAGCGCACGGCCGGTGAATTCTGTCATCTTGAGCGACTCCGGCACAAACGGCTTGTGGCGGCGGTCCGATCCTGAAGGGGGTGTCATTGTAACTTGGACCTCACTTTATCACTCAGCGCCTTGCCGTCCACCGTCTTGCCGGCCAGCTTGGCCTGCGCGGCTTTCATCACGAGGCCCATCTGCTTGAGCGAGGTGACTCCGGTTTCGGCAAGGGCCGCGGCAATGGCGGCGTCGATCTCCTCTTCGCCTGCGCCGGCGGGCAGGTAGCTTTCGATGAGGGTGCGCTCGGCGTCCTCTTTATCGGCCTGCTCGGCGCGGCCCGCTTTGCGGAACATCTCGGAGGCGTCGATACGCTGCTTGATGAGCGATTTCAGAATCTGCATCTCCATCGCTTCGTCAATCGGCTTGGGCGAGTCGACTTTCTGCTTCATGAGCGCGGCCTTGATCATGCGGAGGGCGCTGAGGCGCGCCTCCGCTTTACCTTTCATGGCGGCGACCATGTCCTGCTGCACTCGATCGATCAGGGGCATGATCTGCTATTATACGGCCCAGTTTTCGTGCGGCTGTCACAAAACGGAGGGCGGCGGCGTTGAGAGTAAGGAATGACGATACGCGTTGCACTG